>JANNPJ010000564.1:0-19991 GCA_031400005.1 Kineosporiaceae bacterium | reverse complement strand
AGCTCGGCGCACGACATCGCGACAGAAACCTTCCAGCTCGCGGACGTCGTCAGTGAACTGTGAAGGCTTGACACAGAAGTTGGTGTACCCGTCGGCCAGCTGACGACGCATCGGCTCCATGGCCTGGCCGAGATCGGCCGGGGATTCGTCGTCGGGGAACACCGCCCGGGTGCCACCGACCTTCTCCAGGTCCACCAGGTCACGGCCCACCGCCTGCAAGGCCGCCTGCAGCGTGGCGAAGTCGGCCGCCGCCGGGACGCCCAACGGGTGGAAACCGTGCCCCCATCGCACCAGCCGGCGCAGCACCGGAGGGCTCAGCGTCTGGCCGCCGAACCACAGGCGCGGCCCGTCGGCACGGTACGCGCGCGGCTCGAGCGTGACGTCAGCGAACTCGACGTACTCCCCGGCGTAGGAGCAGGGCCCGCCCTTCCACACCAGCTCGAGGATCTCCAGTTGCTCGTCCAGGATCTTGCCGCGCTCACGGAACGGGACACCGAGCGCGGCGTACTCGTCCTTGCTCCAGCTCACGGTCGGCTGGACCACCAGTCGCCCCTCACTGATCAGGTCCAGGGTGCCGAGCTCGCGAGCCAGCAGGAGCGGGTGGCGCAGTGGCGCAATGATCGCGCCGGCCACCAGGCGCAGTCGGGTGGTCACCGACGCCATCGCCGACAGCAGCATCAACGAGTTGGGCCACGGCATCTCGGGATCCTGGTTGCCCGGCATCGCATAGTCGCGAGGGTTGCCCATCACACCGTTGGCGCTGGCATCCGGACCGAGCACAATGTGCTCGCTCAGCATCACTGCGTCAAAACCGGTGTTTTCGGCCACCTGGGCCCACCGCACGACCTCCGGCAGGTCTCGTCCCGAGGTGAGCGTCCAGTTCTCGCTGAGGATCATCAGCATCCGGGGTGTGGCAGTCATCGACACCTCAGCTAACCAGGTCGGCCACGGCGGAAACGTTCTCGCCGCGCCGGCGGACCGTGCCGATGACCGCGCCCACGGCGAAAACCGCGAACGGCAGGAAGACCAGGAAGTACCCGAGCGGATTCAGCCCCCAGGCCTGCTTGCTGGGGTCAACCCCGTCGGCCACGGTGCCGGCCAGCAGCCCGAAGCGGGACATCAACAGGTACTCCCCCACCACCAGACCGAACGCTGCGAGCGCGGGTGCCACCAGTCGTTGCCATCTCGTCGCGTCTGCGGGATGGCGACGGAAGAAGGCGATGACCGCCAGGCAGACCAGGAACTCCACCAGGACGATCGCCACCACCGCGAGACCGCTGAACCAGAAGAACAGGTTGAGGACCGGATCCTTGCCCGTCACAGCGAAGAGCACGATGACGACACCGGTGATCACCGAAGTGACGATCGAGCCCAGCAGCGGGGCACCGGCCTTGTTGACGTGGTCCAATCGGTTCGGCAGGACCCCGGCTCGTCCCATCGAGTAGAAGTACCGAGCGGCCGAGTTCTGGAAAGCAAGCATTCCGGCGAAGAGGCTGCTCAGCACCAGCCAGCTCATCACATCGGCCAGCCAGGCGCCGACGTACTCCCGAGCTACCGAGAAGATCACCTCGGCGGAGTTGGCCAGCGGCACGCCGTCCACGCTGGAGCGCTTGACGGTCTCATCCACGACGTGGCTGGCACCCAACGCCGAGACGACGGCGAAGGCAGTTACGGCGAAGAGGACAGTGATGATCGTAACCGCGAGATATGTCGCGACCGGGACGGTCCGCTTAGGGTCCTTGGACTCCTCGCCGTAGATGGCAGTGGCCTCAAAGCCGATGAAAGACGCGAATGCGAAAGCCAAGGCGATTCCTGCAGAGCCGGTGAGACCACCTGCCAGGATGTTTCCCGGAGCGAACGAGGCACCGACGTCGATACCGTCCGGACCGCCCCCCTGGGCAAAGACCGCGACCGCGATCAGCACCAACGAGCCGAGCTCGAGCAGCATCAATACGCCCAGCACTTTGGCACCCACGTCAACGCTGAACGCGGACAGCGCCAGCACCAGAAGCCAGGCCAGCAGCGTCCAGATCCACCAGGACAGGTCCAGCCCGAAGGACGATGTCATCTGCGCCGCCATCACCGCACCGAAGAAGCCGAAGATCGCCAACTGGATCGCGAGATAGGCGACCAGGCTGGCGTAGGCGCTGCCCACCCCGGGCCCGATCCCCAGGCCTCGACCGACGTAGGCGAAGAATGCCCCGCTGTTGGTGACTCGCTGGCTCATCGCGGCGTACCCGACGCTGAAGAACAACAGGACGACACCCACCGCGAGGTAGGCACCCGGGACGGCGGCACCGTCGCCCAGCACGATCGCGACCGGGAGAGCGCCGGTCATACCCACGAGCGGACTGGCCGCTGCGATGACGTAGAAGACGATGTGGATGACACCTAGTCGGCCGCGGCGCAGCGCCGAACCTTCGGTCTGGACGAGCGCGGGTGACAGGCTCATGCTGAACTCCCTGTTTGTATGACCCCGAATGCTTGTATGGCCCCGAACGATCTTTGAGACGTTCGCATCCGTACGACATGGTGTCAATAGATTCCGTCGAAGCCGTGCCACCAACCCGTGCGGGACTCGACATTCTGCGCCAGCAACAGACCGGGATCGGTGCGGCTGAAACTGGTCGCCTGTGATCGGTTTGCGTAAATCCGGGGGCCGGGTAGAACAGGTTCGGGTGCAGCCAGGACGCCCACCGGATGGCGACGAAGGTAGGAGTCACCTGGCGTGCAGACGTATGCGATCCAACCTGGGCAGCTGCCCGTACGGATACAGTTGCTCGGGGAATTCGGCGTCTACCACAGTCGCGCGCCGGTCCGAGTGCGGCAATGTGGCCAGCGATTGCTGGCGTTTCTCGGCCTCAGCCGACACCCGGTGACCCGATCACGGATCGCTGGCACGCTGTGGCCGGAAAGCTCGGCGGCGCAGGCAGCGGCCAGCCTCCGAGCCACCGTGAGCAGGCTGCCACGGCCCGGTGGAATGAGCCTGACCACCACCCACGATGCGCAACTGGCGCTCAGCGATCAGGTCGAGGTGGATGTCTGGGTCTGTGAAGAGCAGATTCGTCGACTCCGGGAAATCTCACCGGAGAGCTCGCCAGACGGCACCGTCAGCGCACTGCTGAACAGTGATCTTCTCCCGCTGTGGGATCAGGACTGGATCTTGCTGGAACGCGAACGGCACCGCCAGGCGCGTCTGCACGCCCTGGAGAGGTTGAGTGCCAGTCTGCGGCGCGCGGGCCGGCATGCGGAAGCCTTGGATGTAGCGCTGACCGCTGTCGCCGGTGAACCGCTTCGAGAGAGCGCTCACCGGCGGGTGATCGAAGTGCATTTGGCCGAGGGCAACCCAGCAGAGGCACTGCGGCAGTATGGAATCTACCGCCGCGTCCTGCAGGAGGAACTCGGCCTGGGACCGTCCGACGAAATCCGCCAGCTGATCCGATCAGCACTGGGCCGACCGGACGACGTGCCATCGGCCTGATCAAGACGGTCCCTGAGCACAACGATCACCCGCGAGCGATCAGAAGCGAGCGATCAGAAGCCCTGGGCCAGCCGGTAATAGGCCTGGTTCCAGCGCAGTTCCTGGGTGAACCGACGGACCGAGGTGTCGGCGTCAATCATTGCCAGTTCGGTCCGGGTCAGGTCAGCGAAGTCCCACAGGTGCTCGGCGTTCAGCGCGGAGGACATCACCGTGTGGTGCGGTCCGCCGGCGGTGAGCCAGGCCTCGGTGGAGGTGCGCAAGCTCGGTGCCGGCTTCCAGACCGCCCGGGCCACTGGCAGATTCGGCAGCGGCTCGTCCGAAGGAACCACCTCGACCTCGTTTCCGACCAACCGGAAGCGCTCCCCGATGTCGGCGATGCCGAGGATCACGGCCGGGCCGGGCGCGGCGTCGAAGACCAGCCGGACCGGGTCCTCGCGGCCACCGATCCCGAGCGGGTGGATCTCCAGCGAGGGCCGGTCTGCGGCGATCGACGGACAGACCTCGAGCATGTGCGCGCCGAGAATCTTCTCCTCACCGGGGACCAGGTGGTACGTGTAGTCCTCCATGAAGGACGTTCCACCAGGCAGACCTTCGGCCATCACCTTGAGAGTGCGCACCATCACGGAGGTCTTCCAGTCGCCCTCCCCACCGAACCCGTAGCCGTCCGCCATCAATCGCTGGACTGCCAGGCCCGGCAGCTGCCGCAGGCCACCGAGGTCTTCGAAGTTGGTGGTGAACGCGGTGAATCCGCCCGCATCGAGGAAAGTCCGCATCCCGAGTTCGATCCGGGCTCCGTAGCGCAGCGACTCATGCCGATCGCCGTCCGTTCGCAGTTCCGGCGAGACGGCATACGAGTCCTGGTACTCGCGGACGAGTTCGTCGATCTCCGCATCCGAGGCAGCATCGACCGCCTCGACCAGATCGTTGACGCCGTACGTGTTCACCGAGACGCCGAAACGCAGTTCGGCTTCCACCTTGTCGCCTTCGGTGACAGCGACATCACGCATGTTGTCGCCGAACCGGGCCAGCTTCATCGTCCGCAGCGCCGAGGCGGCCGCCGCCGCCCGAGCCCAGGTCCCGACCCGGCGGCTCACCGACGGGTCGCTGACGTGCCCGGTCACCGTCTTGCGGGCGATCCCGATCCGGGTCTGGATGTATCCGAACTCCCGGTCACCGTGAGCGGCCTGGTTCAGATTCATGAAGTCCATGTCGATCTCGGCCCACGGCAGTGCCACGTTCGACTGGGTGTGCAGATGCAGCAAAGGCTTCCGGAGTGCGTCCAGCCCGGAGATCCACATCTTGGCGGGCGAGAAGGTGTGCATCCAGGCAATGAGTCCGATCACTGCGTCGTCCGCGTTGGCCTCCAAGGCCATCCGGCGGATCGCCGAGGAATCGGTCAGTACCGGCTTCCAGATCACCTCGTACGGGATGTCCTTCGCCCCAGCCAGCTGGTCGGAGATCTCCCGCGACTGGGCGATTACCTGCTCCACGACCTCCGGGCCGTACAGTCCCTGGCTCCCGGTGAGAAACCAGATCTCACGGCGATTCGATTCCTTCGTCATGGGTCCGCTCCCGCGTGTCGTCATTTTCCGTAAACGTTCTGGTATCGGGCGTAGAGGCTGTCGATGTCGCTCTGTGCGAGCCGCCGAATTTCGCCCATCTGCTTGGCGTAGTGCACGGTCCGGGCGACGTCCTCGAGCATGACGGCGGCCTTCACCGCGTCCCGGGCGTCGGTGCCGATGGTGAACGGGCCGTGCCCGGCCATCAAGACCGCACGAGACCGGCTACCGGTGAGCGTCTCGACGATCCCGCGGCCGATCGAGTCGTCACCGATCAGAGCGAACGGTCCCACCGGGATGTCCCCCCCGAACTCATCGGCAATCATGGTCAGGACGCACGGAATCGGCTCAGACAGTGCCGCCCAGGCCGTCGCAAAGGTGGAATGCGTGTGCACTACCCCGCCCACGGCGGGCATGTTCCGGTAGACGTAGGCGTGCGCTGCGGTGTCCGAGGACGGGTTGCGCTCGCCTTCCACCAGCTTGCCGAACAGGTCGGTGACCACCATCGCGTCGGCGTCCAGGTCGTCATAGGACACCCCGGACGGCTTGATCACCATCAGGTCCTGACCGGGAACCCGGGCAGACACGTTGCCGGCCGTCCAGATCACCAGTTCATTGCGGGTCAGCTCGGCATGCAGCTGCGCCACCGTGTTCCGCAGTCCACGTACCGTGTCGCGGACGTCGTCCGTGATCGTCATCGAAGTGCCTCTCGCCTCAAGTCGCGCAGCCGGTGCATCACATCGTTGCCACCCCGGCCGAAGTAGTCGTGCAGTTGGGAGTACTCGGCGAACAGCGCGTCGTACACCTTGGCCCGGTCTTGGTTGGGTTGGTAGACGCCGCGCTCTACCCGGCCCATCGCCGCCGAGGCCGCCCGGACGTCGGGGTAGGCGCCGGCCGCGACGGCGGCATGGATCGCCGATCCGAGCGCCGGGCCCTGATCGCTGCCGATCACGCTCAGCGGCAACCGGGTGACATCCGAATAGATCTGCATCAGCAACTGGTTCTTCAGCAGCCCACCGGCCACGATCAGCTCGGTGACCGGAACCCCGCTGGATTCGAAGGCCTCCACGATCGTCCTGGTCCCGAAGGCGGTGGCCTCCAGCAGCGCGCGGTAGACGTCTTCCGGACGGGTCGCCAGCGTCTGGCCGACGATCACCGCGGATAACGTGTGGTCCACCAGCACCGACCGGTTGCCGTTATGCCAGTCCAGCGCCACCAGGCCGGTCTGGCCGATGGCCTGGGTGGAGGCCAGCTCGGTCAGGTATTCGTGCATCCCCAGCCCGCGGCGCTCGGCCTCCTGCCGGTACGACTCGGGGACGCCGCTGTCGATGAACCAGCCGAAGATGTCGCCGACGCCGCTCTGCCCGGCCTCGTATCCCCACAAACCCTTGACGATGCCGCCGTCCACTACCCCGCACATCCCCGGCACCTCACCGAGCTGGTCGGAGTTCATCACGTGGCAGGTGGAAGTGCCCATGATCGCGACCATTTGGCCCGGCTCGAGGGCCTGGGCGGCGGCGGAGGTGACGTGCGCGTCGACGTTGCCGACACACACCGCGATGCCCTCCGGCAGGCCGGTCCAGCCGGCCGCCTCGGCGGTCAACCGCCCGGCCAGATCGCCGAGGTCCTTCACTGGTTGCTCGACCTTGTCCCGGATGAATCCGCCGAAACCGGCGCTGATCGACTCGAGGAATTCCTCGCTCGGGTACTGCCCGTCCTGCCGCGCCGCTTTGTAGCCGGCGGTGCAGGTGTTGCGGACGTACTCGCCGGTCAGCTGCCAGACGATCCAGTCGGCCGCCTCGATCACGTGCTCGGCTCGGGCGTACACCTCGGGCGCGTCCTCGAAGAGTTCCAGCCCCTTGGCCAGCGCCCACTCGGAGGACAGCTTGCCGCCGTACCGGGCGATCCAGGCCACCTTCTGCTCGTGCGCGGCGGCATTGATCCGATCGGCATGCGACTGCGCCGCGTGATGCTTCCAGAGCTTCACGTAGGCGTGCGGCTGATCGGCGAACTCGGGCAATTCGCACAACGGCGTTCCGTCCGACAGGACCGGAAGCACGGTACAGGCGGTGAAGTCCGTACCGAGGCCGATCACGTGTTCGGCGGAGACACCACTGGCGGCCAGCGCGGCCGGCACTGCGATCCGTAGCACGTCGACGTAATCACTCGGGACCTGCAGCGCCCAGTCCGGCGGCAAGGTCTGCCCGGAGGACGGCAAGGCCCGCTCGATTACTGCGTGTGTGTACGCGTGTACGGCACTGCCGAGTTCGACGCCGTCGCTGACCCGGACCACCACGGCCCGTCCCGACAGCGTCCCGTAGTCGACCCCGATGACAACGGCCGAAGCAGCGGGCGGGTGCGACGATGCATCCATAGCAACTCCCTGTAGTTATTAAATCTCTCGATCCATGGATGTTAGCGTTCACATCGGGTGCCGAACAGAGGCATGGATGCAACCTGCGGGAGACTGGCGGACATGACCACCCATCCGCTGGCCACCGGTACTCCATCATCGACCAAGGAACCCGCCGAGGGCATCGGCGGACAATTGCGCCGGGTGGTCCGCGGTGGAGTCGACGACGGCGTGCGCCGCCGTGCGGAGTATGCCACCGACGCATCCAACTACCGGGTCGCCCCCCAGGTGGTGGTCGAACCCCTGGACCTCGACGATGTGCTGGCCACTCTCGAGGTGAGCCGGACCACCGGCGTCCCGGTCACTAGCCGTGGTGGCGGGACCTCGGTGGCGGGAAATGCGATCGGGCCAGGCATCGTGATCGATTTCGCCCGGCACCTGAACCGGATTCTGGAACTCGACCCGGGGAGTCGGACGGCACGGGTCGAGCCGGGGGTGATTCTGGCCAGCCTGCAGAAGGCGGCCGCACCGCACGGTCTGCGGTTCGGCCCCGACCCCTCCACACAGGCCAGGGCCACGCTCGGCGGCATGATCGGCAACAACGCCTGCGGCCCGCACGCGGTTGCCTACGGCCGGACCGCGGATAATGTGCAAGCCCTCAACCTAATCGACGGTCGAGGACGACGGTTCGCCGCCGGGCGAGGATTGGCGGATTTTCCCGACCTCCAGGCCCTAGTGGACGCCAACCTGGACGTCATTCGCACCGAACTGGGCACTTTCCCCCGCCAGGTGTCCGGCTACTCACTCGAACACCTACTGCCCGAGCACGGCCGGAATCTGGCCCGGGCGATGGTCGGCACCGAGGGCACGCTGGGCGTAATCCTCGACGCCACGGTTGATCTGGTCCCGATCAGCCCGGCGCGCCTGCTCGTCGTCCTCGGCTACCCGGACATGGCTTCGGCCGCGGATGCCGTCCCTGGGCTGCTGGCGCACTCGCCGCTCGCGGTCGAAGGTATGGACGCCCGCCTGGTCGAGGTCGTCCGCCGGCACAAGGGGGCGGCCGCAGTCCCCGAACTGCCTCGTGGCGGTGGCTGGATGATGGTCGAAATCGGCGGCGAGCACGCCGATATCGCTCAGGCCGCGGCACAGGCACTGGTCCGGGATGCGGCCGCGCTCGATGCCCGGATCATGCCCGCCGGTCCAGAAGCCACCGCTATGTGGCGGATTCGCGAAGACGGCGCCGGTCTTGCCGGTCGCACCCCCGAGGGCCAGCAGGCCTGGCCGGGTTGGGAGGACGCCGCCGTCCCACCCGCAAACCTCGGTGACTACCTGCGCGAGTTCGAACTCTTGATGGCCTCCTACAACGTAACCGGTCTACCTTACGGACATTTCGGCGACGGCTGCATTCATGTCCGGATCGACCTCCCACTCGAGGACGACGGCACGGTGTTCCGCAACTTCATCCAGGACGCCGCGCACCTGGTGGTCAAGCACGGCGGCTCCTGCTCCGGTGAGCACGGCGACGGCCGGGCCCGCAGCGACCTCCTGCCGATCATGTACTCGCGCGAGCTGCTGGACCTGTTCGCCGGAGTCAAGGACCACTTCGATCCCGAAAACCTGCTCAACCCAGGGATTCTGGTTCGCCCGCAGCCGATCGACGCCGATCTGCGTCGACCGCAGGCGCATTCGCTGCTTGCCACCAGCGGAGTCGCCTTCGCTCACGACGGTGGTGACTTCACCCGCGCCGTCCACCGCTGCGTCGGCATTGGCAAGTGCCGGGCCGACAGCACCGCAGCCGGTGGCTTCATGTGCCCCTCCTACCTGGCGACCAAGGACGAGAAGGACTCCACCCGCGGTCGAGCTCGCGTCCTGCAGGAGCTCACCAACGGGACGGCGATCAAGACCTGGTCGGCGACCGAGGTCCATGAATCCCTTGACCTGTGCCTGTCCTGCAAGGCCTGCGCCAGCGACTGCCCGGCCGGCGTCGACATGGCGCAGTACAAGTCCGAGGTTCTGCACCGCACCTATCGCGGCCGGCTACGACCGGTCAGCCACTACAGCATTGGCTGGTTGCCGCGCTGGATCACGTTGCTGGACCGACTGCCTCGCTTTGGCGCGGTCCTGGCAAATCGTCTTCTCGGGTTCGCGCCGCTGGCCCGGCTGCTACTGCGCGCCGGTGGCCTCGATTCCCGGCGCAGCGCACCCCGATTCGCGCCGGAGACGTTCCACCGCTGGTGGCGGCGACAAGCCGAGACTGCTTCGACCAACACACTGGACCCGGTCGTGCTCTGGGCCGACACGTTCACCGACGGGATGACCCCGGACGTCGCCAAGGCGGCAGTAGAAGTCTTGACCCAGGCCGGGTTCCGCGTGATCGTCCCCGATCAGCAGGCCTGCTGTGGACTGACCTGGATCTCCACCGGCCAGCTCGACGGTGCCCGCACCCGGCTGACCCGCTTGCTGGACATCCTCGGCCCATATGCCGCGCAGGGCATCCCTATTGTCGGCCTGGAGCCGTCCTGCACCGCTGTGCTGCGCTCGGACCTGCTCGACTTGCTCCCGAACGATCCCCGGACCGCCCCGGTCGCGGGCGCGGTCCAGACCTTGGCCGAGATCCTCACCGCTCGGGCGACCATGCCAGGGCGACCGGACGGGTGGCGCCTGCCCGATCTCACCGGCACCGAGATCCTGGTCCAGCCGCACTGTCATCACCACGCCGTGATGGGCTTTCGCACGGACCAGAAACTGCTCACCGACAGCGGAGCCACCCTCACGGTTCTGGCCGGCTGCTGTGGCCTGGCCGGTAACTTCGGGATGGAACAAGGCCATTACGACGTGTCTGTGGCCGTTGCCGAGAACGCGCTGTTGCCAGCCCTGCGAGCCCGGTCGGCGGCCACCGTGGTGCTCGCCGATGGTTTCTCCTGCCGCACCCAGGCGGAACAACTCGGCGGGGCCCGCAGCCTGCATCTGGCCGAGCTGCTCGCCCAGAAGCTCCGGTCCTCAGGGATTAATGCCCTAAGGTCCTAAACCACGCCGAGGCTTTGACCGGTGGCTATCGGACGATCCGGCAGTGTGGCCCACTGCGACCAGGAACCCGGGTAGAGGATGACGTCCTCGATCCCGGCGATGGCCAGGGCCGCCATCTCGTGCGCTGCGGTCACCCCGGAGCCGCAGTACACGCCGACGGGTGTGCCCGGTGTGACGCCGAGCATCGCGAACCGCGCCGCCAGCTCCTCGGCTGACCGGAAAGTCCCCTCTGGCGTCAGGTTTTCGCTCGTCGGTGCGCTCAGCGCACCGGGAATGTGACCGGGCTTCGGGTCCACCGAAGCCACCTCCCCGCGGTACCGCTCCCCCGCCCGAGCATCCAGGACCGGGACGCCGTCAGCGATGAGGGCGGCCACCCCGTCCGGATCGACGGACGGCAGGCGGGCGGAACTCAGGGTCACATCGCCCGGGGGCGGCGGCGGCTCGTCCCCGCTCACGACCGGCAGGCCGGCCGAACGCCAGGCAGCCAGCCCGCCGTCCAGCAACCGGACATCGCTCAGCCCGGCCCAGCGCAGTAACCACCAGGCCCGAGCGGCAGCGAGGTTCCCGCTGTCGTCATAGGCGACCACGGTCTCGCCAACCCGCAATCCCCAGGACCGTGCCGCGGCCTGAAGGTGCTCCAGCGTCGGCAGCGGGTGTCGGCCTACCCCGGGCCCTCCCGGAGCGGCAAGTTCCTGGTCCAGGTCGACATAGACCGCGCCCGGAATGTGCCCGGCGCGGTATTCCTCCCGCCCGGGCGGCCCGCCCAGCCGCCACCGCACGTCCAGGATCCGCGGACGCCAGCCTTTGGCAACCACCTCGGCCAGCTCATCGGCAGCGATCAGCACACTCATCGAACCCTCCAGCGGACGTCGGCGCGATACCCGATCGACACCAACGGTAAACCGCACCAGATTCCCACCGGAGCACCGACGCCGCGGAGGTGAACCGCGGGACCGTGCCTCAGCTCAGCTCTTGAGCTGCTTCTCGTTGTAGAAACCGCTCTTCAGCAACAGTCCCTCGTAGTTCGTCTCGTCCACGGCCACCGGGTACAGCAGGTACGTCGGGACGATCTTCACTCCGTTGTCGAACGAGACGGTGTCGTTGACAATCGGCTTCGAGCCGGTCAGCAGCGCGTTACCCATCTGCACCGCCACCTTGGCGAGCTCACGGGTGTCCTTGAAGATCGTTTCGGTCTGCTCACCGGCAATGATCGACTGCACCGACGGGATCTCGGCATCCTGGCCGGAGGTCCACGGCAGCGGCCGATTACCCTGCCCGTACCCGTTCTTCTTCAGCCCGTTGATGATGCCGATGGTCATCCCGTCGTAGGGCGACAGGACCGCGTTCACCCGGCGGTTCTTGTAGTAGGTCTTGAGCAGCCGCTCCATCCGAGCCTGTGCCAGGACGTCGCTGTAATCCTTCGTGGTGACCTTCTTGAAGGCGATCTCGCCGCTTGGCACCACGATCTGCCCCGATTCGATATACGGCTTCAGCACCTCCATGGAGCCGTCGTAGAAGGACTTCGCGTTGACATCGGTCGCGGAGCCGGCGAACAACTCGACCCTGAACGGGCCATCCTTACCGGTGTCCACCCCCAGGCGCTCGACAAGCACCTTCCCCTGCAGCACGCCGACCTGATGGTTGTCGAAGGTCGCCTGATAGCTGACGTCGTTGGTATTGGTGAGCAGCCGGTCGTACGCGATCACCTTGACGTTCTTCTTGGCTGCCTCGGCCAGCACCCCGGTCAACGATCCACCATCGATGGCGGAGATCACCAGCAGCTTGTCGCCCTCATCGATCATGGCTTTGACCTGTTTGCGCTGATTTTCGGTGTCGTTCTCGGCGAATTTCAGGTTCACGTTGTAGCCCATCGCCTGGAACTGCTCGACCATGGCTTTACCATCGGCGTTCCATCGCGCATTTTTCGTGGTTGGCAGCGCAATGCCAACAGTGGCACCCACATTGGATTTGACGCTGACTTCTTCCTCGCTGCCGCAGGCAGCCAAGGTCAGGACCAGGCCGGCAACTGCCAAACTGGAAAGGATCTTACGCACGCAGCTTCCTCCCAAAGGGGTACAACAGAACAGTCATACAGGTCAGCCGCCGCTGCGCGATTTTGCCCGGGCGAGAATCCGGTGCAGCAAAGTCAGGACGACGGTCTTGACTTCCTCGCGACTACGCGCGTCGATGGCCACGACGGGAACATCGAAATCGACATTCACTGCGTGCCGCACGTCGTCCAGAGTCATCGTCGGGCGGCCGGCGAACTGGTTCACCGCCACCACATACGGCAGCTGGATACTTTCGAAATAGTCAAGCGCCACGAAACAGTCGTCCAGCCGGCTCGGGTCGACCAGCACGATGCCACCGAGCGCGCCGTCGGCCAGGTCGTTCCACATGAAGCCGAACCGGTCCTGGCCGGGGGTACCGAACATGTACAGGATGATGCTTTCGTCGATCGTCACCCGACCGAAGTCCATCGCCACAGTGGTCGTCGTCTTCTGGCTGCCGGAACCGGCATCGTCGACTCCCACTGACAGCGAGGTCATCGGCGCCTCGGTGGTGAGCGGGGTGATCTCCGACAGCGCGCCGACGGTGGTGGTCTTGCCGACCCCGAAGCCACCGGAGATCAGGATCTTGACCGGGATCGGCGGCCTACGCGTTTGCGAGCCGGCGCCGGACACTGTCTCAGAGGGCAGCGACACCGTGGATCAACCTTTCGATGAAGTGGACGTCGTCCGCCAGGGATCTCGACGAGGCGGAGCGCAGAAGTACTCCGGCGGAGACAAGATCCCCGGCAAGAACCTGGACGACGCCGATCGGTAGACCGACCCGCGCCGCCACTTCGGCGACCGCAACCGGTGTCTCACAGGTTGCGATGATCATGGACATTTCGGTCGGCCAGCCGCTGCGAGCTGCCATCCCGCGATCGCGGACCAGCAAGGTCTCGATCCCGATCCCAGCGGCCCCGCCACCGGTTCGGCCACCGGTGAGCAGATAGGCCCGCCGGTGCTCGACAGCCGCCTCATCGATGGGCTCGTTCCTCAGGCCATCGACGGACTCGGCCCTGATCGCCCGCCCTAGGAAGGGGCGCCCGAAGCTCTCTTCTTCATGCGCCTGCTCGTCATCGAGCCCGCCATGACCGTTCACAGCGCGAGGTTCGCCTTGAGCTCAGTGATCAACTCGGGCGTCAGGACGGCGCCGACCCGTTCAACGAGCATGGCGGTCTCGTACCCGACCAGGCCCAGATCACAGTAGCGGGACGTGACGACGCCGAGGCAGGCACGGCCGCTGATCAGCGAGGCGATCAGGTAGCCGCCACCGAACTCGGTGATGACCTGGGTGAGCCCGCCCTTGTTCAGCAGTCGACTGGCGCTCTGGGCGAGAGTGGTCATACCCGAAACGGTCGCGCCGAGCTTGTCCGCGTCGCCACGGTCCATCTGTACGGACATCGCCATCAAAAGGCCGTCCGACGAGACGCCAATGACCTGCTCGACCTCCGCCGTCTCGTGGACGAAGTGGTCAAGCATCCAGCTCACGTTCTGTGCGGCCGGACTGAGTGAGACCATCCCAGTTCCGTAAGGGTTGCCGCTCATGCGTTGCTCCCGTGGGTGTCGTCGTCGGTGGCGGGGTGACGGCGGCCGGTTTCCCGCGAAGCACGGGTCGTGGCGGCCTGTAGACCGGCCAACTGGCGGCCGATGGCACTGGCGTCGCGCGGTGGTATGGCAGCTTCCGAGATGGCGTCGGCTCCGAGTTCCGCGAGCTGTGCGCCGCGGACCCTTCGCGTCGGGACCCGGGGAAGCTGTTCAAGCGAGCCGGTCGGCAACTGCGGGATCGGCTGCGAAATGGGGTTCGAGCTCCGGTACGGCTGCGGAATGGGCTGCGAAATGGGGCGCGAAATCGGGTACGGCTGCTGGATCGGCTGCGAAATCGGTTGCGGGATCGAGGCCGAGACCGGCTCCGAGTTCCGATCCCGACGAGCGGCGCTGACCCCGGACTGAAGTGCGGACATCTGGGATCTGACGAGGTTGGCGTCAACCGGAGTCGGCGACAGCTCGCGGTCCTGTGCGCCCAGATCACCGAGCTGCGCACCACGCACTCGCCGGCTCGGGGCGGCACGCTCGGTGGCGACCGGTGTCAGCTCTGCCGCGGGTGCTCGTGAGGGCATCCGAACCGGGGGCTGCGTGGCCCGGAGCGGGACGACCGGAGCCGGGGTGGAATTGGGCTGGCCCCAAGCCGAAGCCGCGGCGGGCGCGGGGTTGTACGCAGGCGCCGGGTTATTCGACGGCGCGGGGGCACGGCTAGGCGCTGGTGCCAGGCTGAGTGCCCGAACGGGTGCCGGGGCAGGTACAGGAATCGGGTTGATCATTGGCACCTCGGTGATGTCCTGAAGGGTGGCCGGGATGGAAGCGTCGCTGAGCAGCGCGACGGGGACGAGAACCATTGCGGTCAGTCCCACTTGGTCCGAGGGCAGTAGCTGGACGAAAATCCCACGGCGGCTGGCGATCCGACCCACCACGTGGTGGCCGAGCACCTTGGTGTCAGGCCGGCGCTGACCCGCCTGCGAGATCCGCTGGTTGGCCTCCTCGAGCTCCTCGGGTGCCATCCCGAGACCCGCGTCAATGAGGTCGAACTGGTATCCGCTCGGGGTGAGCCGCCCGACAACGAGTACCTGCTGCTCGCGGGGCGAGAAGCGAGTTCCGTTCTCCAGCAATTCGGCGATCATGTGCGTGAGGTCGGCCGCGACCGACCCGTGGACCTTGGCGTGGTCCATGTGGTGAACGGTGACCCGGGTGTACTCCTCGATCTCGGACAGTGCCGCCTGCAGCACATCGTCGATCGCGATCGGGTGCGACCACGTCCGGGTCTGCTTGGCGCCGGCGAGCACCAGAAGACTTTCCGCGTTCCGCCGGATCCGGGTGGTGAGGTGGTCGAGCCGGAAGAGCTTGTCCAACGCCTCGGAGTCGCGCTCGTTGCGCTCCAGTTCCGTCACGTACGAGAGCATTCTGGTGAGCAGGCTCTGGTTTCGACGGCCGAGGTTGACCAGTGTCTCGGCGTTGGCTTCTTCGTTGCGGCGCTGCTCCAGAGCCAGTTCTACGGCGCTGTCCTGCAGGGTGCTCAGCGCGCTCGCCAGTTCGGCCAGTTCGTCGCGAGTCGTTACCTCGAACCTGGGCAGAGTCGGGGTCGGCGCATCGGCCGGCAAAGTAGCGATCTCGGCCACCACCTTGGGCAGTCGCTCGTTGGCGGCGCCCAGGGCCGCGGCGGTCAGCGACCGAACCGGCTGGACAATGCCGCGCACCACGGCGATCACGGCGAGGGTGGCCAGCAACAGCAGGACCGCACCGACACCGTAGATGATCTGGAGGCGCAGGTCAGCCGCGGCTTCCTGATCGGCGATCAACTTTTCCACGGACCGCTGCCGATATTCCACGATGTAGGCGACCAGGTCGTTCGCGAAGTCCTCGACGTTCTGAATCGATGCGCTGGCGCCGGCAACATCCCGGAAGTTGGAGTCCGTCAAAACCTGCAGTGCCGCTAGGTACTGAGCATTTACCGCGTCGTGAGTGGTCTGGAACTGAACAAGAGTCGTTCGCAACCGAGGGTCATCCGGACCCACCTTGGACAGCAGCTTCTCGACGAGCCTGTCCACCTCTTTGTCCTGCTTCAAGTACTCCGCCAGCAACGGCTTGTACTCCACTTGAGATCGTGCCTGGAGCAAGATCTCCTGGAGGTCCAAGACCTGCTTTCCGAAAACCACCAGCATCGAGACCGAGTCCGAACGCTGTTGGATCTCGTTGTCGATGAGGTCGTTGTACTCCTCGGAGGTCGCCGCGACCTGGTTGGACAGCACCAGAATCGTGATCAGCACCGCCGCCAGGAGCGAACCGACCAGCAGGCCGAGCTTCTGTGCGATCTTCATCGAGTCACTCCCGTGCGTGATATCGCACTGTCGTCGGGGCTGTTCTGGGCTGACGGGCGGTCATCCAAGTCGGTCATGATGGCATATGGTCCACACCCTGCCAGAGCAGTTCCGCAAGATCGGAAGCCACCTGAGCCCTCGGCACCGGCTCGCTGCGCGGCGCGGAGGGAGCAATTGCGGCGTAGCTGGCTGCTGCAGGAATAGCCGCGTAGGCGGCGGGAGTCTCAGCGTACGTTGGCGTTTCGCGCACGAGCGCGGAGTACGCGGGCGTCGATGCCAGCTCACCAGCGGCCGAGGGGTTCGACACCGGCTCGAATGGACCGTCACGCTGAATGAGCACCTCGGTACTCACCGCGTTGTTGACCTGCTGAATACGCATAGCGAACGGGGCATCCGGAAGAGTGACGATGATGTCGAAGTGCGTCCTGCGCGCGGCCAGTGCGGCCAGCGCGGTGAGCGCCGCACGAAAGGAACCGTCGAAATCCAGCTGCTCGATGGACATCCCCGTGGTTTGCACGAGGAGGTCGATCCTCTCCTTTAATGAAGCTTCGAGGGACCGGGCCCGGTCGAGACGTTGCTCACTGGCTCGACGCCTTCCGATCAGATCGCTGCTCATGTCGGGCCTCTCTCACCTGCTCACCTGCTCACCTGCGAACTGAAAGCCACCCAGGGACGCGCAGCGTCGTCGTGCTTGGCCGCGCGGACATGGGCCATCTCCACGGATGGTCCAACTCAGGACACCGAGGAGTGTTCTAGTCCGAACCCTAGCGGGATACCGCCAAAAGCTTGAATCTACGATCCGAGATTTCTGAGACATTCCACATGTTGAAGCAGATCGTGAGCGGTCACATCGGATTATTACCCGATTTGCCCCACTGCGGGCGTGGCCTGGGCCTCAGCCGACCCCGCGGCAAAAGTGACACCACAACGTTACTTCCGGTATTGGAGCTGCCGAACGTCTGGCGACAACCAAGCAGATCAGCGATCGGCGCGAGCGCTGGCGCGCAGGAAGGTCTCCACGCCGGCCTCCACCGCCTGGCGAATCACCTCATCGGCGATGTGCTTGGTGCCATGCTCGGTCAGTTCAGGGATCTCGGCACCGATCAGCGCGAGGAACTGCCGGGCGGCGAGGGCCGGACTCGGCACCTGGAGCAAGCCCGCGTTGCCGAGCATGGCCAACCGTCCGGCGAGCGCCTCCAGAATCGGGTCCATGGCCTTGGTCCTGACGACCCGATAGACCTCCGGATCGCGGGCGCTCTCGGCGGCGATCTGCCGCTGCAGGAACATCGCACAGTCGCTGCGCTGACACTCGATCAGCTTCACGCCGAGTTCATGCAGGCTGGCCCGCCAGCGGTCGGGCGAGAGGTCCAATCGCTGGATCACGCCCAACGCCTCGGCGTTCTGCTCAAGCGCGGAGTCGGCCACCGACTCGCGGAACAACTGCTCCTTGCCGCCGAAGTAGCTGTAAATGGTCGGCTTCGACACTCCCGCCGCCGTGGCGATCGCGTCGATGCTCGCCCGCTGATAGCCCTCGTTGCCGAAGATCGGAGCGGCAGCGTCAAGGATCGCCCGCCGCTTGTCCGGTCGAACCACGCTCCTATTTACCGACACCATAAGAAAACTATACCGCACCTTGCCATCACTACACTGATCGGTTTAGTTTGACGCCATGTCAGTTAAACAACCTTCGACGTCCACACCGACGGCTGACGCCACGGCCGGTTCAACGGCCGCCCTGATCGCCCTTGCCTTGGCCGCGTTGCTCGCGGTGCTTGACGGCACCGTCGTCGCGGTCGCCCTGCAACCCCTGAGCACCGCCTTCGACGCGCCGCTGACCACGATCGTCTGGGTGACCGTCGGTTACCTACTGGCCGCTGCGGCGATGTTGCCGTTGCTCGGCTGGGCAACTGCACGATTTGGTGGACGAGCCGTATTTCTTACTGGGCTAGGACTTTTCATCGTCGGTTCGGCGCTGTCGGCGGTTGCCTGGTCGGCCGGTTCGCTGATCACCTTCAGAGTGATCCAGGGTCTCGGCGGAGGGTTGCTTGAGCCGACCTCGCTCGCCCTCGCTGCCGGACTGGCCGGCAAGGACCGGGTCGGACGGGTGATTGGCACGATGTCCATGATCATCAACGTTGCCCCAGTTTTTGGCCCGATCGTGGGTGGACTGATAGCCGGCAGCGGCCATTGGCGCTGGATCTTCATCGTCAATATCCCGCTCGGGATCGCCGTTCTGATTGCGGCGCTCGCCTTCATTCCGGCTGACCGGCCGGACGCCGAAACGACCATTCGACCGGTCGCAGACGTCCGCGGCCTGCTCCTGCTCACCGGGGGTTACCTCGCAATCCTGTTCGCACTGAACCGTTCCGGCCAGCACGGTGTCGGCTCGCTTGTCACCACGGCCGCCATCGTCGGCATCCTGCTGCTGACCACATACACCAGGTACGCCTTAACTACTTCCAGGACACCAGCTTTCGATCTGCGCCTGCTCCGACGACCCGGGTTTGCCGCCACCCTGACGGTGATGGGTTTCGTTGGCCTGATTATGTATTCGCTCGTGACCGCGCTACCGATCTTCGGTGCGGAACGCCATCAGCTGCACGGATGGGAGCAGGGCCTGCTGGTCTGCGCCCTTGGCGTGGGCTTGCTGATCTCGATGTCGATAGCCGGCCGGATCAGCGATCGGACCGGCCCCAGGCCATTGGTCCGGGCCGGCGCGATGGTAACGGCAGCCGGCCTGCTCACCTTCGCCCTCGGCCATGACCGGCTACCGCTACCGGCGCTATTCGTTCTCTTCATGGTTACCGGTCTTGGCTTCGGCAGCACAGCCTCACCGACGTTCGCCAGCGTCTATCGAACCCTTCCGGCCGCCGAACAGGCGCAGGGCACCACCGCTTTGTTCATGACCGTCCAGCTGACAGCCTCGCTCGGCATCACCCTTCTCGCCCTCCTGCAGAGCCGGACTCCGGATCAGTGGCTCACCGTCCTGTACCTCATCCTCACCATCTCGGCAGTCACCATCGCCGTGCTCAGCCGAGCGCTCCCCGGGCGGAACCGCTCGGGAACGGCCGGCGTCCAAGCGGCATGAAATCAAGAAGCCTTCGCCCGAGCACCGTGATCGCCGTCGCCATCGTGGTAGGGCTGGCTGCCTGCGCCGACAAGGGAACAGGCGGCAGTGACGCTGCGGAGACGAACCCGGCTGCTCCGCCGACGAGCAACCTGGCGAGTGAGGCACCGGAGGATCTTCCGCGCCCGTCGAGCAGTCACGACAAAGGCCGCCCGGTGGTCGTCAGCGGGACGCTGGCGGCGGGCGTCGAGTCGAATTGTGTCCTGCTCGGAACGTACTTGCTGTTGGGCGGCCCTCGGGAGTTGCTGCGTCCGGGGCGCAAGGTGACCGTGACCGGTCACCTTGCCACCGAGGTGACGACCACGTGTCAGCAAGGGACACCGTTGCAGGTGGATCGTGCGGTCCCGACAAAGTGACGCCGCCAGGCCGCCCCGGGAGGGACGGTCGGGCGGCGCCGATCACTCAGGCCGTGCTGGTTGAGCTAGCAGTGCTGATTGAGCAGAGCTGGTTGAGCTAGCAGTGCTGATTGAGCTCAGTTGGTGACTGCGGTGATCTGGACGGTACCCCGTCCGATCACGGCCTTC
>JANNPJ010000055.1:0-1797 GCA_031400005.1 Kineosporiaceae bacterium | reverse complement strand
ATCTTTACCCACGACCAGCTTGCCGAAACGCCGACCATCGATTTTTCACATCGCTGGACCGATGAAGGCGATTGGAAATCTTCGGGACCATCACGGCGACACCCATCTGCCCCGCCGACGCCCTGCAGGCGGTGTTCAACGAGCTGTTCTCGACCAAGGCGGAGCAGTCCGATCTCTCGTCGCTTCGAGCCCTGCGCGACGGAGCATTCCGCGAAATCACGGGCCTCAACGACTGGTGGAGACTTCTGGAGCGGAACAGTCCGGCCGTGATACAGCTCCTGCGCAAAGAGCCAAAGCTGCGCAAGCCCGCGTTCGAACTCTTCACGTACGTCAAGACGCTGGAGGCGAACATGGATTCGCCGCTCGACCCGAAGAAGGTTCTCCTGGCCGCGTCCGTTGCGCGCTCCCTGGGGGAAACCACCCGCAGCCGCCGGCTGCGGATAGACGCCGAACGTGCGGCGTCCATCCTGGACAACCTTCGGGCGGCAACCATCGCGGAAGGACTGCACAAGCTCGCCGAGCAAAAGCCCGGACGCTGAAGCCACTCAGCCCTTGATCAGCTGGTCGCAAGCCGTCCCCTACGGCGTGAAAATCAGGGTGAAGTCCTGGCCTGCCTGGGTGGCGACCTTGCGCAGGCGAGTCAGAACTTCGGCTTAAGGGGGGCCACGTCGAGAGCGGCGGCCGCACGATCCCGCAGAGCGGCCAGGTCGGGCATGTCCTCCGAGAGCCCCCAGTCGATGCGGTCGCGGTGTTCGAGCATGGCGCGAGACAGTCCACCCTCAATATGGAGTCGCTGCACCGCATGCATCTCAATCGTCACTCGCCGCTCAGTTTGCGCGAGGTCTTGCCGAATGACGCCTTCGGAAGCCCAGATGTGATCAAAGTCGAGCCTGACGCTGTAGCCGTGGTGGGTGAGTGCCATTCCAACGAGGAGGCACTCCTCAAGGCGATCCCAGCGGCCGAGTTCACGTTCCAGATCGGCGGCGTCCTCGACGCGGGCAGACTCCACGATCGACCATCCTCGCAGCAGCCCACCAGCGCAGGGAACACCTCGCACATCCGCATGAACGACCAGGGAGCCGCACACCACTACACGACGAACGCCCAGGTCACAGACCTGGGAATTCGTGTTGATCTTGATTGGAGGTGCTCGCACCTACTCAAACTCAAGGGCGGCCTGGCATCTGTCGGCTCCGGACATACTTTCGACATTCCTGGACATGACCTCTCCCTGGGACTCATGAGACGCGGCCTGGCCGGCGATCGGGGTTCGAGTCGGTAGAAACGCCGCGCCCTCGCCGAGGTGCAGGCACTCGGCGAAGTCTACCGGCACGTCGGGAGCCATGCCGATCACGCGCATGCCGCCCTCGTGACCAGAGCCGGGACCGAGGTGACCCGGGTGCCGACCGGCCACTATCGCTGCGCGATCCGTGCGTACTCCACGATCTTGGCGCTAGGTTCACCCAACGCGCGTTACCCCTCCTCGATGTCCCCTGGGACCCAAGCCACGCGCGAACCTTCAACGACGAACGGGCGCGATACGTGACCAATGCCGAGGATCACCAGGTGGTGGCGGCCGCCGCCGACGCGGCCTGGCCGCCGCCGACGCGCGAGACCGGGATCGCCCTCGCGCCACCACACGACATGCAGCGGCGGCTGTGGTTCGCCTACCCCTTGGCCCTCATCGGCATCGGCTCGATCTGGGGTGCGGTGCTCCAGGTACTGATGGGCCGCCAGGTGGCGGACCTCGTCGACGATCCGCAGGCCGAGGCGGGCCGGCTCGGTCTCGTCGTGAGC
>JANNPJ010000562.1:0-34481 GCA_031400005.1 Kineosporiaceae bacterium | reverse complement strand
TGGGATCGCCAGGACGCCAGAGAGGTGCTCGCAACGATCGGGCGTACCGCGCGTTCGGCCCTATCGGAAGTCCGGGGTGTTATTGACATACTGCGGGACACCGACGCGGTGCCCGAACGACCCCGCCCGGTGGACGTCGCTGAACTTCTTCGACTGATCGATGCAGTACGCACGGCTGGGCTTCCGGTCGAGGTGGCGGTCGAGTCGACCATGTTCGACCGGAGTTCTTCCCTGGTGCAGTTCGCGGTGCTCCGGGTCGTCCGGGAGTCGCTGACGAACGTGTTGAAACATGCCGGGCAGCACGCCTGCGCTCGCGTGGTGGTGCAGCAGCGGCAGGGCGCGGTCCAGGTGCGCATCGAGGACGACGGAGTTGGTGACCTGTCCATCGGGGACAAGGCCCTTGATCGCGAGTCCGACTCAGGGCATGGCTTGAACGGAATGCGAGAACGGGTGCGCGCCCTCGGTGGCGTCCTGACCGCCGGGCCGCGTCCTGGCCGGGGGTTTGTCGTCGACGCGACGATCCCCCTTGCCCATCGGTCAGCGCCGGCTCAATCCGTGGGTCTCGCCTGTCCGTCGATCAGGTCCGAGACAGAGGGCCGAAAATGAACTGGAATAAGATGATTCGAGTCTTTCTCGTGGATGACCAGGAGCTGGTACGCACTGGGTTCGCGATGATCATCGATGCGACGCCCGGCATGGAGGTGGTGGGCTCGGTGGCTGATGGCCAAGCCGCGCTGGACGCTCTGATACGACCCGAGCATCGAGCCGACATCGTGCTGATGGATATCCGGATGCCCGGGTTGGACGGGGTGGAGACCACCCGGCGGCTGCTCGCCACCCCGAACCCTCCCGCTGTCGTCATGCTGACAACGTTCCAGGCAGACGATCTGCTCATCGCCGCCCTGCAGGCGGGAGCTTCCGGGTACCTGCTGAAGGATGCGGGGCCTGCCGAGCTGCTGTCGGCCATCCGCGCGGCCGCCGCGGGTGAGGCTCCGGTGGCAGCCAAACTGGTGCGCCGTCTGATCGACTCGTTCGTTCTGTCGGCTCCGACACGAGTACTGGAGCCGGCAGAACGCTCCGCCGTCCTTGAGCGACTTACTGGACGGGAACGGGAAATCCTGGCAGCGGTCGGCTTGGGGATGACCAACTCGGAGATCGCCACCCGGCTGCACGTCGCGGAGTCAACCGTCAAGACTCATCTTGGCTCGGTGCTACGCAAACTCGAACTGCGCGACCGCGTTCAAGCGGTCATCCTCGCGCAGACGCAAGGGCTGACCGGCGGCTCGACCGACTGAGCCCGAGCCCCAGCCCGAGAGCACAGACACCGGTTCCCATGGCCACGAACAAGCCCGTGTCCCCCGCCAGGTACTCGTTGACGATCACGGGCCGCTCGGTCGAGATCACGTACGTCGCGAGTAGGGCGAAGGTCATGTTGTGGGCGAAGTGGGCGAGGACGACTGGCCACACGCTGCCGGACCTGATTCGCAGGTATCCGAACAGGAACGAAAACGCGACGATCGAAAGCCCGAACAGCACTAGGACAACGGTCCGGTTTCCCTCGGCGTGGTAGTACGGTGTCAAGAGGATGTAGGGCAGATGCCAGGCCATCCATACGACGCCGACGGTGAGCATCGCCAATGATTGACCCAGAAAAGCTAACCGTGGCTGCAGATATCCCCGCCAACCGATCTCCTCGGCGAACGCCAGGATCGGACCGGTGATGGATAGCACGATCAGGTCCTGCCACCAGCCGTCGCCAGGCACAGAGAACTGGGCGACGCCGAGCGCGACGACCCCGGTAATGGCAAGAAGGTTGACGCCCACCGTCGTTGCGACTGCCAGTGGCCAGGTCCGCAGGCCGAGAGCGGACATCCCCAGTGGACGCCAACCGGCACGGGAATACCCCTCACGGGTCACGACCAGAAGCATCACTAGGACGACCAGCAAAGGAGAGACGGCCAATACGAGCCCTTCGGCGACATCAGCGGTGCCGAGCGAGACCAGCAGTGTCAACAGGATGAAGACAACCGATGCACTGCGGTCTGAAAGCCGTTCAAACACGGGACGGAACCTGCCTTTCGACGGAGGAGTCCGGCCACTGTCCACCGACCCGGTCCGCGCCGGCATCCACTCCGGATCGGATCTTCGCGCGGACCCTCCACCAGTGGTACTAGTCCCGCGATGCCGTCAGGACCTTCACGCCGAGGGCCTTGAGTTGCTCGACGACCGTGTCGTGGGGGGTCCGGCGTCGGTGATCAGTCCACTGATCCCCTCCCACCATCCTGCTCCGGCAGTGAGCCGCCCTGGACGGACCCTTCGCTCGACAGCACGCCCCCGGCTGACACCGCACCCGGAAACCGTGAAGAGCGCCGGAGGTGATGTGGTGGGACGGCAGCAGAGGGCCGACACTGGCCGTATGTATCTGTTCAAGAGATTTGCGGTCACCCTGGTGGGGGCCGCGCTGCTCCTGGTCGGGCTGGCCATGATGGTCCTGCCAGGCCCGGGCATCCTGCTGATCGTGGCTGGCCTGGCCGTCCTGGCGACGGAGTACGTGTGGGCACGCACCCTGCTGGTCCGCGCCAAGCGGCAAGCTCAGCACGTGCAGGCGGCAGCGGTGGCCAGCCCGATGCGGACCGGCGCCAGCGTTCTTTTCGCGTTGGGGCTGGCCGCGGTAGGCGTGGTCATGCTGCTGGTGGATGACCTCTCCTGGCCCATCCTGGACCCAACGCTGGACAAGGTGTGGGGCCCGGTGACCGGCAGCATCCTTGTCGTGACCGGCCTTATCCTCCTGACCACCACTGCGATCACGATCAAGACGGCGCGCGGGGAGCCGACGACTCACACCTCGACCGGCGGTTCCGGTGCTACCCGACTCGAGCCCGAGCGGCCCTAGCCTTGCTGTTGGTGGATCAGTGACGATCGTGCCCTGGTGATAGAGCACCTGCCATCGTCCTTCGGTGCGACGCCAGACCGTCAGGCGGCGCGTGACGCGCTGGTCCTGGCGCAGGACGTAGGTCAGCAGGAACGTGTCTGGTCCGACTTGGCGGCAGTGAAAGTCTGAGGTCTCCCACGGGTCGTCAACCGGTTCGGCGTACCGCTGCAGCAGAACCTTTTTTACATGCTCGCGACTGTAGCGCTGCCCGGATGCCCCGACCTCCCAGAAGTCGGGCGCCATCTGAAGGTCGAGATCCTCGGCGCTGGTGCCCAGTTCCGGCCGGTGGAACACCGGCTCCCGGTCGCGCAGTTCGGCGAGCACTCGCAGGAGTTCCGAATCGCTGCTCGGCATCAGTTCAGAGATCGAAACAAGGAAAGGCTACGACCGAGTTTAGGACTCGCCGCGCCAGATCAGCTGGCCAGGTCGTCAACTAGCCAGCTGTCCGGGGGCGGGAAGCTGGGTGGGCTGGGGGCGTGGCTCGAGCGACGACACCTCATCGTGACGTAACTGCATGCCGATACCTAGCACATTTGGGCAAACTTGAGCGAACCTAGCTCTTAAGTCCGCCTCGTCAAAAAGGTGGGCAATCAGGGACGTGCAGACGCGGACGACAGCTGAGCACTGAAAGGGACGTCATGACCAACAACAACGCGCCCGATACACCAGACACACCAGTTGCGCCCACCATGCCCGCGATGCCATTTTTTGGCGGCGCGCAACGCGCGAACCGCTATCCGGAACCTGATCCCCCGCCGAGCTCCCCAAACCCAGGCATTGAGCCGACCGACGGTGGGACGGCCGACGCGGCGCGGGCGAAGGCACCCGTCGACGTGCCGACAGGTGAGCGGGCGGCGCTACGCGCCAGACGTGGTGCTAACCCACCGCCCCCACCGCCCTCATCGCCCGGGGGCGTGCGGTCGGGCGGGGTGACCAGAGTGTCGACGCTGGCGGCGTCAGAGACCCTTCCGGCGCAGTGGGGTTGGCGTGCCCGCGTGCGCAAGGGGACGGGCGGGTTGGTGAAGTTGGCGCCGGATGAGCAGGAACTGGCGCACCGGCGGGCGGTCACGACAATCCGTCAGGCGACGTGGACGCGGGCGGTCAACGTGGTGGTGGCCAATCCCAAGGGTGGGGTCGGCAAGACACCGACGGCGGTGATCCTGGGCGGGATCCTGGGGCAGGTTCGCGGTGGGTATGTCGCGGCGTGGGAGGCAGTCGAGTCGATCGGAACACTGACTCGACGTGCTGAGGGCGAGCCGGTGCGGGGGCTGGCCGAACTGCTGGCCGGTGTCGGGGACATCCGATCCGCCGGTCACCTCGGCGGGTACACCGCCCCGCAGACCTCACATGCGGATGTGATCGGTTCGGTCGGACGCCGTCGGGTGCTGACCGGTGAGGACATCGTCGCGGTACGGGAGGTGCTGGACACCTATTACCGGATGAGCGTGACCGACACCGGCAACAACCCCGGGCACCCGGCGTTCTTGGCGGCGTTGCGCACTGCGGACGCGGCGGTCCTGCCGTGCCTGACGTCGATCGACGCCCTGGACGGGTTGGAGGAGGCCCTGACCGTGATCGGTGAGGTCGACCACGAAACCGGCGACGACCTGCGCTCGCGAGTGGTGGTCGTCCTCGGCCACGACGGCGGCCCGGAGGATCCCGACATCGCCACGGCACTGCGTCAGCGGCTGAGCGAACTGGAGGTGGCGGCGGTCCTGGAGGTGCCGTTCGACCCGGCAATCCGGCTGGGCGGGGAGATCACGCTGTCCACGCTGAGCGTGGCGTCTCAGCGGGCGTGGACGGCGGTCGCCGCGGCCGTCGTTCAGGTCCTGCGGTCTGCGCCTAACACCACCGATCTCGTTGCGCGGCTACGGACGCAACTGAGCCCGGAGCCGCCCACCGAAAAAGGCTAGGGGCCGAGCACTCGCGGCCGATTCTCCTCAGTGCAGGCGCAGGCCGGCAATGACGAGTTCGACCATGCGACGTGCGTTGTAGCGAGAGCTTTTGTCTGCGCCAATACAGAGATTTCCGACGCCTCGCAGAAGTTCGAAACCCTCCACGTCGGAGCGGATCTCACCCGCCATGGCAGCGGCATCGAGTAGGTCGGCGCAGACCGGGACGAGGCGGTCGAGGAAGTAGGTGTGCAGGGACTCGAAGGTGGCATCCTCGGATTGCAGCGCCTCGGCGAGACCGTGCTTGGTGACCAAGAAGTCGACAAAGAGGTTGATCCACTGGGCCAGGGCGGCGTGCGGTGTGCTGCTGTTCGTCAGCAGGGTCGGACCGGCCTCGGCGCAGGTCTCAACCTGATGCCGGTAGACGGCGACGATGAGATCGGCCCGGGTTGGGAAGTGACGGTAGATGGTGCCGACGCCGACGCCGGCCTTGGCCGCGATGTCACGCACCGGCACATCGACGCCGGAAGCAACGAAAGCTGCGGCGGCCGCAGCCAGCAGCGTCTCTTCGTTACGTCGAGCATCGGCGCGCTTGCGCGGGCCTAGCCGCTCAGATCCGCTGTCGCTCTCGACCACCGCGCAACTACCTCCGTCGCTCCACTTGGCAAACGGAACAGCGTTCCGTATGTTGGATAGCGGAACGAGGTTCCGCTTGGTCAGGATGTCAGACCCGGCGAGCCGAACCAAGCCACGCTTCACTTCTGGAGGAAATCTCATGCAGTACCGCACCTTGGGCCGCACCGGTGTGCAGGTCAGCACCCTCGCGCTCGGCGCGATGAACTTCGGAAAAATCGGAAGCACCACCCAAGACGAGGCCACAGCCATCGTCGGTGCAGCTCTCGAGACCGGGATCAATGTCATCGACACCGCCGACATGTACAGCCAAGGCGAGTCGGAGGAGATGGTCGGTAAGGCGGTCGCCAGCCACCGCGACGACATCGTGCTGGCCACGAAGGTGAGCCTGCCGATGGGTGAGGAGCGCAACCACCAGGGCAGTTCGCGCCGCTGGTTGGTCACGGAACTCGACCACAGCCTGCGCCGCCTCGGCGTCGACCACATCGATCTCTACCAGATCCATCGGTGGGACCCGAGCACCAGCGACGAGGAGACGCTGTCCGCCCTGACCGACCTGCAACGTTCGGGAAAGATTCGCTACTTCGGCTCCTCGACCTTCCCGGCGTACCGCATCGTGCAGGCTGAATGGGCCGCCCGAGAGAACCACCTGAGCCGTTACGTCACCGAGCAACCCAGTTACTCGATCCTGCAGCGCGGGATCGAGACCCACGTCTTACCCGTGACCGAGCAGTACGGGCTTGGCGTTCTGGCGTGGAGCCCGTTGGCCTCGGGCTGGCTGTCAGGCGCGATCCGTGAGGGTGGCGAAATTGCCACCAATCGCTCGACTTTCATGCCGCAACGCTTCGACATCACTATCCCTTCCAACCGTGCCAAACTGGACGCGATCGAGCAGTTGGCAAAGGTCGCCGACGAGGCTGGTCTGACGATGATCCAGCTCGCGCTCGGTTTCGTGACCGCGCACCCCGCCGTCACCAGCGCGATCATCGGCCCCCGCACACTGGAGCACCTGCACTCCCAGCTCGCTGCTGCCGACACCGTGCTCACCGCCGATGTACTCGACGCGATCGACAGAATCGTCCCTCCGGGCGTCGATCTCGCTGCGCACGAGAAAATCGACACGCCGCCCGCCCTGCTCGATCCGGCACTGCGCCGTCGCTGATCGCTCGTCAAACCGCTTGTTGACAGATCATTAGCGCGGGCGCCGAGCGCAGGCGATGCACAACCTCGCCTGCGGACGGGCCTCCAGTCGGGCCGGATCGATCGGCTCCGCGCAACTGACACAGACGCCGTAGCGGCCTTCGGCGAGATCGCTCAACGTCTGGCGCCGGTCGGCAACGGTTCGCTGGACCCGCGTCATGATCGAAACCAGTTGCTCCCGTTCGAACGCGATGGTCGCACCTTCCGGGTCGTGTTCATCATCGGCGTTGGACGATTCCGAGGCGCGGATCAGGCTCGCATGGTCGCGCTCCAGCCGAGACAGTTCAGCCTCGCCGCGGGCCAGGTCGCTCAGCAGCCGGCTCCTGAGTTCGGCCATGTCGTCCATACCTGCGAGCTTAGAACGCTCATGCGGGGGGGGTGCTGCCGTTCTGTGTGCGGCGCACTGTATCCCCTGCGCCGGCTCGCCTACCTGGCCTCGTGACACCACAAGCGCCAGAATCCGGTCGTCGTCCCTTGTCAAGCAGTAGCCCGTCTGAGATAACAGATCTATCGATCAGCCTCCCCAAGGGCGGTACCGGCGATGACGGCAACGGCAGCGGGCCACGACCACCCCATCGCCGACAAAGGGCTGAAGTCCGGGGCCATCGGGTTGATGTCCAGCGTGGTGGTGGGTCTGGCCTCGACCGCTCCCGCCTACAGCTTGGCAGCGACGCTGGGCTTCGTCGCGATCGCGGTCGGGATCCAGGCGCCGGCGATCATGGTGTTGGCGTTCCTGCCGATGCTCTTCATTGCGCTCGCCTACCAGGAACTGAACCGGGTGATGCCGGACTGCGGTACCACCTTCACCTGGGCTACCAAGGCTTTTGGGCCGCGAGTCGGCTGGCTGGGCGGCTGGGGAATCGTGGCCGCCGACATCATCGTGATGGCCAACCTGGCTCAGATCGCTGGTTCTTACGGGTTCTTGCTCTTCGGTGCGGACGACCTGGCGGAGAGCAAGTTCTGGGTCACCGTGGTCGGGGTGCTCTGGATCGTCGTGATGACGTGGGTCTGTTACAAGGGCATCGAGCTCTCCGCCCGGCTCCAGTATGCGTTGTTCGGCATTGAACTCGTGGTCCTGGTGATCTTCGCTGCCGTCGCCCTGATCAAGACCTACGGCGGCGACCCGCCGGCCGGGTCCATCCAACCGGAACTAGCGTGGTTCAACCCGTTTGCCATCGAATCCTTCAGCGGTTTCACCGAGGGGGTCCTGCTGGCGATCTTCATTTACTGGGGCTGGGACACCGCCGTCGCGATCAACGAGGAGACCGCGGACAAGGACCGGACGCCGGGCCGGGCCGCAGTGATCTCCACGATCGTGCTGCTGGCCACCTACGCCGTGGTCACCGTCGCGGCGCAGGCCTACGCCGGCGTCGGCGACAGCGGGCTCGGGCTCGCCAATCCGGACACGACCGACGACGTGCTGTCCGGGCTGGGCAACGCCGTCCTCGGGTCGGACGTCGGCAAGATCCTGATCTTGATGACGCTCACCTCGGCCGCGGCGTCCACCCAGACCACCATCCTGCCGACCGCCCGGACCACGCTCTCGATGGCGTCCTACCGGGCGATGCCCCCGGTGTTCGCTCGGATGCACCGCCGGAACCTGACGCCGACCTGGTCCACTGTGGTGATGGGCTTCGCCTCCGTGGCCTTCTACGTCGGGCTGACGCTGATCAGTGAGAACGTGCTCGGCGACTCGATCACCTCGGTCGGCCTGATGATTGCTTTCTATTACGGCCTGACCGGTTTCGCCTGTGCCTGGTACTTCCGCCGGAGCCTCTTCGAGTCGGGGCGGAACTTCCTCCTGCGTGGGCTGCTGCCGCTGCTCGGCGGGCTGATGCTGTTGGCTGCCTTCCTGAAGAGCGCGGTGGACATGTTTGCGTCCGATTACGGTGAGACCTCCTTCGGCGGGGTCGGCGGGGTCTTCTTGTTGGGCATCGGTGCCCTCCTTCTCGGCGTCGTGCTGATGGAGGCGTACCGGATGGTGGCTCCGGACTTCTGGCGCGGCCGGATCGACCGGTCGCCAGAGGAGGCCCCAGTCGAATCTCCCCAGCGTCAGGAAGAGAAGTGACTCGGCCGGACCCGGCTCACTCAGACGGTGCGAACGCAGTTACGTCCCGCCTGCTTGGCTTGGTACAAAGCCAGATCGGCGCGAGTCAAGAGGGTGGTGATGTCGTCGTCGGCGGTAGCCAGATAAGACAGCCCAACACTGATCCGGACATCCAATAAACCAGACCTGGTCTCAACCGGTGTGTCCGCGATGCAGGCTCGAAGTCGTTCGGGTAGATCGTCGTTCGGGCCAACACCGGACAGGAGAAGCGCGAACTCCTCGCCACCATAGCGACCGAGGAGGTCGGTCTCACGAACCTGCGCCCCCAGTCGCTGGGCGACGATGCGGATCACGTCGTCCCCGGTCGGGTGGCCGTGGGTGTCGTTCACCCTCTTGAAATGGTCAATGTCGATCATCAGTGCGGCTAGCGGCCGGTCATGGCGCACCGCGGCCGCCACATCGCGTCGGGCCATTTCGAAGAACCGCCGCCGGTTCGCGATTCCGGTGAGTTCGTCGATCACGGCTAGTTCCTGGACCTGGGTGAACAGGATCGCCTTGTCGTAAGCGGTGGTGCCTTGCGCGGCCAACGCGGCGGCCACCTCGATCTGATCGTCCAAGTGAGCACCGAGCGCTGTCGAGGCAAGGACCAGGACGCCGCCACCCTGCTGGTGGGTTCGCAGCGGCAGAGCGATCCAGGAGGTGGCGTTCGCCAGCGGCCCGGCGAGCGCCAGCGGGCTGATCCCGGGAGATCCGATCGACGGCCGATCCTGGGCGATCAGCGCACGGAGCTTGGGTTCGTCGGCGATCGGATGGCGGACCGGTTCGCCGTCCTGCCCGTCGTTGGCGATCAGGACGCATCCCTCCTCGTCGCCATCGGCGCTCAGCACCCAGGCGCCATCGCAGTGCATCACCCTGGTCACGGCGTCGAGCAATCGTTTCGTGACCTCGACCGGATCGAGTGTCTCGGACATCTCCTGCAGGGTCTGCCGCAGCGTGTCGGCCAGATCGCGCTGCTGGCGGGCTGTTTGGACCGAGATCTCCAACTGCGCGGCCCGAATGGTCTCCAGCGAGGTGGCGATGTGGTTGGTCAGCGCGGTCAGGATCCCGACGTCGTCCTGGGTGAAAATGCCTTTCGCTACCTGACTGTCCAGATAGACGACGCCGAGCAATCGCCCCTCCAGTTCCAGTGGAGCGACCATGATGCTGCGCAGGCCGTGCAACACCACGCTCTGGGCTCCCAGCGCGGCGCCCTCCTCGGTTCCGGTGACCACAAGCGGGGTGCGGGACTGGCGGACACGCTCCACCAGGCTGGTGCTGTATTTGGTCAGCTCTGGCACGTCATTGCCCTCAGCGTCGCGACCCAGATGCGCTACCAGGTCATCGTCCGGACCCTCGGTGAGGAAGAGGAAAGCCCGGTCGGCGGCGAGTATGCGGATCGTTTCGTCCAGCGCGATCCGGGCCAGAACGCCTGGGTCGAGCACTCGCGAAGCTGCGGCACTGACCTGTTGCAGCGCCTCTAACCGCTCCCCCTGTACCCCGCCGACGCGGCCGGTAGAGGTGATGCTGGATCCTGCCGTCGAGGCTCGATCGGTGGGAGTGAAGCCGAACTCCGACGTGATCGCTCTGACCCAGTGCGGCCAGCCTTGTGTCTGTGCGATGGCCATCGCCGATTCAACGTGGCGTGCGGCTCCTTGCGCCGCACCCAAATCCAGCATTGCCCGCGCCCGGATGCGGGCGGCTTGGAAGGCCAGTCGCGGCGCGTCCGGGGTCACGAATGACGGGATCTTCTCCAGCTCCGTCAGGGCCTGCTGCGGCTCGTGCTCCAGCACGAGCAGATCGGCTCGGGCGAGTGCGGCCTGAGTCTGAAGCACGTCAATCTTGGGAGCCGTCCCCAGCAGGCGGACCGCCGTGCGGGCCGCAGTCAGGCGCGCCGGGCGTTCGCTCGCTTCGGCGGACCGAAGCTGAGCCAGTCGCCCCAGGGCGATCTGGTAGTGGATGTGCCGGTAATTTCGGATCAGTTCGGCGGAAGTCAGCCCCAGTGCCTCGAACTCGGCCACCGCTACCTCGAAGGGTGCTCCGAACTCTCCTTGCTCCACCAGGACCACGAAGGTGGAGAGCAGCCGGGCCACCGTCATGACCGGAGCAAGGGTAAGATGATCACCAAACTGCTCGGTCATCCGGCGCAGTTCGGTCCCGGACTGGGCGGTGCGCCCGCACACCGCGTCTGTCATCGCCCTGCTGGAGGTGTACGCCGTGATGTCACCGCTGCGCCCGCCGAGCCGCAGTTGCCCACGAGCCAGCCAGTACTCAGCCTCCGCGGTCCGACCCTGCACGCAGGCCTCGACGTTGAGGATCCCGACCGCATCCAGGTAGGAGACCAGCTCCATCCACTGTCCGTGGGTTTCGATGCTTCGGCTCAACTCCTGACCGTTGTCCTCGCCGGCGAAGTACGTGCCCATCCCCCGGCTCCAAGCGATCATCGCCCGCACCGACGGCGATGCGCTGGACGGATCAGCATCCGCCCGGCTATAGGCCCGTCGAGCGCTGCCGCGCAGACCGACCAGGCTGCACAGCAGGCCGAATCGGGTGTGGCCAACGGTATATTGCCGACCTGTGCCGAGCTGGTTCGCCCAATACAGGCTGCGCAGACTGTGAACGAGCAACTGGCCCGGGCGGCGGCCGATTCCGCACACGTAGGCACCCACATCATGCAACTCGGCCAGCGCCTGGGCTCGTTGGCGGCGCGCCCCGGAAGCAGAGCCGAGTCCGATTCCGGTGTTCTGCATGAACAGCGCGCTCGCGAACATCGACAAGGTCGAAACCGCCAATACCAGCGGATTTCGAGATAGCTTGGCATCGAGTTCGGTCATCCCACGCTCGACGGCTTCCTCGGCAGCGGCACAGTCATAGCGCCACCGGTACGCATCGGCGATCAGAACCAGGATTTCGACCTGGGCCAACGGTTCGGTCTCCACCTCCAGGGCACGTTCCAGCCAGACGCAGGCTTCCAGCATCCGTCCGGCCCGCTTCAAAGCGGTTCCCAGCAGCAGCAGGAACTCGCTGTCTCGTGGGTTTCCCAATTCCACTGCGTACTCGAGGAAGGCGATGGCTTCCGTCGGGGCGTGATTCTCCAGCGCCAGCCGTCCAGCCGCGCGACAGGCGGCCACCGCCCGGCCCACACTCGCGATTCGTCGGCCCTGCGCGGGATCGCACTGCACATAGTGATGCGCGAGGGCGTAGACGTGGTCGACACCGTGGCCGCCGGCTGGTATTGGTGCCGTCTCCAACGCTTCAGCGATCCGCGTGTGCAACTCGGCGCGCTCGGCAGATCCCAGGTCGTCCAGCAGTGCCTCTCGGATCCGGTCGTGCAGGAAGGCGAACTGCCCGCCGTCTCGCGGTTCGATCAACCCGTGTCCGGCCGCATCGACCAGGCCTGCCAGCACCAGCTCCAGGTCCCACTTCCTCGCCAGCGCGACGATCTCAGGCAGGAAGCGGGGGCCGATCGCGGCTGCCGCGATCAGCAGGTCGCGGACCTGAGGTCCGAGGCGCTGGACCCGGGCGATCACCAGTCCGAGGGCGTCATTCGGTAGCTCGAGGGCATCGAGGCCGCCCTCGTCGAGCATCCAGGTTCCCCAAAAGGGCTGCAGGAGACCAGCATCGACGACGGCGCTCAGATACTCCTGGACGACGAAGGGGTTGCCCTTGCCGCGGGAACTGAGCAGCGAGACCACTCTGGCGTTGGCACTCAGGCCAGGCATCAGGGCCTCGATCTGATCCGTCATCCCGACGTCGTCCAGCGGCGCGAGGGCGAGGTCGACGTCAACCGCAGTCCCCAGATCGGCAACCACCGCATCGACCGCGGCAGTGCTCGGCTCGTCGTCGCGTGCGGTCGAAACCACAAGCAGCGCAGCGGCGTCCAGTTCGAAGGACAGCAGCGTCAGCACTCGGCGGCTGCCTGGATCCAGCCACTGGAGGTCGTCCAGAACCAGCATCAGGTCACCGTGCTCACGAGCCAGACCACTCAGGAGGCCGGCCAAAGCAAGGGCGAACTGATCCTGATCCTCCAAGCCTGCCATCGCACCCCGATCACCGGACGCCTCTGGAGTGGGCGAAATATCCGGTCTGTCGAGGATCGCCGACAGGGCAGGCGTCAGACCGTTGAGCAACGAGGCCGCGTCACCGGGGCACGCGGCCCTGATCCGGGCGTGCTGGCGGCGGCGATCGTCCGCCGCTAGCTGGTCGACGGCCTGGAGGTGATCCTCCAGCGCCGCCCGCAGCGGCCCGAACGGCACCGGATCGTCCGGCGAGCTCTTGCCCCGCAGCACGATGCCGCCTGCCGACCGCGCCTTCGAGGCGAGTTCGGCGGCGAGCCTGCTCTTGCCCGCGCCGCTGGCACCACGAATGACACAGACCCCACCAAGCCCACCGCGAGCTTGATCCCATCGGGCCTCGAGCATCGCCAACTCACTCGCCCGTCCACTGAGCGGGCGCGCGGACATCTCATTGATTTGCCCGATCGGCCTATGCCGATCGGTGCCCGCGAGCCGGCCCAGATCCTCGGCCAGGCTCTCGCCGTTCTGATATCGGTCGTCGGGGTCCTTGGCGAGCAGAGTGGCCACCACCGCGGCCAGTCCCCGAGGCGTACCCGGGACGAGATCGCACAAGTCGGGAGCGGGCGTGACAGCGTGCATCCGCAGCAGCTCACCAACCTCTGTCGTCTGGAAAGGCACGCTGCCTGCCAGGCATTCGAACAGGACGATACCGAGGGAGTACAGGTCCGAGCGGTTGTCGACCGGCCGCTTGAGCACTCCGGACTGCTCGGGGGCGCAGTACGCGAACGTGCCGACGGCGGCCAGCGTCGCGTCCTCGCCCTCCTGGGCAGTCAACCCGAAGTCGATCAGTCGCGCTTCGCCGTCGGGCAGCACCATGATGTTCGGCGGCTTGAGGTCTCGATGGACCAAGCCTTTACGGTGGACCGCGGCCAAGGGCTCCACGATATCCAGCGCAATGGCGATCACCTGCTCCGCCGTCATCGAACCGGCACGCAGTACCTCCGCCAGTGATTGCCCGGTCACGAGATCCATCACCAGATAGGGCCGGCCTTCGGCCGTACCGACCTCATGGATCCGGGTCAAACCAGGATGGTTCACGCCGGCGAGCAGAGCTGCCTCACGGCGGAAGGCGATCAGTTCCTGCGTCGAATCGGCGAGCGACAGATCGAGGACTTTCAAGGCGTACTCGCACGGCGCGGCCCCGGTGGCTGCTTCGGTCTCCCGTACGGTCGCATCGGTACTGGCTGCCACCCTGCGCACGCGGTAAACGGTGCTGTGGGCGCCTCGGTCGAGCTCCGCAACGACCTCGAACCCCACCGACCGCATCGTCTCGGCCACCCGTGACTCAGCCCTCGGCAACGGCACCCGGCCTGCCCGGCCAAGGGTTCCCAGCGATTCGGTAGTCATCTTCAGGGTATCGGCGCGATCCACGCTCGCAATGAGTTCGAAGGTCTGCAAGAAGCCGGTCAGTTGTCGGGATCGGTCACCCGTGCAGGGACCCGCGCCTCTTTGGCATCCAAGGCTGTCCTTGGCACAGTCCGTCAGGATTCCCCGATTCGCGAACACCGCGCCCGATATCGCCCGGAGGCGAGGGACGCAAGATTTCGCAGGTGCCGCACGCGACATGAACGTGGGCAGACCGCTCAGGCGAGGCTAAACCGCTCGGCGTGTACCTGCCGGGCGGCCACTTTCAGTGCGCGCGGGCTGCGCAGGACGGCCGACATCATCGCGGGAGGTCCGCAGACGAAGACGTCCCGGTCGGCGATGTCGGGCATCAGGGCGAGGAGTCGATCTGGGTCGAACGGCGAGTTTGGCGGCCAAACAGTCCGATCGCAGCTGGCGCTTGCGGTCAGGCGTGGCACGATCACGTAGGTGACCAGCAGGCCTACCGAGCAGCAGCACTTGAGTGATCTCACGCGGCTGCGCCGTGTCCGCGACCGGATCGACCGGGAGTATGCGCAACCGCTGGACGTCGAGGCACTCGCCTGCGGCGCGCACATGTCGGCCGGCCACCTCAGCCGCGAGTTCCGGCGGGCGTACGGCGAATCCCCGTACTCCTACCTGATGACCCGACGCATCGAGCGTGCGATGGCGCTGCTGCGACGCGGCGACCTCAGCGTCACCGACGTCTGCTTTGCGGTTGGCTGCGCATCGCTGGGCACCTTCAGTACCCGCTTCACCGAACTGGTCGGCGTGCCACCCAGCACCTACCGGGCGCAGACAACTCGCGAAACGGCAGGGATACCGTCCTGCGTCGCGAAACGGGTAACCAGACCGATCAGGAATCGAGAAGCACCGGCCTCCGCGCCGCAATTAACGTGACCTTTATGGACATCACCATTCACCAGACCTTCCTCCCGCACGACGATCCGGACGCCTCTCTGGCCTTCTACCGCGACATCCTCGGCTTCGAGGTCCGCAACGACGTCGGATACGATGGGATGCGCTGGATCACGGTCGGCCCCGCCGACCAGCCCGGCACGTCCCTCGTCCTGCAACCGCCGGTCGCCGACCCCAGCGTCACCGAAGACGAGCGCCGCACCATCGCTGAGATGATGGCCAAAGGCACCTACGCCGGCATCAACCTGGCGACCACGAACCTCGACAGCACCTTCGAGCGGCTACAAGGCAGCGACGTCGACGTCGTCCAGGAGCCGACCGACCAACCGTACGGGGTCCGCGACTGCGCTTTCCGTGACCCTGCGGGCAACCTGATTCGTATCCAAGAGCTGCGCTGAGCCATCCGGCGATTGCTGGCCACACGCACATAGCCGGCTGCCTCTGCTATTTGTGCCGCTTCAACCGGCACAAATAGCAGAGGCGGCCCTACGCGACGGCGGTCCCCTCGAGTTCGACCATCTGGCCGGGGATCGCCAGCCGGGTCACCCCGAGCATTGTGGTGGTCGGTGCCACCCTGGCGGCGCCTAACCGCGACGCCAGCACGCCGTAGTGCTGGAAAAGCAGATCGACGTCGGTGCTGTAGACGTTGAGCCGGACCAGGTTTGCCAGAGCCATTCCAGCCTCGCCGAGCACGGCCTCGAGGTTGTCCAGGCTCAGCGCCAACTGAGCTGCCATGTCACCGTCATGCTGGGGTTTGCCTTCGCTGTTCATCGCGGTCTGTCCTGAGCAGTACAGGGTCCGGGTGTGCCCGGAGACGATTTCACCCTGGTTGAAGGCCATCCCTACCGACCACGTCACCGGGTTGACCGCCGTTCGTTCCGCTGCCACATTCGCTCCATTCGATCATCGAGAATCCGAACGCCCATCAGCCTCCCAACGAATCACGACATCCTGTGTCGTGTATTCCTCAATAGTTTTCGACGCGCACTGATCGGTTGGTCGCTACGGAGCTCAGTACGCGGTGAGGATGCTGGGTAGCGGGACGGGCGTGGGCGCGACCGTCTTATGTGGCGTGCTGTCGGCGCACCATCTCGGTGATCCAGATCGGCGCGAACGGAGACGTGCAGTTTGGTGGAGTCGGGTAGTCCTTGAGCACTTCCAGGCGCTCACCGATGTCGATAGCCCGGGCGCGGTGGTCGGCGTGCTCGATCCCGATCTGAGCCAGGCAATGGTTCATCGCCCACTGCAGGCGATCCGGGGCAGCTTTCATCTTCGCCTCGATGACGTCGAGCAGTCCCGCGAGGTCGAGGCTTTCGGGCTTCTTGGCGACACGTTCGGTGGTCAGCGCCCAGCCGGCACTCTCGACCACCGGATCCGAATCCGTGGACCAGGCCAGCCGCAGCTCTTCGGCGTGCGGGCTCTTCTTCACCACGTAGTTCACCAGCCAGTCGTGCACCTTGGGGGTGCGCGCCTCGCGCACCATGCCGTCCAACTCGTCACGCTCGAACAGCTTCGGACGACAGATCAGGATCGCCAGCAGCCGCGCCGCGGTGTCAGCCGTATCCCAGAGCTGACGTGCGAGTTCCTGCTGCGTCTTCAGCCGCTTCGCGAGCGCGCGCAGGTTGCCGAGGTTCACACCGTGATCGTCACCGTGTTTCTCGTTCACCTCGCGTGCCTTTGGGTCCTCCAGCGCGGCCAACTCGGCCATCACCTCGGCCACCGTCGTCTCCCCCACCTCAGCCTCCTCGTCGCGTAGACGATTGAGTCTACGAGGAAACCGCAGTGGATCAGGTGATCAGCAGGCGCATGGTCAAGACCACGAGATCGACGGCATCAATCAGGGTTTGAGCACCCCGAAGACCCCTCCCGTGACGGCCTTGATCGTCTCTGGGTCGGCCTTTCCTTTGTGGAAGGCGATGGGGCCGATCTTTCCGTCGAACTCCGTGGTGCTCACGATCAGGAGCACGCTTGCCACCAGGCCTAGCGCGAGAATGACGTCAACCAGGAGGCGGTCGTCCTCGAAGGTTTCCAGTGCTGTGGCGATCGAGGGTTCGACTTGAGGGTCTTCGGCCAGCGGCAGAAGCACCGCCCGGGCCACCCGGGCGGAGGTCCTTGGGTCGAGATTTTGACTCTTCGACAAGTCAGTTACCTCGGCGAATCCCGGTGTGGTGCTGATTTCATCCGGTATCCCCGCCGTGATCGTGTCAAGATCAGTATCCGCGCCGTCGCAAAGGGCGGTACCCCAGTGCTCGAAGAACCTGACGATCTGCAGGTCATTCATCGCGGTCAGCCGCTCGATTGATGTTGTCTCTGTTGCCATTTCTATCTCCAGTCTCCAGCCAGGCTGAACGCCGCCCACTCGTAAGGCGGCCGGCCCTCATCCTTCATTGACAGTGCAGCCCTTCGCCAGGCCTGCGCCCGGGTGAGGTGTTCAGGCCCGAGCCATCCTTGATAGAACCTCTCGCAGAACTCCCCCGAGGGCCCCAACGGAACGTCCCAGTGAGTGGTGAGCACGCTCGAGGCACCGCAGAGAAGTAAGGCGAGTTCGATCCCAAGCGCGTCCCCGCCCGCGCCTTCACGCGAGAGTCCGCTCGAGCAGGCCTGGGTTGTGACGTGGCTGCGCGCGAAGCGGAGGGGGCCGAGTCGCACAGGTGACAAGATTCCCGAATCCGATTGCGCGTGAGCAACAGCCGTGAGTGATGGTAGCCCGGATTCCGTGGCGAGCAAGAGTCCTGAACTGTAGAAGGGATTCTGGTTCATGCTGGTGTTCTGGGCTTTTGGGAAGGTGCCGTGCGTCGTGAAATGTACGACCCGGTCGGATAGTTCACACGCTGCTAGGGCCGCGAGGGTGGCTCCGGCTCCGGACCGGCGGTCGCAGGGCACCAGGTCTGCCACCAGATCCCCAGTTCGTCGGAATGCCGCAGCCTTGCCGGAATCGTCCTCCACCGCAGGTACGTCGAATGTGCATCCCGCACGGGGACGCGAAGCGGGCCGGCCGAGCACGTCCGCTGCTGTCCGGGCGGTCTGAAGCCGGGAGACCGAGAACGTCTCGACAAGTGGCCCACCAGCCAAGGTCAGAAGATGAAGAGGGATGAGATGCAACTCGTCGTCCGGGCTGTAACAGAGATGATCGCCGGCATTGATGACCCGCTCCTGCAGTAGGGGTTCCAGCCAGGAGACCAGAGGCGCGAGGCGGTCAGGCAGATCGGCTGGAACTCGGCTCCGGAAGCCGCCGAGGCTGCGTCCCCAGGTAGACGGATCGACTGACGCAGCGTAGGCACGAAGCACGTGGCGGGACAGTTCGATTCTCTCCGCATACTGTGACCCGTCGCCAGCGAGCAGGACCGCGAAGGTGCAGTCGTCGTCGACGAGGAAGGAGAGGAGATGGGACCGGTCGGGCAGCATCGCCGACCAGGATGAAGGCACTACGGCCGGCGCCAGTGTGCTCGCTTCACGGGCAAGAAGATCCTGCAGCAGTCTTCCCTTTCCGGCCTCGATGACGTCCACGAGTTCGTCGTGGCGCCCTGCCTGGTACAGCGCGTCGGCCAGGGTGACAAAGAGATGCGGGAAAGCGGCGAAGACTCCTGCGCGGCTCACCTCGTCCCCGATCGAAGCACGTTGGACTTCGAGGTCCGCCCAGAGCCGGCGCAGGACGTCGACCGCGGCGTCGTGCTCGCCTCGACGCCGGTGGCACACAGCGATCGCCCAGTCCATGGTGTTCACTTCGGGAACCATTCCCAGGCCCTCAGCCGCGGCGCGAAGCCGTTCAGCGTCCGTGATGCAGTCCCCCAACGCCGCAGGATCCCGGCTTCGGACTGGGTCCTGCAGGAACGCCGTCACCTGTTGGAACCCCTGCTGGACGTCCTCCACACTGCCCGGTGGCGCGCCCCGGCCGAAGGCAGCCATCAGCTCCGCCTGGAGTTCAGCCCCACCGACAAGCGGATCCGGCGGATCCTTGGCCAACCCGGCTTCCATCCGGTCAAGGACAGCGCGGGCGCGGGCGCGGCGCTCGAGCGGGAGTGCGTCCAGGTGACTGCGGAGAAGCGTGAGCTGGGAGGCGAGCATGGTCAGGCTCGCGGCCGTCGGTCCGTTGTATTCGGTCGGCAGTTCCGTGGCCTTTCTCATCGCGGACAACAGCCGCCCTCGGACGTTCTCGCGGCGCCCTTGGACGGCAGTGTTCTCCACCGGCGAGGTGTCTGCGAGGGCGAGCCACGCCGAAGCTCCCTCCGGTCGTCCCTCGGCCAATCGGACCTCGGCGGCGGTGAGGGCCAAGACGCCGCTCTTGGTGCGACTGCCTCGGGCCTCCAACCAGGACAGCCACTTCGCTGCCAATGTCACAACCGCTTCACCGTTCCCCAGAGCCGCAGCGCTGCTGGCCTCAATCTCGGCCGACCACTCCGCAACAGTGAGCAAATGCTGATCAACCGAGGTCGCGCAGGCATCACGCACGACCTCGCCGACCGCACCGGCGATATCGTGCGCTAGTGCCACCTGGGATGCCGCGAGTGACGCCTGCGCCAGGTGCACAAGCGCCAAAAGGGTGACGTCGTCGTGATCAGGTGCGTATTCGCGTGCCGTATCCCGCTCGGCCGAGGGCGGGCACGATGCGAGTAGGGCAAGCAGGGCCGGTGTGTCGCGCCGACGCAGCGCATCAAGCCAGACCACCCGGCCCGTTGCGGCGTTCACCGTCGGCTCCACGACCGAGACCCGTCGTCTGCATCCGGGACCTGCGCACAGGAACCGGTGGCAACGTCCATCGCGACGCTGCATTGGTGCTGCGCCCGGCAGCCCAACGTGCACTGCGGGGCAGTGAAATGGCTTTTCAGCATCACGGGCCCTCCTCTCGCCAGTCCTATCATGGGCGATTGCGTCTCGTGGGCGATTTGCGGCGCCGAACGAGGTTCATGGTCTTTCGCCTGCAACGCCGTCATGTTCACGGTGGCTGCGGCGAATCGCATAGTGGGACAACGGGCGGCTGCGATCGGCCGTTATCACCGACAGCGCGGTTGGGGGTCGAAACCGGCATGCACTTCGCCCACGGTCGAAGGCAGCCATCCGCAGAACCGATGGATGGCGCGCGATCAGCGACAGATATCCGGTTGCCCGTTGGTCATGCGATATTGCATATGCACCAAGCGTTTTGGGATCTGGTGCAAGTGGAGGCTGGGCTCAGATGGTGTTTGGCGGTGGCGCGGTGCTGCCGCGAAGCACAAGGGAGGAGGAGAGGACGATGTCATCGTCCGATGCGCCGACTGGATGGTCGTCCAGGGCGCGCAGCAACAACTGTGCGGCGACCGCACCCTGTTCTCGAGCGTCCTGCGCCACAGTGGTGAGGTCATGGACCACGGCCATCTCGTGATCGTCGATGCCGACGACCGACATCGCTTGGGGTACCGGCAGACCGGCTCGGCGTAGTGCCCATAGCGCGCCGATAGCCAGCTCGTCGTACTCCGCGAACACCGCGGTCGGGAGCACCGGTCCGGACAACAGCCGTGCCATTGCGGCCGCACCGCCATGCACGCCGTAGGGCCCCGCCACCATGAGGTCGGGGTGGACGACCAGTCCGGCAGTCTGCATCGCCTCCTCATAACCACGACGCCGGTGCGGCGAAGCAACGAACCCAAATGCCGGATCGTCCGGAGCGCCCGCGATGAATCCGATCCGCTGGTGCCCCTGGTGGATCAGGTGATTGACCGCGGTCTGCGCCGCTGCCGTTTCGTCTACGCGCACCGAAGGCGACCTCGACACGTGCGCGCCGACAGTGACCAACGGGATGTCGAGGGCGCGCAAGGCGAGCGTGTGCTCATCGTTGAGCGGCATGGACAGGGTGAGGATTCCGTCGACTCGACGGGCCAGCGGCATCCGTTCGAAGAAATGGTCGCGGTCCTCGGCGCTGCCGAGGTGGTAGAGCACCGCGTCGTACCCACTTCTGCGAAGCACATCCGCGACGCCGGCGACAACGGTGCTGAAGTACCAGCGGGTGATGAAGGGGACGACGACCGCTACGGCCCGGGTGCGACCTGTTGCCAGGCCGGAAGCTTGGGGCGAGACGACGTAGGACAACTCTCGCGCAGCGTCCAGCACGCGCTGCCGGGTCTGAGCGGCAACGTTGGCGTGCCCACTGAGCGCCCGAGAGACGGTGGCGGGAGAAACCCCAGCCAGCGTGGCGACGTCCTGGATTCCGGATCGTGGGGCGGCTCTCACCCGAACGGATTCATTTCCCACGACTCAACCCCCGGCTCCAATCAAGGCCCTCGGCAAGGCCGCCGAGACTTCCGAAATAGGTGCGAACGCTTCCATAAGCTGCAAATCAGCTTACAAGCCCGAGTACTGATCTACGGACCTCAAGGTCAGCAAGCCTTGTCGAGCAGTGTGAGGCATGACACACTCCCCTTGCAAACGCTTTCAGCACTTGCACCGATTATCCCCGTCGCGTGGATGGTGCAGGTGTAGGCAGCGCACCTCCGGCGGCCCGTTCGGTCGCCGAAACTCTCGGCTGCTCGACCGAATCGGTCGAGCATTGAGGAGGACGCCATGACCGCCAACGTGATCGTCACCGTGGAACGCCAGTTCGACTTCCCACGCGAACAGGTCTTCCGGGCCTGGACCGAGCCGACGCAGCTCGTCCACTGGCGCGGTTCCCCGGGCTGGCATGTCGAGGCAGACAGCGTGACCGGTGAGCAGAAGCTTGGTGGCCGACATTCCCACGTCAAGGTGCGCGACAGCGATCCGGGCACCCGGGTAGGCACCAACGGCGTCTACACCGAGTTCTTCGACCCTGATGTCTTCGTGTCTAGGGAGCGGATCACCGGCGACCCGGGTATCGATCCGGACGTCCCGCTCGAGCTCCGGGTGGAGTTCAACCAGACCGGCCGCAACGGAACCCTGCTGCGGATCATCCAAGGTCCCTACGAGCCGGACGTCGCCGGCTGGCACGGAGAGGCATGGGAGAAGGAGTTGGTCCGACTCCAGGACTTCCTGGCCAACAACGGACTGGAGACCACGTCATGAGCTCGACCGGCCGTCGCTCTTCGCAGCAGCACACCAGCGTGATGCGGCAGAAGCCGCTGATGGACATGCGACAGATCCTGCTGATGAACTTGGGGTTCTTCGGCATCCAGTACAGCTTCGGGATGCAGCAGACCGCGGTGAATCCGGTCTATGAGTTCCTCGGCGCCAGCCCCGAGGATCTGCCCATTCTCAACCTTGCCGGGCCGATCACTGGTCTGCTCATCCAGCCCTTCATCGGGGCCCTGTCGGATCGGACGTGGAGCCCTCGGTGGGGTCGCCGCAAGCCGTTCTTCCTGATCGGGGCCATCGGCTGCAGCCTGTGCCTGTTCTTGTTCCCGTTCGTGACTGCCGTCTGGATGGCGGTGTTGTTGCTCTGGCTGCTGGACGCCAGCAACAACACAGCCATGGAGCCCTACCGCGCCTTCATCGCCGACAAGCTCCCTCCCTCCCAGCTCGGCAAGGGCTTCCTGGCTCAGTCCTTCTTCACCGGCCTCGGCATCACGCTGGCAAACCTCTCCCTTTACGTCTTCCAGCAGCTCATCGAAGGGGGCACCGAAGCCGGTATCCCGTACTGGGTGCTCGGCTCATTCATGCTTGGTTCGGTCTGCTCGATCGCCAGCGTGCTCGTCTCAGTCCTGACTACGCCGGAGATCCCGCCGTCCCAAGAGGAACTCGCGGCACTGCGGGCCAAGAAGAACGGCCTCGGCCCTGCCCTGAAGGAAATCGTCGAGGCGATCCGCGAGATGCCGCCCGAGCTGCGAAAGCTCGCGGTCGTGTATCTGTTCCAGTGGTACGGGATGGTCTGCTACTGGCAGTTCGTGGCGCTGTCCATCGGAAAGTCGGTGTTCCCGGCCACCCAGCAAGGCAAGGAGGACGCCGTCGCGTGGACCGGCCTGGTCAACGGCTGGTACAACATCATCACGTTTAGCGTCGCCTTCGCGCTGGTCGCCTTTGCGCGGCGTCGCGGTGCCAAGGTGGTCCACTGCGTGTGCCTCTTGCTGGCGGCAGCCGGGCTCACCGTCTTCCCGTTCATCGACAACAAGTTCCTGCTCTTCATCCCCATCATCGGCCTCGGGATCGCCTGGGCCTCCATCATGGGGGTGCCCTACATCATGGCCGTCCGGATGATCCCCTCAACCCGGTATGGCGTCTACATGGGCATCATCAACATGATGATCGTGATTCCGATGCTGATCCAGTCGGTGACCTTCGGCTGGGTTTACCAGCAGGTGTTGGGATCCAACCCCAACAACGCGATCGTGTTCGCCGGTGTGCTCCTCGCTCTGGCCGCGGTCACCATGCTGTGGATCAAGGAACCGCCGATCATTCGCGACGTTGACGACGTCACTCATATGCCGACGGCCGCGCCCACTGAGAGGCACCTGCCATGACCACGATGAAGGACTACCGCACGATCGTCGTCGGTACCGACGGGTCAGAATTCGCCGGCCCAGTTGTCGCCCGCGCCGCCTGGCTCGCCGTCCGTGACGACGCCGACCTGGTCGTTGTGTGTGCGTTCGCTGAGATGCCCCGCCGCACCGAGGCAATGAATGTCCGCACCCTGGGCGGCGACCCGCGCACCGGGCAGGTTCTCGGTCGGGAGGCCGCCGGCCGCGCCGTGGAAGCGGCCCTAGCCACTGCCCGGGGCGAGGGAGCAACCGTGTCCGCCACCTTTCTACTCGATGGCGAGCCGTCCAAGGCGCTGATCGCCACCGCGCAGGAAAGGGGCGCGGACTTGATCGTGCTCGGTGCCATCCACGACCGCTCGCTCGCCGACCGGCTGTTGGGGACAGTGGCTACCGAGGTGACCAAACGGGCCACCTGTGACGTGCTCGTCGTCCGACCGGCCGATGATCGGGGTGAGCTTGAGGTGCCAGAAGACGCACCCTCCGGCTGATCGGCGCCATGCCGACCAGGGCGAGCAGATCACCTCGTGCTCTCGTTCGGTGACGGTCTCACCACCGCACGGAATGGCTCAGTAGGCCCGTGAGACGACGCAGCCCGAGGTGATCCACCGCGGGCTGCGTCACGGCTCCGGCCGTCAAGACGGCTCAGATCTGGTCGAACAGCCGTCGCTTACGGATCTGGAACTCGGCATCGCCGATGGCCCCAGCCTGGTGCAAGGCCCGTAGCTCGGCCAACTCCACCAGGGGGTCGGTGGGTTGAGCGTCCGGTGCGGGCGGGCACAAGAGGTTGGCGGCGAAGGTCTCAGCCTGGGTTCCCAGGATCTGGTCGATGACGTGATCGCCGGTGGGTGTAGTAAGCGTCAGAGTGCCGAGCAGGCGGTGGGTTTGGCCGCTCGCAGAGCGGACCTCGGCCCGATCGACGACTAGCGCGGCCGTCGGCCCAGACTCCTTGACGGCGAAAACGATTCGCTGACTAGTCAGGACGAGCAGCCCGTCCGTCTTCCCGTATCGGCCATCGAGAAGCTGTTGCACCACCTCGTCGTCCGTCAGCAGAGCGGGCAGGGCAAAGACCTCGTTCTCGCACGGGCGGCCGAAAGCCGTGCGCTCGGCGGCCTCGACGAGGTCCTCGCGGACGCTGGCGGTCCGCAGCCGCTCAGCCAGAGGTGGGCGCTCCAGCCATCTGAAGAAGCGACCGTCCATGCGATCAAGTGTCTCATCAGGGCGACGATGACCTACCCCAGCCGGGCGTCGGCGGCTGCCGCTAGGTGAGGGGCTCGGCATTGTCGTCGCCAACCCAGCGGAGGATGTCTCCGGGCTGGCACTCCAAGAACGTGCAGATCGCGTCCAGGGTGGCGAAGCGCACGGCTTTCGCCCGGCCGTTCTTGAGCACGGCGACGTTCGCCGGGGTGAGGCCGATGCCCGCCGCGAACTCGCCCACGGAAAGCTTGCGCTGGGCGAGTAGCACGTCCAGGTCGACGATGATCGCCATCAGACCACCTGGGCCAGCTCGGAGTGCAGCTCGACCGCCTTGCGCAGCAGTTGACGCATCACCAGCATCAGCAGCACGAATGCTCCGCCCAGCGCGGCGCAGGCGCCGGTCCCCAGGATCGCGCTGACGATCTCCATGCCGTCGCCCGGGGTCGGGATGTCGGCGGCCAGGAGATGAACGGTGACGCCGGTGGCGAGCAGGGTCGAGAACGCGATGCAGCCGATGATGATGTTCACCCAGACGAACGCGCGGTCAGCGAAGATCGCGTCCTCCTCGACCATGGACAGCAGCGCCAAGACCGCGACCAGGGCCACCAGGACGCTCAGCATCGCCAGGACAGCCAGGATCGTGTACGGGATCTGCAGGGGTGCGTAGGGCGGAAATTTGTCGACCTCGTCCGCGGCAGTCGCGGGGATCACGACTGCCGCGCCGAACAGGCCGAACAGGATGGCACCGGCGATCGCGACGCGTAGCAGGGTGATGACGATTCGAGGCATGTATCGACTATCGATAGAAAGCTATCGATTGTCAAGATGTCATCTGCGCTGCGGACCGGACGTCCGCGGTGGAAACGAGAGGTATGACTGCGGATCACGGAAGGAGCAGGCCGATCGCGGTCACCAGGCCGGCGCCCACCAGCCAGCGAGCGGGGTGGCGGACCAGCGGCGCACCCCGTCGACCGCGGACGCGGCGGATGGCGGCGGTCAGTGGGTAGCCGGCGAAGGCCACCGCGAACAGCAGGAGGGCGGCGAGCTGGAGGCGCGGGGACTCGCACCAGGCCGGTGCGGCGATGCTGGGAACGGCCGCATCCGGCTCGAAAGCCTTGTCAGCAATCGCCTTTGGCAGGGTGTGTGCCAGCCGATTGATCCAGTCCGCTTCGTACTGGCCGTAGTCCGACGGAAGGCTGTGGAGGTGGTCAAATCCGCCATTGGCGGTGCGGTGCAGGCTGTGTCGCACTCCGGCGACGAACCGGATCGAGTTCTCCCCACTGGACGAGTACCGGCTGAGGTACCCGCTCCACTGCCACGAGGTCTGGATCGCCGGAGTGACGCCCACGGTACCAACGGCAATCACGTACTTCACGTCCTGCGCAGCCCTTCGGATGACCCACGCAATAACCTTTTCGGCATGCAAATGACGCTGCACGGCGTACTGGTGACGCTGCGGCCGGCCATCGCCGCGGACGTCCCCGTGCTGGCCGACATCCGCGCCAAGCCGGAGGTGTACCAGCGATGGGGCGGCAGTGCGGATCTCGCCGCGTCCGTGGCCGAGGGCCTCAACGACCCGGACGTCAATCCGCTGGTCATCGAGCACCATGATCGGGTGGTCGGCATGATCCAGTGGGGAGCCGAGACGGACCCGGACTACCGACATGCGAGCATCGACATCTACCTCGATCCGGACGTCCACGGCTTCGGATTGGGCACAGACGCCATTCGAACGCTGGCCCGACACCTGTTCGTCGATCATGGTCACCACCGGATAGTGATCGATCCGGCCGCTGACAACGCAGCAGCCATTCGGTGCTACCGCAAAGTCGGTTTCCGGCCGGTCGGCGTCATGCGTCGCTACGAACGCGGCCCGGATGGCAGTTGGCACGATGGGCTTCTGATGGATCTGCTGGTCAACGAGTTGATCGACGAGACGCTGCGGGAGTGATCGACTGGCCCGAAACGTCCACCTGGAGAGATGATGACGATCATGCGTTGGCACCGGGTACTGACCACCGTCCTGGCCGTCTGTCTCGTTGCCGGATGCGACAGCGGCTCGCCGGAAACCGCGGACGTCACCACCAGGCCCCAGACCGGAGACCAGGCCGGAGGCCTGTCCGTGACGACCGTCGTGGCCGGGCTGGAGCACCCATGGGATATCGGCTTCCTCCCGGGCGGGCGGATCCTGCTCACCGAGCGGCCGGCCCGGTTCCGGCTGGTCGACGGTGGCACGGCGAGCGAGGTGCGGGCCGACCTGACCGATGTGTTCGTCAGCGGCGAGGGCGGGCTGATGGGCTTGGTGATCCACCCGGACTTCGCCCGGACTCGTGAGTTCACCACCTGCCAGACCTACCAGGAGAACGGTCAGGCAGTGGACGTTCGCCTGGTCACTTGGCTGCTGTCACCGGACGCGGCCAGCGCCACCCGGGTGCGCGACCTGCTGACCGGGCTTCCGATCAGTACCGGCCGGCATTCGGGCTGCCGTCCGACGATCGCCGCGGACGGCGCGCTGCTGGTCGGCACCGGCGATGTGGCGCAACCCTCGCACCCGCAGGACCGGCGCAGCCTGGGCGGCAAGGTCTTGCGCGTCGACCTGCGCACCGGCCAGGGCCTGCCGGGCAACCCGTTCTCGTCCTCGTCCAACGCGAATGAGCGGCGTGTCTACACCTATGGCCACCGCAACGTGCAGGGTGTCGCTGTGCAGCCGGGCTCGGGCCAGGTGTTCACCGCCGAGCACGGGCCGAGCGGGTTCGACGAGATGAACCGTATCCGGCCCGGCGGCAACTACGGCTGGGACCCGTCGCGCGGAGGCAGCTCTCAGACGTACGACGAGAGCGTGCCGATGACCGACCGCGAACGATTCCCGGACGCAATCGCGCCGCTGTGGACCTCGGGCCAGACCTCGACAGAGGCGCCGTCCGGGGCCGCATTCCTCAACGGTACGCAGTGGGGCCCGCTGAACGGCCGGCTGGCCGTCGTCGCGCTGCGCGGGCAGAAAACCCTGCTGTTCCAGCTCGACGAGGCAGGCGACCGGGTGGCCGACCTGGCGCTGCCGACCGAGCTCAACGATGACTATGGTCGGCTGCGCGGCGTGCGCGGTGGCCCGGACGGCGCCCTCTACATCACCACCTCGAACGGCACCGATGACCGTCTGCTGCGGGTCACACCCCGAAACTGACGCCGGTTGGACCTCCCGCACGTCATTCCTGAAGGAGCGGGGAGAATCTCCAGATTGTGTGAGATCCGGTGGCATAGAACCACCTGATCGCACACGAAGACCAGCGTTACCCCCGTGCCACCATTCGCCGTAGCAGATCAGCTCGCGCAAAGACCCACCGATGGTGGTCGCGATGCTGCTGGCGGCGGTCGGGATCGGGTTGTTCGCCGGCTACCTCCTGCTGAACCGGGTGACCCGGTTCTCCATGACTTTCCTGCTACTCGCGGGCCTCGCGATCAGTAGCGCGGGCAATGTGCTGACCGGGATGGCTTGGGTGGTCGCCGCGGCCGTCCTGGTGATGGCCGTCCGCGGGCTCCTGCTCGCCGCCACCAGTCCGCCGGTGACCTTTGTGATCGCCGGGGTGGAGGCCTGATCGCGACTTTGCTGACCGGGCTGATGCTGCGTAGAGCCTCAGGTGACGGCAGCAGCGCGAAGCTGACGGACCCTTCTGCTGGTCCGCGCCGCCGCTTGTGATCAGCGGCGCGAACTGGGCTCACAGTCGACGGTGCAGGAAGTCGGCCGCCAGGGTGACCGCCTGATCGACATAGCGGTCGACGTCGTACAGGTCGATGTGCTGGGTGCAGTCGATCCAGGCGATCTCCTTAGGGCCAACGGCTCGGGCGTGCAGTTCGGCGGCCAGTTCCGGGGAGCAGTAGGCGTCCTTCGTGCCGTGCACGACCAGGAGGGGGGTCGTCGCCAGCAGGTCGGCTGCGCCGAGCGCGTCGAAGGTCATCAGGGAGTGCAGTGATCCTCGAGTGACCTGGTTGCGCCAGTGCTCGGACGTCGATCGGTCTGTGCCGTAGTAGGCGTACGGCTCATCACCGCCCATCGCCGCCTCGGCACCGTTGGGCGCGACCGCCGGCAGGTACTCGTCGTAGTGCTCGATGAAGGAAACCAGCGCCGTCCGGTAGGCATCCGGGCCCATCTGACCGGCGATCCAGGACGGGCTGTTGTACGCACCGGCGATGCCGGTGACGGCCTTGATCCGCGGATCGACCGCTGCTGCGCGCACGGCGTATCCCCCGCCCAGGCAGATCCCGACCACCCCGATCCGATCGGCGTCAGCGTCGGGATGGTCGCTCAGTCGCCCGACTGCGGCGCGCAGGTCTGACAGCTTGCCCTGGCTGTCCTCGTGCCCGCGCCGTCCCCCGCTCTGGCCGAAGCCGCGATGGTCGAAGGTGAGCGTGATGAAACCTGCTGTGGTGAGCCGTTCCGCGTACGTTCGGACCACCTGGTCCTTGACACCGGTGAATGGGCCGGTGAAGGCCAGGGCCGGGAAGGGGCCGACACCGGGTGGGCGGCGTAGCTCACCGGCCAGTTCAATGCCGTCGGCAGTGAACCGGACCGGCTCGGGCAGAACGTGGTGCTGGAGCGAGGAACTCATCAGGCAATCTCTCTGGTATGCATGGGTGCGACCGGATGAGGCTAGATCGGGCATTCGGGCATGACCAGAAGGCACCCGGGGGTGCCTATCGCGCAAGCGAATCAGTGGAGGGAGCGTCTGATGTCCTTGGTCATCCCGGACGTTCTGGAAGAAAGTTGTGCGACTCGGCAGGCGCTGGAGCGGCTGGCCGCTAAATGGCGTGTCCTGCTGATCTATTCGTTGCTAGCCGGCCCGCAACGGCACGCCGAACTGCGCCGTCGACTGCCGGACATCACGCAGAAGATGCTGACCCAGACGCTGCGCGGGATGGTCGATGACGGGCTGGTCGAACGGCGGGTGCTGAAGCAGGCCGCCCCGCAGCACGTGGAGTACGCGCTGAGCGACCTCGGTAAGACGCTGCAGGAGCCGCTCGCCGCGATCTGTGCCTGGGCGGTGACGACGCAGGCCACGGACCAGCCGCAACCCGGGGAGCTGGTGCCCCGTGAGTCCGGGTAGGGCAAAGGTGACGGCGCTGCGGGACGCCGGGTCGCTGCCGGTCTCGATCCGGCGCCAGCACCGGGTCAGCGGCGTGGTCATCGCTTTGGACGGCTAATCCAACCGAACAAGAGGACACCAACGCAGGTAGTTGCGCGCAGCGCAGAACAGCCCGCACCACACGAACCACCAAGCCCGAAAGCCGGCGGATCGCGAGGAGCCATCCGGCGACGAGACAGTCGCGATCCGCTCGGCAATAACGAGGTCGGTGTCGATCTCGACATCGGTGTCGGCGCGTGCGTGTGCGTCGGGGAATGCCTTGCCGCCCCCTATGGCACGGACCCGAGCGCAATAGTGGAAGCCATCACCGTTGGTAACGCGGCAGGCTCAGGGCGTTGGACGTGGGTACCCGACGACCAACTCATTGCCAGCCTCGCGGGCCTGCCGAAGATCCGCGCGGTCCCACCGGAATTGGCGAGTGGGTATCTGAAGTACGGCACCCGAGGATGAATTTACTTCGTCTTCGAACTGGCCAGCGCGATCGAGGTCGTCCCCGCCAGCGTCAGGGGCGTCCGCTCAGGCCGCGTCCTCGGAGATCGCCCCGGCGGTGGTCAAGATGTTGCCGGTGATCAGGACGAGCGGCAGGAGTCCAGACTCACGACGACCGGGAACGATGGTGTGAGGGTGCGCGGGTGGCCGCTGCGCTGCCGCCGTCCTCCGGAGATCGTGGTTGTTCTCCGTGCCGAACCTCACCTACCAGCCCGGCAAACAAATCGTGCGAGCCGGGGCTAGCCTCGACTCGCACGATCGTGGGGCTATGGGTTGTGTCCGAGGCCCGAGTTGAACCAAATACCCATGCCCACCTATCGCGTTGACCTGCCCATTCCATAACGGACATGAGCGTGGCGAGAACTGCGGCCACTACAACGGCGGTCGCCCGCCTAACTCCAGTTCCCCACCGATCCGCAATCCGCGAATCCACCGCCAGAAACCTATATCTGTACCCTTCAGGCTCCCTCGAGGCTGAAGGACATGTGACCGCTCGCCAACCCGAGGGAGCCCCGTTCTCTATGCCGGTGTGGGTTCAGCCACGGGAATCCGTGACAATGGCCACGTCCGTCGAGCTGAGAGTCCCGAACCAGGCACGGTGAGCTCAGGCCGAGGCCGAGACGATGAGCAGGCCAAGACACATCGGGTCGAACGAGGCGCTGGCGGCGCCGGTGGGTCTGGGGCACAAATCAAACACTCCCTATGCGGGAGCGTTTCGTCTCAGACGACAACGACCCCGCAGGCGGCGGATGGGTAAGAAATTCGGCCTGCGAGATCGGGGCCACGCACCGTGCATGAGGAGGTCTTTACGAGCGTGTCGGGTGCGCTCATCCGTTGCAGGAGTTGTGCACGCATTGCCCACCGGCAGATGCCGATGAGCCGTCGCATCAGGAGCAAGAGCAGCCAGAGCGCTGCCTTGAGATTGAGGACCCCGGGATGTCTCGGCTCCACCGGGGATGAACCCCTGATGGGCAGACTCATGATCAAGGTCCTGGTAGCGCCATGGTCATGCCAGCCAGAGCGCATGACGGACTCGCCGAGTGGACCAGCGTCATGGCGAAGCAGCACAGCGCGGTGAGCAGCATCAACGGGACGAGCAGGCGGACCCGGCCCAGATGGTCGGTGAGCCGGCCGCCGAGGGCGGCGGCAATCGCTCCCGAGATCGTCGTGGCGGCGGACACAGAACCGTAGGTGGTCAGGTCGATGGGTAGATCAGTGATCAGGAGCGGGACGACAGGGGCGATCTGGCCCTCGTACGAGCTGACCAGGACGGCCAGGACGGCCATGGCCAGAATCCATATCCGGCGCAGACCCTCAGGGTACTCATCGAGCTCCCGAACGTAGGACCGTTTCATCGGGCACCCCTCTCGATCGCATGTCCGCAGCAACATCACTGACGACCCTTGAAAGGCGAGTTTCGCAGTACAACTCCGCAGTGCATCCGTGCAGGTCACGGACTCGCTAGTCTCGGAATCGAGGGTCCGATCCTCTTGTCCGGCAACCCTCGTTAGCGGCTGGTTAACGCGCCGCGGCGACGGTGATCTCACCACGTACTCGTGGCAGAAGCGGCGACCGACGCCCGCTATACCCCTAGAGGAGAGCTCTCATGAGCGTTCGACACGTTCCATCCCGACGGAAAACATCCTTGATCGGATCGGTTTCGGCGGTAGTGCTGGCCGCCGTGGCCGGACTCACCACCGGTTCACCCGCGTCCGGTGCGGTGGTCGTCCCCGAATGTGACGGATTCACCGAAGCTTTCGCGACCGGCCTGGGTTACGACATCTTCACGGGCGGGCCCCTCAACGACACGCTGGGCAACCTCAACGCCGTCCCCGACTGGACCCGGGGCAACGGTGGAAACGACACCATCACCGGCGGCTCGGACGGCGACAAGCTCTGCGGCGGCCTGGGCGACGACGTCATTGAGGCCGAGGACGGCGTCGACGCCGTGTACGGGGACAACGGGGAGGACGACATCAAACTGGGTCCGGGCCTGTTCGGCTTCGCCGCGGGCGGTGACGGCGACGACGAGATCACCGGCGGCCCCGAGGGCGACAGCATCTACGGCGACAGCCTGTCGACTTTGGGGGTGCCGAGCACGGACAGCGGCCGCGACGTCCTCGAGGGTAAGGGCGGGGACGATCACCTAATCGGCGGACCGGAGCTGGACACCCTGTTCGGCGGCGACGGCGACGACGAGTTGTCGGGCGACGACGGCCCGGACATCCTGAAAGGCGGTCCAGGCGCGGACACGCTGGACGGCGGTCCAGGCGTGGACACCTGCATCGGAGTGACTGCCGCCGACGTGGTTATCGACTGCTCTTAGTGGACCGGCCTGGGGTCGGGGTAGGTGCCGCAGGAATCGGGCGGTACCTGCCTCGGCCTCGTCAGCAACGGCCGCCATGGTCTGCGCCAGATCGCCGTCGGTGCGGCTGATCAGCGCGACAATAGTGGCGGGGGCACACGAAGGATCTAGCGCCGCTGCTAGGGCGTGTCCCGTAGATCATGAAACTGGGTCGCGGAGCCAGATTTGGATCGAGGCGACGTCGATGGTGCCCGCGAAGATGATCTCGCGTTTGTCGTAGCGGGTGGCGACGGCCCGGAACTGCTTGAGCTTGCCGATGCACCGTTCGACGGTGTTGCGTTCCTTGTAGGCCTGCTCGTCGAACGCCGGTGGGCGACCCACCGGCCGATCCACGGTTGCGGCGGTTGGCCTTCTGGTCCTCCTTGACCGGGATCACGCAGGTGATCGCGTGGGCTCTCAGCCAGGCCCGGGTGAACCTCCGAAGACCGCTGCCACGGCCTGGTTTCGCCAATTCCTGCGGCAACGAGGTCGAATTTTTCTCCGAATGGCATGCAGTCGCGCGGTCCGAGAGAGACGCTTGAAGCTGCGGCCGTGCGGAAGCCAAGTCGGTTTCCGTGGGAGGGAACGGACATCGAAGCGGTCGAGCGCCGCGCCGACGCTTCGTCGCGAAGGACACGACATGCACATTCCTCGACCAGATCGTGGTCGACGTCAAGCACAACGAGACCTGCCACTTCAGGACCCGCCATCAGCAACTCCCGCATCAACCGCGAATCAGCCCGTCGGGTCTTGGTCCCTTCCTACGACCACGGTTGCCGACCTCTTCATCGGGGACTTAGGAGGGCCTGCGCTGCTGTGAATCCGGAGGATGCACCTGTTCATGTCGGATGACTCTGACCCTGATGCGGACCCGTCACCGTGCTGACCACGGCCTTCAGAGCATGGGTCCCCGATCTGCTTTAGCCGGAAGCCGCTGTCACTGGCCATAGGGGGTGCCGACCGGTAGATCAGCTTCGACACCTAAGCAGGGCCGCGTAGCCCCCGCCCGTGAGGCCCCGCTTCCCATCCGGCGAGCGGCTCCGCGCTCGCCGGATCGGCAAGCCGGGTTCGCGGTCACCGAAAGAGCTTGCTGGGAAATGGTTTCAGGCCGGCCAAGACGCCAACTACATCGGAGGCCAGCTCAAAGCCCCCAGAACTGGAGAACTTCCTCTAACGCCGATGCGTGTGCCGGGTGGCGGTCCCTGATGAAACTGCGGTATCGACCGAACGTTATCGCATTCGCTTCAAAGTAAGAGCTGGCAGCGAGATCAAGACCAACAATGGAGGCGAAGTCGGCGAATATGGCACCGTAGACAGCTCCCTCCACATCGCCACCGGTGACGATAGGCTGGAGAAATTCACGTGGCACCTGGGCCGTCGGCACGCTCCTGGTGTCGCCACCGCCGCCTAGTCTCAGCCCGTCCGGGCTGAAGAAAATCCCGCCTCCGGAGAAAGCGGTGATCACCCCATTCCGGTAGGGTGTCATGGTCACAACCGTCTCATTTCCGCTATGCACCCGGTCGGTGCTGCCACCGCCACCTAGGTTGTCCCCGTCCGGGCTGGAGTAGATCCCGCCTCCGGAGAGGGCGGTGATCACGCCTTTCCCGAACGGCATCATCGCTACAACCGTCTGATTCCCGCCGTACACCTGGACCGTGCTGCCACCGCCACCTAGGTTCTCCCCGTCCGGGCTGAAGTAGATCCCGCCACCGGAGAAGGCAGTGATCACCCCAGTACGGAATGGCATCATCGCCACGACCGTCTGATTCCCGCCGTACACCTGGACCGTGCTGCCACCGC
>JANNPJ010000539.1:0-17749 GCA_031400005.1 Kineosporiaceae bacterium | reverse complement strand
TGCGGCCAGCGCGAGGTGACGACTTTGGCCCGGGTGTAGAACGAGATGCCTTCGGGACCGTGGATGTGCTTGTCGCCGAAGAGCGAGTCCTTCCAGCCGCCGAAGGAGTAGTAGGCCATCGGGACCGGGACCGGGACGTTGATCCCGATCATGCCGACCTTCACCCCGCGCTGGAACCGGCGGGCCGACTCCCCGCTGGAGGTGAAGATCGCCGTCCCGTTGCCGTAGGGGTTGGCGTTGATCAGGGCGATCGCCTCGTCCACCGAATCGGCCCGGACCACGGACAGCACCGGGCCGAAGATCTCCTCGGTGTAGACGTCCATCTCGGTGGTCACCCGGTCGATCACGGTCGGCCCGACGAAGAACCCGTCCTCGTGACCGGGCACGACGAGCCCACGACCGTCGACTGAGAGGTCGGCGCCCTGATCGACACCGGTACCGATCAGGCCGACGATCCGATCCCGGGACTGACTGGTGATCACCGGGCCTAGGTCGCTGTGGCTGTCTCGACCGCTGCCCACCGTGAGCGCTTTGGCTTTCGCGGTCACGGCTTCCACCAGCCCATCCCCGGCGCTGCCGACGGCGACCGCGGCGGAGATCGCCATGCACCGCTCCCCGGCCGACCCGAACGCCGCGGCGACCAGGTGGTCGGAGGAGTAGTCCAGGTCCGCATCCGGCAACACGATCGCGTGGTTCTTCGCCCCGCCCAGGGCCTGGACCCGCTTACCGTTCGCGGTTCCCCGCTCATGGATGTACCGGGCAATCGGCGTCGACCCGACGAACGAGACGGCCGCGACCAGCGGGTGATCCAACAGCGCGTCCACCGACTCCTTGTCACCCTGGACGACGTTGAACACCCCGTCCGGCAGGCCGGCCTTCTGCCACAACTGCGCCGCCAGCAACGAAGCCGAAGGGTCACGCTCGCTCGGCTTCAGGATGAACGTGTTACCGCAGGCAATCGCGACCGGGTACATCCACATCGGCACCATCGCCGGAAAGTTGAACGGCGTGATCCCAGCAACGACACCGAGCGGCTCACGGAACGAGAAGGAGTCCACCCCAGCCGAGACCTGGTCCGAATAGTCACCCTTGAGCAACTGCGGAATACCGCAGGCGAACTCGATCACCTCCAGACCACGCTGGACCTCGCCGCGCGCATCCGAAAGCACCTTGCCGTGCTCGTCGGTGATCAGCTCGGCAAACGCCTCCTGATGCTGGTTGACCAGCTCACGGAAGGCAAACAAAACCTTGGTACGGCGACTCAAGGACGCCTGAGACCAGTCTTCGAAAGCCGTTGCAGCAACCGAAACCGCTTCGCTCACATCGGCTTTGGTCGCAAGAACAACCTGAGCCTGCTGCTGACCGGTAGCCGGGTTCCAGACCGCCGACGTCCTGGTGGACGTTGCGGACGTGGCTTTGCCGCCGATCCAGTGCTCGATGGTCTTCACGGGACTGCCTCCGGGGGTAAGGGTGATCAACGCGGTTTGCGCGACGGCCACAGCGGTATGTAACTCCGGTACGCACGGTGAGTCAAGACTTTGTTCTTACATTCTGACTTGCCGAGCCCCGCTCCTCTCGAGCGTACGCTGATGATCATGGATTGAACCGGCTGCCGGGGGCACGATCCGAATGGTGACCCAAAGCTCATTGTGATTGTTGGGTCACGCCCGGTATAACGATTGGGGCAGAACGGGCGTACGCTGCGTAGACCAGACAGTGCAGAAAGTCGCCTCAAGTAATGTCCCCTTTACCGAGGGCGACCGAGGTCCTGACCGAGGAGCGGCGTGCGTACCAAGCACCACCCCACAACGAGGCAGACCAGGCCCGCCGCTGATCCGGTGTGTCGATGAGTCGCTGGAGCGCTCCCTGGGACCGCTGGCGCGAAGTCGGCGACCGCGTCTTCGTCCGGCGACACAAAACGCTGGACCTGAACGCCGGGCTCGTCCTTGGCGACGACCAATGCTTGGTGATCGACACTCGTGGCAGCGAACGAGAAGGCAGCGAACTCCTGCGCGCCATCCGGTCGATCACGCAACTGCCGTACGTGGTCGCGATCACTCACTCGCACTTCGACCACTGCTTCGGCAATGCCACCTTCGCCGCGCAGCAGCCTGGTTGTGAGATCTGGGCGCACGAGCGATGCCGGCTGGAAATGGCCTCGGCCGGCCCCGGTCAGCGCGCCTCGATAGCCAGCTGGCTACGAGACTCCGGTGAACAGGCATTGGCCGACGAGGTGGAGACCGTCCGCCTCGAGCTGCCAAACCGCACCCTGACGAACGACGTGACACTCGATCTCGGCGGCCGGCAGGCACTCCTGCATCATCCCGGCCGAGGCCATACCGATCACGATATCGTCGTGGAAATCCCTGACTGCGGCGTGACTTTCGTTGGTGACCTGGTCGAGCAGGGAGCCCCGCCCTCGTTCGACGACGCTTACCCGCTGGAATGGCCGGATACCTTGGACGAGATGCTGGAGCGGGCCGGGTCGATCATCGTCCCGGGTCACGGTGACGTCGTCGATCAGGAGTTCGTCGTCGGCCAGCGGATCGACATCGCTGAGGTGGCGACCGTCGCCCAGACGCTGTCGGCGAACCTGTCCGATCGGGAGCTGGAGTGGGCGGCCAACCGACTGGCAGTCGGGGGTCCGGCCGGTTTCCTCGCCCTGCGCCGAGCGCAACAGCATCTCGCCGAGCTCACGGCGTTCCCGCCCGGCTGACCTCGACGTCCCAGCCGACGCCGGACCCGCTGGCGAACGGTGCAATGCTGCTGCGCCAGAGCGCGATCGACGGATGAGTGGATTCATCGACGCGGTCGGCGGTGCCGTGGTAAGCCTCGGCTCGATGCGCGGCAAAGGGTTCGTTGCGTTCGGTCGGCGGCAGGTCCGCAGTCGACGCCGGAGCGGTGACCGTGGTCCAGTTCGGTCGATCCCGGTTCGGCGAACCGTCCAGTCGTGGCACCAGGTCGTCACTGTGCTCAAGGGACAGCACCTGAATGTCGGCCGGGATCGGAACCGAGGCCACCGGAGCAGCGCTGGTCAGGACATGACTGACAGTGAATTCCCGGCGAACCGACGGGTCCGCCGCAACGGCGGCCGCGACTATCCCGCCCTGCGAGTACCCCGCCAGCAGCACGGGTTCGCCCTTCTGCACTCCGAGCTCCCGCATCGCCGCCACCACACCGGTCATCGCCGCGCAGCGCTGAGCTGCCATCAGCCGGACATTTCCGGTGAGGTCGAACGGTGACCGGCCGGCCACCGGCGACCAGTTCGCCGTCCCCGGTATCGACACCACCCAGCGACGGCCGTGCACACCGTCGATTCGTTCCACGTGAATCCGCGGACGCTCGGCACTTGTCTCCGGGATCCGGCGCAGAAGATCGGCGGCACCGGACGGTGGGCGATGCCATGGCACCGAGACCGCTCGCACCTGCGCCTTGCCCGAGTCCTGGAACCACGTCTGGGTACCGGCTACCCCAACCAGCTGACCGATCGTTGCGAGCCCGGTAGCGACCTCGGCCACCGTCCGCGGACCGGTGGGGTGACCGAAGACCCGGGCAGCGATCAGCGAACCACCTGGCAGCGTGCTGACGAACCCGCCGATCACGCCGGGCAGCACGGAGATCGCGGCTTCGGTCTCCTCCCCTTGACTGGTCAGCAGTCGCAGAGCCAGCTCACCGGTTCGGCGTAGCGGCTCGGGTAGCCGTGCCCGGCCCGCTGGTGCGTGCTCGCCGGGACCCCCGCCGCCATCAGCGCCATCAGCCAGCACCACGACCGTGGCCACGGTTGCCGCGCCGACGAGTAGTCCTGGTGCGAGCGCCCCGAGGGTACGGCCGAGGGCCCGTCCGGTGAGCGTTCCCACCGCCCGCAGCGTCCCGGCTGCGGCGGCGTCCGCCAGCCGGTAGCTCTCGGCCACCGCCCGGACCCCTTCGCCCAGCAGTTCGGCTCGTGCCGCCAGGGCGAACAAACCGCCTGGCGCGAAAGCGGCAGCGGCGAGTGCGGCCTCCGCTCGGGCGAACGTCACCGGGGACAGCACGGCGGTGAGGTGAAGTTGGGGATCAATCGACGCCACCACGAGCGCCCGACCATGATCAGCCAAGCTGGCGGCGGCGCTTCGCAAGAGATCGCCGGCCTGTTCGAGGTCCTCCACGTGGGCACTCACGCCATCGACGCCACCTCGTACCTCCAGTTGACCGTGATCAGGCACTGTTGGCTCCGGCAAGGCAGTCGGTCAGCGCGAAGCGCAGATCGGCGGCTAGTTCATGATGGACGTCGGCCACCGTGACAAGCCGGTGCGGCTGCGCACCCGACTGCATCCGGCGCCATTGGCACTCACCGGAGACCAGGATCTGTTGCCACACGCCGACGGCGGCGTCGGCACCCAGCACCGTGATCCGCACGCAGCCAGAGGCAGCATCACGCGGCGGTGGTGGCGCGACCGGAACCAGCCGGATCACCTCATCGACCAGGTGGCTGATGTCGAACAGACCGATGTCGACTTCCGCACCGCAGCGCACCAGGCTGGCGGCCAGGTCACCGGCCAATCCGAAGCAACCGAACGCGTCGCCGGCCGGCATCGTGACTCGCAACGTGATGGCGACGTCGGCGCAGCCGTGCAGTGCCAGCGAAGCGGCCACCAAAGGTGGCACCGGCTTCGGCTCCGCTGGTCCGAGGTCCGCCAGCTCGGTCGGCCGCAGTTCCGCCGGCAGGGCCAGGCCGGACAAGGCTCGGGCCCAGCCCTGATAGGTGGGCCAGTCGGTCCGCAGCCGAATCCCGGAATTCATGGCCGGCCGCCGAGGTCGAACCTCGCGAATGCTCCGTCGACGGCGACCGCATGCCGCAGCAAGGCCTCGGCCGCGCCGTCCAGGTCAGCGGCGACGGCACGGATCCGCGTTGTCTCTTCCGCCAGCCGGGCCCGAAAACCGGCTGCTGCCGTCGACTGCCACTGGACGGCAGCGGCGGCCAGCGCCTGATCCGCCAGCCGCCGCACCTCGTTCCCGATCTGCTGAACCCGCGCCGCCGTTCGGCGCACCTCGTCGGATCCCATGTCCCCCACCCTTCGCTCGGATCGTTGAGCAACCGATCCGGACTCTAGAAAGGGAAGTGTCTGAGCCAACCGGCTCGCGAGAGATCTGTGGATGAAGGGCGTTTCGAGTGACCGGTGGACTGGACGACGGTCAACGAATTCGGGTCCTCAGCGCGGCTGGGCGTCCGCGCGTCGGCCAATCGCGGTGGCGGCAGTCAGACACTCCTGGCGAGAGGGTGGCTGCGAGGCGTACAGCGCGCGCTCCAGAGTCAGGAAGGCCAGATCTATCGCGGGGTCCGAAACCTCTTCTGGCTGATCGGATTTCCGCTGCCTGGCTAGGCGTCGAGCCAGCGCTGACACCGTTTCATTGGGTGCTCTGGGCCGGCCTTCGGCCCGGAGTCCGGCCTCCAGCCGGGCGAAAGCGGCCGCGAGGTCGGCGTCCATGGTCCGGGCGGGATGGTCCGCGGCGTCCTGCTTCAGCCGGCGCCGGAATAGCAGAAGCACCCCGGTTGACACCGCAATCAGCAGCAGAGCCGTGATAATCCACGTCGCGGGCTGGTGAACAAGCGAGCGGACGACATCCCTCATCGCCTGCCACCGCCCCGTGGTCACCTCGGCCGACGGTGTCGGATCCGAGTTCACCCAACCAATTCCGGGAAACCACACCTCCACCCAGGCGTGGGCATCCGAGCGTTTGATGGTGCGGAGTTGGTCATCCACCGGCGTACCGCCGGAGAAACCGATGGCCATCCGGGCCGGGATGCCGGCCGCTCGCAGCAGCACCACTTCCGCGCTGGCGAAGTGCTCGCAGAATCCGCTGCGGGAGACGAACAGCACGTCATCCACGGTGTCCGCACCGGACGGAGGTACCGGTGAATCGAGGGTGTAGGTCATTCGTCGGGCAAGTTCGGCTTCGATCGCCCGGACCGCGGCCAGCCGAGACGGCGCCCGGTTGACCAGAGTGGTGCCGAGCACGCGGACCCGCTCGGGCAGATTCACCGGCACGCTGGTCCAGCGCGGGTCGAGCGCCTCGTCGTAGATCGGACGAGGACTGGTCGTCGATCCGAATGTCGTTGCGTTTAAAGTTTTTTCGGCATCCTGGTCACTCGTTCCGGGTTGAACCTGGGAGCGCACCTCGTACTCGCTGCCACCTCCCCAACGCGCGAAGATGAACGTCTGGTCTCCGGCTGTGACAACTCCCTTTCCATCAGCACTTTTCCCACCGGAGATCTTCTCTTCGGCAACCAGTGCTGGAGACGTGACACTCAAGAGCCGCCCCGGCGCCAGCACTTGAGCGAGGCCTCCCGCCTCCAACTGCTTGACGTGGAAGCTGCGGGAACCGATCTGGTCGGTACGGAAGGCGAGCGGCGAGGCCAGTTGTGCGGGATCCAGCAGTTGGGCCGTTCCGCCGGATCCGAGGACGAACCTCGGCAACCCTCGGGCCGGGATAGTGGCTTGCCAACCCCGGCCGCTGTACTGGTCCAGGGTGCCTACCCGCCAGAGACCGGGCGAGTCCGCCGGGACGTTGAACAGCGGATCCGAGGACAGCGCGCCCCGGGCGCTGAGGTCCATCTGGCCACCGAGATATCCGCTCTCCCGCGGACCCGAGGAGTTTTCGCCGTCGTCCGGCGAACCGAAGCTCACATCGCGCTTACTCATCGTCGCCGCCCCGCTGACCAGCGCCAGGGTCAGCGCGGCCAGGCTGACCGGGATCACCACGAGGATCGGCACCACCTGCCAGCGGGCCATCGCCCGGGCCGACGCCGTGCTGGTGGTCGGCGCCCGGTGCATCAGCGGGAGCCGGGCATCCTGCCGCCCAGCGCGGCCGGCCCGGTGTGTTCGCCCGGTTTGACGAGCCGAGCGCGGGCCCAGGGTTGCGCTCGCGGTGAGCTTGGTGAGGGCGAACATCGCCGCTGGCCAGCCCGGAATCAAAGCCGGCAACAGATGGGCCCCCGGGGCAGCGACGGTGGCCAGGCCAAGCACGGCGATCCCGAGCATCAGGCCGGACTGGATGCCCCGGCGGTCGGCGAACTCCAACGGTACTGCCACCAGGCCACCGGCAGCCAAGGCAGCGAGCAGACCGAGCGGAACCCCGTCCGGGATCGCCAGTTCGGTTACCGCGGCACCGAGTGGTCCGGACATGTCACCGGAGAACATCGCTCCTGGGCTCGATCCGGCGGTGACCGCCTGCAGTAGTCCGATCGCCGCCAGCGCGACGACGGTCCGATGCGGTGAATCCTTCTCCAGCCACGGCAACCAGCGCGGGACGACCAGGCCGACCGTCACGGTCAAACCGATCGTCAGTGCGCCGACCGGTGCGGTGATCAACCCGGCGAATGCGAGCGCGAGAGCCGCGGCCAGCAAAGTGGTCAAAACGGCGAGACGTAAGGCGAGATCGTCGGTCCCGGGATGCGGGACGCCGGGTGCGGGGTTCACGTTGCGGCCACCCTGCCGTCGGGAGTCAACACCAGGATCCCCCTTCCCAGGTGGGCAGCGGGTTCCCTCCGGGGGCTGGCCACGACCAGGGTTCCGGAGTTCCCGGCCCAGGCCGCGGCCGCCGCCAGGGTTGCCGGTTCCGCCGTAGCCGCAGGTCCAAGCGCGGCGAACCAGTCAAGAACGGCGCCCGGATCGGCTCCGAGGTAATCGGGGCTTCCGGCCGCCGAGAGCCGAAGGGTGCCGTCCGAGCGGGTGACCTGGACCGCGGTCCAGGCCGCGGCGCTGAGCAGGGCTTCGTACTCGTCGTCCGAGGCGCTCGGTGTCCGACCCGGTGCCCCGCTCTTTGCCCCGCCTGCACCCTGGATCACCAGCGCCAGTCGTGATCGGACGGTGTTCTCCGGGATGACAACGGTCAGCCGATCATGCCGGGCAGTCGCCCGCCAATGCACTTGACGCAGGGAATCCCCGCGCCGCCATTCTCGAAGTTCATGCGGCTCGTCGCCCAGCCGGTTCGGGCGACCCCCGCCGACGTCGAACGACACGCCGGGCAGGACACCGATCGGGCCGACTGCGGGATGCACGCTGATCCGCGCGACAACCGAGATCCGACGGCGATGCAAGGCCATCCCGAACGGTGCGGTCGTCCACAGTCGCACCACGTGGACCAGGCTCACGCCCCGAGTGAGCGCCGTTCGAGGGATCGTCAGTTCCGCGCTGCCGCCGGGCGGCAGCGCCGGCACAGCCAGGGTGATCGGTGCGAAGCCCTGCGCCGAATGACTCAATTGAAGGGCAGGGCTGCTGTGCCGACCGCGGTTATGGACGTGAAAGGTCTGCTCGCTCGACGCACCGACCGCCACCCGGTCCGCACTGCTGAAACAGATCGACACCGAGTCAAGGTCCGGTCGAAACAGTTGGGAGATCAGCACGGGGCTGAGCAGGGCACAGGCAATCAACAGCAGCCACGTGTTCGAGGCCCGCAGGCTGATCAGACCGAGCACGATGGCGACCAGGAGGGTGATCCCACCCACCCCGGTCGGCACCGCCCCGGCCAGCGGCAGTCGGTGTGTTGCCGGATCGGCCTCCGTGATCATCTCGGGCTCATACTCGGACCGGCACCGGTTGCCGGTCGATGAGTTCACGCATGACCACTTCGGCCGCAGGCGAGGCGTCGGTGACAACGATCCGGTGCGCGAGTACCGCTACCGCGAGATCGTTGACGTCGTCCGGGGTTACGTAATCCCGGCCGCGCAGCACCGACGAGGCCTGCGCACAGCGAGCCAGACTGATCGCCGCCCTGGCCCCAGCCCCGGCCCGGATCCGTGGGTCGTGACGGGTGGCTCGGGCCAGCGCAACCACGTGCGCGAGCACCGGTTCGGCGATATGAACCTCGCGCACGGCCTGCCTGATCGCGGCCAGACCGACCGCATCCAGTACCGGACTCAGTCGCTCGACCGTCGGCCCGGCCAGTTGTTCGCGGACCACCCGATGCTCAGCCTCGGCGTCCAGCGAGGCCAGGTGCAGCCGGATGGCAAACCGGTCCAACTGGCCCTCGGGCAGGGGGTACGTGCCGTGCTGCTCCAGCGGGTTCTGGGTGGCGACCAAGAGGAAGTTCGGCGGTACGTGATGCTGGACGCCGTCGACCGTGACCGTGCGTTCCTCCATCACCTCCAGCAGCGCCGACTGGGTTCGCGGCGGCATTCGGTTCAGCTCATCGACCAGCAGGACGTCGGCGAAGACCGGTCCGGCGATGAAGACGAAGCGCCGGTCGCCGGGATTCCAGATGGCCGAGCCGGTGATGTCCGAGGGCATGAGATCCGCGGTGGCCTGAATTCGCTGGAATTCACCACCAATCGAGCGGGCCAGGGCACGGGCAAGAGTGGTCTTGCCCGTGCCGGGCGCATCCTCGATCAGGACGTGACCGCCGGCCAAGGTGGCCACACTGATCAGTTCGACCACCCGATGCTGGCCACGAACCACCCGTTCGATGTTGCGCACCAGAAGCTGGGCCGCCTGCTGCGCCGTAATCTGCTTGGTCGCCGACGCGGACGGGTGGCCATCCACCGGCGATTCCATTGGGTCTTTCTCGGCAGCTCGGATCCAGGACTGAACCCTGGGCGAGCAGGGAGTCCGCTTCTAGTTATCCACAGATCAGCCGAGAGACCTGTTATCCACAGATCTGTCTTCGGCGATCCTTTCGCTGTTCGGCAGACCAGGATCAACGGCATGGAAATCCAGCGGACCTACGAGTCATCTATCTGCGGGAACATGGTCCGGCAGAATTTCTCACCGACCCGGCACTGGCGCCGCTGGCGGTGCTCGCCCGGGGGACGCGCAACCGGCGCGAGCAATCTTTCGGCGCGGCACTTCGACTGATTCGCGACAGTGGCCATCCGCGGACCGGCGAACTTTTCCAGATCGCGGAGACGCTGGCGTTGATTCGCCTTGACCCGGCTACGATTGATCGGATCAGAAAGAAGAACGGAATGAGCATCCAGCCCCTGGTTGACCACTACCGGGACACCGAGGTCGGCCGTCACCTGCAGCGCCTGGGCCGCGAAGAGGAAAAACAGAAGATGCTGCTGGCCCTGCTGCACTCCCGATTCGGAGATCAGTCCGCCGCCTCGGCATTGGTCCAACGCCTCGCGACATGGCCGGAGTCTGCCGCGATAGACGCGATCCTCTCCGCGCCAGACATCGAGGAACTCCTGACCGTCGAGCCCCCGTCGAGCTGACCGATTCCGGTTCGGTTCTGGCTTCGGCTGGAGATTTTCGGTCAGGTTGATCTTCGGCCAGGCTGGTTTCGGTCAGAGATTCTTGACGGCGCTCAGCACCTTGGTCAGCGATTGCTTCGCGTCGCCGAACAGCAGGGAGGTTTTCGGGTCGTAAAGGAGTTCATTCTCGATCCCGGCGAAACCTGGGCGCATCGACCGCTTGAGGAAGATGATCTGTTGCGCGTCACCCACCTCGAGGATCGGCATCCCATAGATCGGCGACCCGGGTGAGGTCTTGGCCGCGGGATTGACGACGTCATTCGCGCCCACCACCAGCACCACATCTGTGGTCTTGAACTCCGGGTTGACCTCATCCATCTCCCGCAAGGCCTCATATGGCACGTTCGCCTCGGCGAGCAGCACATTCATGTGGCCGGGCATCCGCCCAGCCACCGCATGAATGCCATACGTGACATCAATACCCTTGGCCTCCAGCACTTCCGCGAGTTCCCGGATGGTGTGCTGAGCCTGTGCCACCGCCAGTCCGTAACCCGGGACGACGACCACCTTGCTGGCATAGTTCAGCAGGATCGCGACGTCGTCCGGCGAGACCGTCTTCACCGGCCGATCGGAGACCGCGGTGGACCCTGCCGTCGAACCGCCCTTCAGCGCACCGAACAAGATGCCCGCGACGGATCGGCCCATCGCATTGGCCATTTCCCGGGTCAGGATGGTCCCCGACGCGCCGACCAGCGTTCCGGCCACCAGCAGCAAGGTGTTGCCGAGGACGAAACCACCGGCCGCGACGGTGAGCCCGGTGAATGCGTTCAACAAGGAGATCACGATCGGCACGTCGGCCCCGCCGACCGGCAGCACGAGCAGGATCCCGGTGAGGAGGCCTGCCACTCCCAGCAGCGCGGCCACTCCGAGCTCGGCACCTCCGACCAGCCAGATCGCCAGCACGACCGAACCGGTCAGCACGCCGATCATCAGGAACTGCATCCCCGGCAGGATCACCGGGCGGGTGGTCATCACCTCCTGCAGCTTGAGGAAGGTGATCACCGAGCCGGAGAACGAGACCGACCCGACGAGCACGGTGAAGGCGATCGCCAGCAGCGCGGTGAGGGGCGTGGCCGGGCCTTCCGAGACGCCCGGCAGGTAGCTGAACCAGCCGTCCGAGGCGATCTGGGACTCATGCAGTTCCAGCAGCGCGACCAGAGCCGCCGCTCCACCACCGACCCCATTGAAAAGGGCGACCAGTTGCGGCATTTGGGTCATTTTGACGGTACGAGCCGCAGGCACCGCCAGCGCCGTCCCGACCACTATCGCCAGCAGGATCGGGATCAGGTGGTCGAGGTCGGTGGACAGGAAGACCGTAACCAGCGCGATCACGGCACCGGCGGAACCGATCACATTGCCGCGCCGGGCCGTCTTTGGCGAGGACAAGCCCTTCAGGGCGAGGATGAAGCAGATCGCGGCCACCAGATAGGCGACCTCGGTGGCATTCGGCGTCAGCCAACTCATTTGCCCTCACCGCCCGTCACCGAACGACCGGCGTCCGAGCGCGGACCCGGGCGACCCTTGAACATCTCCAGCATCCGGTCGGTGACGACGAACCCACCAACCAGGTTCACCGTGGCCAGCACGACCGCCACCAGGCCGACCACGAGGCTGCCGGTGTCGTCGGCGTGCCCGGCGACCAGCACGGCCCCGACCAGGATGATCCCGTGGATGGCGTTCGCCCCGGACATCAGCGGGGTGTGCAGCGTGCTCGACACCTTCGCCACCACCTCGAACCCGACGAACACGGCGAGCGCGAAAATCGCCAGTAGTGCAACGCCGCTCATCTGGCGTCACTCCCTTCATCGGTGGGCTTGTCGACCACGTCAGCCAACAGGGCCGCCGTCGGCTGATGTCGGACGACGCCGTCATGGGTGAGACACGAACCGGCGACGACCTCGTCCTCGAAATCCGGCACGACCTTGCCGTCGGCGGCCATCAGAAGCAGCAGATTCACCACGTTCTTGGCGTACAACCGGGAAGCATCGGCCGGCATCGTGCTCGGCGCGTCCTTCATCCCGACCAGGGTGACCTCACCGGAGCCGGCCAGCGCGATCACGACGTCCTTACCGGCGACCGAACCCTCGACGTTGCCGCCGCTCTCGGCGGCCAGATCGACGACCACGCTGCCGGGTTTCATCCCGGTCAGCATGCTCGCCGTCACCAGGACCGGAGCTTGCCGGCCCGGGACGGCGGCAGTGGTGATGACGACGTCAGCGGCGGCAATAAACGGGGTCAGCAGATCGCGCTGCCGGTTCGCCCGTTCCTCGGTCATCTCCCGGGCGTACCCGCCCGCCCCTTCGAGGGACTCCAGATCCAGGCTGACGAAAGTGGCGCCCATCGAACGCACCTCATCGGCGCTGGCCGGCCGGACATCGTAGGCCGAGACCACCGCACCGAGCCGGCGCGCGGTGGCGATCGCCTGCAGACCCGCGACACCGGCGCCCAGGACCAGCACCTTCGCCGGCGGCACCGTGCCGGCCGCCGTCATGAACAGCGGGAAGAAGCGGGGAAACCGGGTGGCCGCCTCCAGCACGCAGCGATAGCCGGCGACGAGCGCCTGCGAGGTCAACGCATCCATCGATTGAGCTCGGGAGATCCGCGGCACAAGCTCCATCGCGAACGACGTCACCCGCCCGTCCCGCAAGGCCCGGACGACGTCCAGTTCGGTGGTCGGTGAGCACAGACCGAAGGTGATCGTCCCCGGCCGCAGTGCGGCGACCTGCTCGACCGAAAGCGGGCGCACATGGAGTAGGACGTCGACCTCCGCCAGGGGCACGGCGTCGACGACAGCGGCCCCCGCATCGGCGTACGCGATATCGGTGGCGAGCGCGTGTCGTCCGGCCCCGGCCTGCACGGTGACGTCGAGACCCGCGCCGATCAAGAGCGGAACGACATCGGGCAGCGTGGCGACCCGGCGCTCACCGGGGACTCTCTCGGTGCATACGGCGACCTTCACCTGGGAAACCTAACCACGCCGGGCGTCTGCTAGGCACCCTAAGTTTGTGCCGCAGATCACGGACCGACCGGACTGAGTGGTGCGTTTGGTCATTTTCGGGCATCGCCGGTGCCCTCACGTGGAGGGCGAGAAGCCCATTCGTCTATCACAGTGAGATCGAAGGGCTGCCTCCACTGGTGGTAGAGCGCTGGGTAGCGCTTGATGGCGTGATGTCGTGGCGTGGTGGTGGTGAGGGAAGGGTCGCTCGGTCGTGAGTGTGGTCTGCGGTGGCCAGGGGGTGGCCGGGAGGGCCTGAGCGTTGCGGGACCTGCCCGTGTTGAAGGTGCGTTCTGGCAGCACAAGCACAAGTGGTATTGACCGCCGCGCTAGCTGAGGTGGCCGAGCCGAGTGGGCAGGTGATCACCCTGAGCGGTGTTTGCTCGCCGTAGTCATGTTTTGTTGAAAGTGGGTGCGACGTTGACGGTTATGGGTGTGAATAACTCCCGGGACTGTCGGTGGCAGCGGGTACGTTTCAGGTATGGGACGGGATCAGGACTTCGAACGTGAAGACGCCGGTAGGCCCGGCGCGGGGGCCGGCATCGCAACGGTCGCGCAGGTGCCAGAGGTCCTCACCGGCTGGGGTGCTCGCGGGTGCGGGCGGGCTAGCGGCCGGAATCAGGTCGCCTGCGTGGTCGCCGCCATCACGGCGGGGGACCTGCTGTGACGGCGCTGGCGTACCGGTTTGCTTTGGATCCGAGCCCGGCTCAGGAGCGGGTTCTAAGGTCGCATGCCGGTGCGGCGCGGAAGGTGTTCAACTGGGGCTTGGCCCGGGTCAAGGCCAACCTGTCGCAGCGGGACGCCGAACAATCGTACGGCCTCACCGATAAGGACCTAACTCCGGCGCTGTCGTGGTCGTTGTACAGCTTGCGGAAGGACTGGAACACGGTCAAAGACCAGGTGGCCCCGTGGTGGCGAGACTGCAGTAAGGAGGCGTTCAACACCGGCCTGGATCAACTCGCCCGGGCGTTGAGGAACTGGGGGGATTCCCGCAAGGGCGCCCGGAAGGGCAAACCCGTCGGGTTTCCCCGGTTCAAGGCGAAACGCAAAGCCCGCCGGACGATCCGGTTCACCACCGGGGCGATCCCGTGCCAGGCCCGGCACGCGGTGCTGCCACGGATCGGGCGGGTCAAACTCCATGAAGACGGCGGACGTCTAGCTGACCTGGTGGCCGCCGGGACCGCCCGGGTCCTGGGGGTGAGTGTCCGGTATGAGCGGGGCCGATGGTTCGCCGCGTTCACCGTCGAAACCGAGATCACCCGCCCCGCCCCGACCGACCCGGACGCGGTGGTCGAGATCGACCTTGGGATCGCCACCCTGGCGGCCTTGTCCACCGGTGAGCAGATCCCCAACCCCCGCCACCTGGGCCGGGCGTTGGCCAAGATCCGGCGACTGTCCCGGGTCGTGTCCCGGCGGCAGGGCCCGGACCGGCGTACTAATACGGTGCCGTCGCAGCGGTGGGTCCGCGCGTCCCAGAAGTTGGCCCGCGCCCAGGGCCGGGTCGCTGATCAACGCCGCGATGCCCTGCACAAGACCACCACCAGGCTCACCGCCCGGTACGGGACGCTCGTGCTGGAAGACCTGCACGTGGCCGGGATGCTCACCAACCACCGCCTGGCTCGACACCTTGCAGACGCCTCCTTTAGGGAGTTTCGCCGTCAGATGGAGTACAAGGCCACGTGGCGCGGTGGTCGGGTCATTGTCGCGGATCGGTGGTTTGCTTCGAGCAAGCAATGTTCGTGGTGTGGGGCAGCGAAAACCAAGCTGGCCCTCTCGCAACGGACCTACCAATGCGAGGTGTGCGGGCTGATCCTGGATCGGGACATCAATGCCGCCCGTAACCTCGCGGCGTACGGCAGACAGGTGATCGCCGCCAGTGGGGCGGAGATCCGAAACGGACGTGGAGCCGACCAGAAGACCGGGCCAGCCCGGCAGGTGGCGATGAAACGTCAACCCGGCACCGCACCCGCGGGTCAGACCGGGACCCTCCCACCGCAAGGTGCGAGTACGGCATGAGTACTATCCAGTACTCAGCTGCAACGGAGTAGCTCCCAACCGCTGAGTCGACATGCTGGTGTCGTCGATCGCCCAGGGCAGGCCCTAGACCTCAGGCCCTGGCGGACGACAGAACCCGGCTCACGGGCCCGATGTCTGGGTGAGCGAGACCTTCGGCCAGGTACCGCATGCGCGGTGTCGGTCGAAGGCAGGCACCCTCAAGCCTCCACACTCGGCCGCGCCGCCGACCGAGAGGAACCCGTTCGTCGTGTACGCCTTCCTGCTGAGTTTCGGCGTGATCTTTGTTGCTGAACTCGGGGACAAGTCCCAGTTGATGGCGATGTCTCTCGCCAGCCGGTACAAGCCGTGGCCGATTCTGGCCGGGATCACGGTGGCGACCGCAGCGATTCACGCGGTATCCGTGGTGATCGGGGCGGCAGCCGGCAAGTCCCTCTCGACGCACTGGATGACCTTGATCGCCGGGATCGCCTTCGTCATCTTCGCGGCCTGGACCCTGCGCGGGGATGAACTGACAGCGAACGACGAGGCGTCCGCCGCCCGCGCCCGCCGGTCCGCGTTCATTACCGCAACCACCGTCTTCTTCATCGCCGAACTGGGTGACAAGACCATGCTGGCGACGATCACCCTGGCCAGCCGGGAAGAAATGTTCGGCACCTGGCTCGGCTCGACACTGGGCATGGTCGTCGCGGACGCGCTCGCGATCGGAATCGGCGCCCTGCTCGGCCGGAACCTGCCCGAGCGCGTGGTCCGGATCGGCGCCTCCGTCTTGTTCTTGATCTTCGGTGTGCTGCTGATCGCCGAGGCGATTCCGGCCTTGACCTGAGCCAATGCTGTGAGCCGCGCGATGGCTTCGGATCAGGTGCTGGTCTGAACCCGCGGTCGCTCCGGCTCCGAGGCTGAGCCGGAGGACGGTGCGGCCTCGATGCTGAGGTTCGGCAGCAGCCGGTCCAGCCAGTTCGGCAGCCACCAGTTGGCCCGTCCGAGGATCGCCATCGTCGCCGGCACCATCACCATCCGGACCAGGGTGGCGTCGATCGCGATCGCGGTCGCCATCCCCACTCCAGTCATCTTCACAGTGACGTCGGGATCGAGCGCGAACCCGATGAACACCGCCACCATGATCGCCGCCGCGCTGGTTATCACGCGTCCTGTTCCGGCCAGTCCACGGACCACGCTGCCATGCGGATCGCCGGTGGCTAGCCAGTCCTCCCGCACCCGGGAGAGCAGAAAAACCTCGTAGTCCATCGACAATCCGAACAGGATGGCGAACATCAGGATCGGCACCCAGCTCGACACTGGAACCGCGTGTGGCAATCCGAGAAGCTCTGCGCCCCAACCCCACTGGAAGATTGCGACCATCACACCATAGGCGGCCGCGACCGAGAGCAAGTTCATCAGCGCGGCCTTGATCGAGATCACCACCGACCGGAACACGATCGTGAGCAGCAGCAACGAGAACCCGACAACGAAACCGACGACCAGCCAGAGCCGATCGGACAGCCGATCCACGATATCTGCGAATGCGGCTGTCCACCCAGTGATTTGGGCACCAGGCGGCAGTACGGATGCCCGCAGTCGATCCAGCAGTTCAGTGGTGCGCTGGTCTTGCGGGCCGGTTCGGGGTTGGACGGCGATCAGCGCCGTCTCGCCGTCGGCGTCCAGCAGCGGTGGCGCGACCACCTGCACGCCCGGGTCGGCCGAGAGCCGGCCGGTAAGCCCGGTGACGCCGTCCGGGCCGAGCCGGTCCAGGTCCGCGACGATGAGCAGCGGTCCGTTCGCCCCGGCGCCGAACTTCTCCGCCACCAGGTCGTACGCCCGCCGGGTAGTGGACGACGTCGGCTGGCTGCCGGCGTCCTGCGGCCAGGTGCGCATGTCCAGGGTCGGAGCAGCCATGGTCAACAGCAGCAAGGTCGTGGCCACCAGCCACGGCAGCGGTCGACGTCCGACCCGCTGTGCCCAGCGGTGAGTCGCAGTCGGGCGATCAGTGACTGTTGGCCGCTCACTCGCGGCCGGATGCTCAGTTGCGATCTGGCGATCGGCTCGGCGCTGGCGGCGCGGCAACAGCCGGTGCCCGGCCAGCGCGCACAGCGCCGGGACCAGGGTGATCGACACCATCATGATGGCGATCACCACGAGCAGGGTGGCATAGCCAAAGGTGGCGTAGCCGCTCAGTCCGACCAGATTGAAGCCGAGCAGTGAGATCACCACCGTGCTGCCGGCGAAGCTCACGGACATCCCCGCAGTGGCGTTCGCGGCCTCGGCCGCCGCGCGCCGGTCCAGGCCACGGCGCAGCCCTTCGGTGAACCGGGTAACCAGCAGCAGGGCGTAGTCGATCCCGACGCCCAGGCCGACCATGGTGGCGACCGTCGGCGCGATGGTGCTCACATCGATGACGGCGGAAAGCAGCGCGCTGCCGGCCGTGCCGATCGCCAGACGGGCGAGCGCCACGGCCAACGGCAAGCCGGCGGCGACGTCCGAGCCGAAAGCCAGCAACAGGATCAACAGCGCGG
>JANNPJ010000517.1:0-5127 GCA_031400005.1 Kineosporiaceae bacterium | reverse complement strand
CGATCACCCGCCGACTGATCGCCCACCTCGCCCGTCGCACCGATCCGCTGGTGCCTGCGGACCAGGTCATCGGGCCGCTGACGGCACGCGAGCGGGAGACGTTGACGCTGGTGGCGCGTGGGCTCTCCAACCTCGAAATCGCCCAGCGCCACTATGTCACCGAAGCCACGGTGAAGAGCCATGTGAGTAGCGTGCTGGCCAAACTTGGCCTGCGCGATCGAGTCCAGGCGGTGGTGTTCGCCTATGAGCACGGCCTCGTGGTGGCCGGCTCGCCCGGTGAAAATCCATGATCGGGCTGCTGACGGCAGGTCAGTCGCTGAGTTCGGGTGGGATCGGGGCGCCGTCACCAGTGGATTGCAGGATGTAGAACTCCGCGCCGTCCGGGTCGGTCAGGCCGGCGATACGGCCGTAGAGCGAATCGAAATCGAGGGTGAGGACGTGGCCGCCGGCCTGCTCGGCCGCCGCGACGGCGGCCTCGGCATCGGTCACCGCGAAATACACCAGCCACTGCGCCGGACCCTTCACATTCACCATCCCACCCATGCCGCCGAGCGGGATGTCATTGTCCGGCAGGGCGAACAGGTAGTAGTCCGGCCCGCCGTCCGCCAACGGCTCGGTGCGGTAGCCGAAAACGCCCGAATAGAAGGCCCTGGCGGCCTCCGGGTCGGGTGAGCGCAAGTCCTCCCAGGTGAGGGCGCCGGGCTCGTTGACCAGGCCGGCACCGGCGTGGGTACCCGCCTGCCAGACCCCGAATCGGGCACCGGTCGGGTCCGCGGCGATGAACATCCTGCCCAGCCCTCCGACATCGTGCGGTGGCAACAGCACCCGTCCACCCAGCGCCGGGGTGGCGGTGGCAATCGTGTCCACGTCGTCACCGGCCAGGTAGAGCGTCCATCGGGCCGGGGCACCGCGTGGCATCGGGCCGATCCCGGCGACGGCTGCGCCTCGATTCTCGGCGATGACGTACCCACCGAATTCGACGTCCGTCGGCCGAAAGCTCCAGCCGAGAACGCTGGCGTAGAACTGCTTGGCTGCATCCACGTCGGGAACGGTGAGGTCGGCCCAGCACGGCACGCCGTTGGGCCAGCGGGCGGTTCGAATGCTCATCCATCCATGAGACTCCGGGAACGGCGGGCTGTCCATGATCAATCACGTAGGCTCGGGTGGTGTCCATCGATTCTTCCGTCCCACAGCCGCGCACCACGTCGTCGGCCGGTATCCGATCGGAGCCGGGCACGGCCACCGCCATCGGTTCGTGGCCCGGCACGGATGTGCGCGCCGCGGTCCGCGCCACCTTCGACGAATTAAGCGACGCGCTGCCGTATCTACCCGAGTTACCGGCCCGCGGGCCGGGAGCTGACCTGATCGGCCGATCGGCCGCGCTGCTGGTGGACATGCCCGTCGACCTCCAGCCATCCGGGTGGCGGCTGGTGGATCACCCCGGGCGCGACCTGAAGCGGGCGAAGTCCTTCCTGGGGGAGGACCTCGACGTGCTGGCGGAGGTCGCCGACGGTTACACCGGCCGGCTGAAGCTGCAGGTCGCCGGGCCGTGGACGCTGGCGTCGGCGCTCTGGCTGCCCCGGCTGGAGCGGGCCGTGGTCGACCCTGGCGCGGTCCGCGATCTGATCGGATCGCTGGCCGAGGGCCTCTCCCGGCACGTCCAGGAGATTGCGCGGCTGGTGCCAGGGGCCGAGATCGTGGTGCAACTCGACGAACCCGGGCTGCCCGCCGTGCTGACCGGTGCGCTGCCGACGGCCAGTGGCTTCGGCCGGCTGCGCGCCGTCCAGGAACCCACCATCGTCGAAGGGTTGCAGGCCGTCCTGGAGGCAGCGGTGGCGGCCGGTGCGGTGGGCACGGCGCTGCACTCCTGCGCCGCGGACCCGCCGATCGAGATGCTGGTGAAGACCGGGGTTGGCGCCCTCTCGTTCGATGTCGCCCAGCTGCGGACGGCGAGCTGGGAGCAGATCGCGATCGCGGTCGAGTCCGGGACCCAGCTGTGGGCCGGAGCGATCGCTACCTCGGACGCCGTGCTGGCCGGGACGATGCCCCGGCCGGACACCGTGGCTGACACCGTGTGGACGCCGTGGCGGACCCTGGGTCTGGACGCCGCTTCGGCCGGTGCTGTCGTGATCACGCCCGCCTGCGGGCTGGCCGGGGCGAACCCGGCGGCTGCCCGGTCGGTGCTGAAGCTGGCCAAGAGCGCCGCGGCGGTGCTGGCCGAACGCGCGGCCGGCTGACTCGTCCCGTGGCTGGTCCGATGGCTGGGTAACCAGTCATCGGGCTGGCTGACGCGCGCCAGCCGACGCGAAACTGTCGGTGGTCTCGGGCAGGATGAGCGATGTGAGTCAGACCGAGGAGAGCATCGCCGTGGAGGAGCCGTCCATGCCCGAGAACACCACGGACGGTGGAGTCGCGCTCGAGCAGGAGCCAGTGCTCGAGCAGCAGCCAGTGCTCGAGCAGGCACCGGTGCCGGACGAGGCTCGGCATCGGTGGACCGACTTGGCCGAGCAGATCCAGGGGCACCGGTTTGCCTACTACGTGCGCGATTCACCGACGATCGCGGACGGCGAGTTCGACCAATTGATGCGTCAGTTGGAGGCGTTGGAGGAGGAGTTCCCGTCCCTGCGGACGCCGGACTCGCCCAGTCAGCAGGTCGGTGGCACGTTTTCGGCCGACTTCGACCCGGTCGATCACCTGGAGCGGATGCTCAGCCTGGACAACGTCTTCAGCCTGGACGAGCTGCGCGCCTGGGTTGAGCGGGTGGAGAAGACCGTCAGTGCGGGGGTTCGCTACCTGTGCGAGATGAAGATCGACGGTTTGGCGGTCAATCTGCTCTATGAAAAGGGCCGGCTGGTGCGGGCCGCAACCCGCGGCGACGGGCGCACGGGTGAGGACGTCACCTTGAACGTCCGCACGATCCAAGGCATCCCGCACCTCCTCAGCACAGGTTCGGACAGCACAGGTTCCGGCAGCAGCGACTCGGGGGTGCCGTTCCCCGAGCGGGTGGAGATCCGCGGCGAGGTGTTCTTCCCGATCGAGGGCTTCCGAGAGCTGAACGCCAGCCTGGTCGACCAGGGCAAGGCACCGTTCGCGAACCCGCGCAACGCCGCCGCCGGGTCGCTACGGATGAAAGACCCGCGGATCACCGCCTCCCGGCCGTTGCGGATGCTGGTGCACGGCATCGGCGCTCGCCAAGGCTTCGACATCGACTCCCAGTCGCACGCTTACGAGCTACTCAAGGCCTGGGGGCTGCCGACCAGCCCGTCCTATCGGGTGGTCGACTCGGTCGATGCGGTGTGTGACTTCGTCGAATGGACGGGCGAGCACCGGCACGATCAGCTGCACGAGATCGACGGCGTCGTGGTGAAGATCGACGACATCGGGCTGCAGCGGCGGCTGGGGAGCACCAGCCGGGCGCCGCGCTGGGCGATCGCGTTCAAGTACCCGCCCGAAGAGGTCAATACGAAGCTGCTGGACATCCGAGTCAACGTCGGGCGCACCGGCCGGGTCACGCCCTTCGGCGTGATGGAGCCGGTTCTGGTGTCCGGGTCGACGGTAGCGATGGCCACCCTGCACAACGCCCAGGAGGTCCGCCGCAAGGGTGTACTGATCGGCGACACCGTGGTGCTGCGCAAGGCCGGTGACGTGATCCCGGAGATCGTCGGGCCGGTGGTCGAGGTCCGCGACGGCACCGAGCGCGAGTTCGTGATGCCCACGCACTGCCCGGAGTGCGGCACCGAACTCAAGCACCAGAAGGAAGCGGACGTCGACATCCGCTGTCCCAATTCCCGTAGCTGCCCGGCTCAGTTGCGCGAGCGGCTCAATCACGTGGCTGGTCGGGGCGCCTTCGACATCGAGGCGCTCGGCTGGGAGGGTGCGATCGCGTTGCTCGAGTCCGGGGTCGTCAAGGACGAGGGCGACCTGTTCGACCTGACCGCCGACGACCTGATCAAGGTCCCGCTGTACACCCGCAAGGACGGCGAGCTGTCCGCGAACGGGCACAAGCTCCTGGACAACCTGCAGAAGGCCAAAACCCAGCCGCTGTGGCGGGTTCTGGTGGCACTGTCGATCCGGCACGTCGGCCCGACCGCGTCCCGGGCACTGGCCCAATCGCTGGGTTCGATGGACCGGATTCGCGAGGCCAGCGTGGAAGAACTGGCGGCCTCGGACGGCGTCGGGCCGGTGATCGCGGTCGCGGTGCGGGAATGGTTCGACGTCGACTGGCATGCCGAAGTGGTCCGGCGCTGGGAGGCCGCCGGGGTGCGGATGGCCGATGAGGTGGACGCCTCGACGCCGCGGAACCTGGAAGGGCTGAGCATCGTCGTCACCGGGTCGCTGGAGGGCTTCAGCCGGGACGAGGCCAAGGAAGCGATCCTCAGCCGCGGCGGCAAAGCCTCCGGAAGCGTCTCGAAGAAGACGGCCTTCGTGGTCGTGGGGGAGAGCCCGGGAACCAAGCACGACAAGGCGATTCAGCTCGGCGTCCCGGTGCTGGATGAAGACGGATTTCGCCGGTTGCTCGCCGAGGGGCCGGCGGCGGTCACCCCCGAGCCGGAGCCGACGCCGGATGCGAACCCGGAGGAGGATGACGATGCGCCAATTGGAGGCGCTTGAGGAGGAATTCCCGTCCCTGCGGACGCCGGACTCGCCCATCAGCAGGTCTGCGGCACATTTTCGAACGACTTCGACCCGGTTGATCATCTGGAGCGGATGCTCAGCCTTCGGTGCAGAAGGCGCCGGCCTCGCCAACTGTGAAGGACGGTATGGACCACACCGCTGAGACTGACCGCATCCCTGCAACCCACATCCCTGCGACCCAGGGCGAGTACATGGACGCGGTCGCGCGGGCAACTGCCGCGGCCTCGGCGTACTACACCTCCGAAGACATCGTCATGGATGACGGCGCCTACGATGCGCTGGTCCGATCGGTCGCCAAAGCCCAGGAAATGCACCCCGAATGGTCCGGCGGACAGGACGTCACCACCGCTGTGGCTGCGGGGGTGGCGTCCGGGGACGTGGAGCACACCGTGCCCATGCTCTCGCTCGACAACACGTTCTCCGAGACCGACCTCGACGAGTGGGAGGCCTCGCTCACCAAGCGCCTGGGCCGGCCCGTCGACGGGTTCACCG
>JANNPJ010000554.1:0-16776 GCA_031400005.1 Kineosporiaceae bacterium | reverse complement strand
CCCGGCGGTTCTCCACACCCCATCACCGTCACCGCGTGACCGGGTCGCGCTAACTCTCACTCGGTCACGCCAACCGTCACCAGCCAGGGCAACCCCTTATCAGTCGACCTGGTTGAGCAGGTCCCTGCCGAGGGGGACGTCCCTCAACGCTCACGTGCCACCGAGCTCGGCACGGTGCTGGCGGCACCGCCCACGCTGACGCTGCTCACTCCGTCCAGCGATCTGAGCCCAACCTGACCCAGAACGTGCTCTACACCGACCTGGTCCCGTGACGCGCCGACCCTGACCGCTTCAGGCCCTGCTCGATGGCCTCGATGATCTGTGGCCGCAGCTCGGCCGCCCGGATGATCAGGTCCACCGAGCCGACGTCGACGGCCCGCTGGATGCTGTGCACCCGGTCGAATTCCGCGGCGACGTCGCCCAGCTTTTCCGCCCGGACGGCGGACCGCTCGTCGGCGAGCCGGGTGTTCAGCGCTGCCCGCTCGGCACCACTGGCCGCCAGTACCTGGGTCTGCAGCTCGGTCACCCGCGGGTCGTTTGCGGTGCGGTTGTTCACCTCCCCGGAGAAGACCACGGCGGCGGCGGGGGCGCCGCCGAGTACCGAGGCGAAGGAGCCTTCCAAGGCCAGCACGGTCAGGTTGGGGTTGAGGGCTTTGGAGAACACCACGAAAGCGCCGCCGTGGTAGCGCGAGATCACGCAGAACACGATCGGGCCAGTGAAGTTGACTATCGCCCGGCCGATTTCGGCGCCGTACTCGAGTTGGAGCTTGCGCATCGACTCCGGTGAGCCGTCGAACCCGGACAGGTTCGCCAGCACCACCAGCGGCCGGTTGCCGGAGGCTGCGTTGATCGCCCGTGCGGTCTTCTTCGACGACTGCGGGAACAGCGTGCCTGCGGTGTAGGTGTCTGGCCCGTCGGTGGGCGGGAAGCCGCGCCGGGGCACTGACCGGGACTCGATTCCGATCAGGCAGACCGGCCGGCCGCCGAGATGCACGTCCTGCACCACGGAGGTGTCGGCGTCGGCCATCCCGGCCCAGCGCTCCAGCACCGGGTGGTCCTGGTCGGACAGGGCGCGCATCACCGTGCGGATGTCGAACGGCTTCTTGCGGTCCGGGTTGCGCAGGGGCGAGAAGATCTGCCCGACGGTGCTGAAGTCGCTGCCGGCGGTCGGGTGCGGGAAGTCGGAGACGTCGCGGGTGATCGGGTCGGTCGTGTCCGCCTTGCGCGGCATCGCCTCGCCGGGCACGACATAGGTGTGGTCGTAGTGCGCCATCAGCACGTCGCAGGCGGCGTTCAGATCAGGAGCCCAGTACTGTGCCTGGCCGTTCGGGCCCATCACCCGGTCGTAACCGCCGATGCCGAAGTTGTCCTCGGCCGACACGCCGCCGGAGAAGTCCAGGGACTGCTTGCCGGTGAGCACCATCGCCGAGTCCGGCGTCATCACCAGGATGCCCTTGGTGTGCATCAGCATCGTCGCCTCGGCGTTCCAGTACGGCTGGGCGCCGACGGCGATTCCCGCGACCACGATGTTGATCTCGCCGCCGTCCTGGGTGAACAGGACGATCCGCTTGAGCGCGGCCGCCACCCAGTCCATGTTCTCGGTGCCCGAGGACATCGAGATCCGCGCCCCCGCCGACAGCGCGAACCATTCCAGCGGGACCTGCAGCCGCTCGGCCAGGTCGAGCGCGGCGATCACCCGCATGCACTCCGGCTCTGACAACGCCCCGAGCGCCTTCGTGGGGTCACCGAGCAGCACCACCCGGGTGACGCCCTCGGGGTGGCGGGTGGTCGGTGTGGTGACAACGCCGGCCACGATCGCCGCGGTGTTCTTTCCGGCCGGCCGCTCGACTGGCACGAGAGCAGTGCCGATCTCGTCGAGGTCGTACTCGGTAAAGCTGCCGGCGGGCCCGGCGAGCTGGGCGGTCAGCTCGTACGGGTAGGTGTTTCCGCGCCGAGCGGCGCGAAGCACCTTCTGCCGGTAGTCGTCCAGTGGCTGCACCAACTCGGGGGTCGGTTCACCGATCACCAGGCGAGCGCCGCGTCCCCCTGGAGCAGGGATGATCCGCACCGCGATCTCGGCCAGTTCATCCTCGGCGTTGCGTCGCCGGGCCAGGAAGAGGACCTCCTCCAGTCCGGCCCCGGCGGTGGCCGGCAGCACTCGCTGAACCAGTTGGGCGAGCTCGTCGTCGGTCAGTTCCACCGGCGGCCAGACGAACATCATGATCCGGTTGGTGTCGAACCGCTTGTTCTGTGGGCGCTGCGCCTGCATCGCGCGGATGGCGTCCAGACCCGCGGTTACCCCGTCCTCCAGGGCCGGTAGCGCGACCAGCCTGCCTTCCGCGTCCCGCAACGGTGTCAGGTCGCGGACCTGGCCCATCACGAACAGCCGCTCGTCGGCCGGGTTGCTCTTCGCCACCGCTCGGAACAGGTAGATCTCCTCGTCGGCCGAGGGGAGCCGGGTGAGGTCGAACTCGCGCAGCCGCTGCAGCTGCAGGCGGGAGGCGACCTGTGGGTGCAGGCCACGGATCAGCCGGTCTTCGGCGAAGCCGGGGGCGGCGTCCGGTCGAAAGGTGAAATGGTGATGCATGGCCGCCCCGACGACGGTGGTGGTGATCCGCCGGACGCCTGCGGGCAGGTCGCGCTCGGCCAGCAGCTGTCCGAGCTGCACCGCCATCGCGTCGGCGTCCGGCTGGTCCTCCCAGGTGACGTAGAGGTCGGCGACGAGCCCCCGCACGGCGACATCGGCGGCGAACATGGCGACAGCGCCGATGGCGTCGGGCAGGGCGGCGATGTCGACAGCGGTGGTGACTACCCGGGTCAGGCGATGGGAACCGCCGGTGTGATCGGCGGTGACGAACTGGCAGCCGGTCACCTCTCGGGAGGTCACCGCGGACAGCCCGCGGCTGCCGTAGTAGCGACGGGTGAGCACCTCCAGCAACGCGGCGTGGTCGCGGCCGGGCCGGCCGATCCGCTGGCCGATCAGCCGGACCAGCGGCTCGGCGGTGGCCACCTGGGTCTCGATCCGCACGTCACGGTCGGGCGCGGCCGGGGTGCGATCCAGGTAGCGCAGGTCCTCGTTCACCGCGGCGTAGACCGTGGCCCGGTTGCGGCGCAGCAACGGTTGGGTGAACCAGCGGAACACCACCCCACGGGCGAGATCCGACACCGCCGGAAAGCGCACCTGGGTGGCCTCGACCAGGTGTCCCAGGGCGAGTCCGGCGCGCTCGCGCAGCGACTCCAGCGGTGGTGGACCGGCCAGCCACTGGCCCAGCAGTTCCGACACGATCTCGATGTCGCTCGACGTCCGTTGCTGAGCCAGGAAGATCCGCAGGACCGCGGTCTCCAGTTCCGGCGTCCGCTCCAGATCCGTGATGCCGTAGTGCCCGAGTACCTGCTTCAGCCGGGCCTGGAAACTGTCGCTGACGCCCGCCCGTTCGACGTCCAGGCTCTGCAGGTAACTGTGGAAGTACTCGCGCGAGCTGTGCACCGCACTGCCCTGTTCCAGGGTGAGCTGTCCGCCCGGCCTGTTCCGGCTCAGTTCCGACAGATCGGCGAACACCGTCAGCAGATCCACCTCACCGGGCAGCGGCCGACCACCGACCTCGGCCCGGGCGGCCAGATAGCCCGACAGCACGCGCTTGCCGTCCTGCGGGTCGACGTCGAAGCCCAGCAGGAGGCTGCGCAGGTCCAGCAGACCACGCTCGATCCGCTCGGCCGCCGGCCGCTCCGCCCGCTCAACCGGAATTGCGATCTCGACGACCTCGCCGGCGCGCTCCAGGCCGGCGGCATCGTCGGAATCGTCGGACAGCGGTTCCAGCCGGATCAGCGGCGTCCCGGTTTCCACCTGGCTGCCCAGTGCCACCAGGCACTCGCGCACTCGGGCGCGGAACGGCGCGTACAGGACCGTCTCCATCTTCATGCTCTCCAGAACGAGGATCGGCGCCTTGGCCGCGACCTCGTCCCCGACCGCCACCGGCGTGGCCACCACCAGCGCGGGCGCGGGTGAGCGGACGATGCCGCCCTCGTCGCGACTGACCCGGTGGGTGACGCCGTCCACCTCGACCAGGTGGATCGGTCCGTGCGTGGCCGTCACCAGCCGGAAGCGGTGCCCGTTCACCACGATCCGGCCGCTGTGCGCGTCGAACCGGTCGACCTCGACGTCCGCGGGGTGCACTTGCGCGCCGCCGGAAATGCCGATCCGGAAGCGCTTTTGGCCGATCCGGGCGACACTCACCCGGTAACTGGCTCCGCGGAGCTTGAGGTCCAGCGGACGGCCGGTCTCGTGTTGCACCTGGGGGCGTCCGCCGCGGGCGGTGGAGAGCAACTGCCGGCGGCTGACCTCTTCCTCGTCCCGGTAAACCTCGATCGCGGCCGCGGCCAGGGCGATCGCCGAATGCCGGTGATTGACCAGGCGGCCCTCGGCCCGCACCCGGTCGATCCAGCCGGTGTCCGCGCTCGCGTCGATGACCTCGGGTGCCTGGAGCAGGTCCAGCACAAAGCTCTTGTTGGTGGTGCCGCCCTCGATGATCACGGTGGTCTCGGCCAGCGCGCGGCGCAGTCGGCCCAGCGCCTCGTCGCGGTCGCGGCCGTGTGCGATGATCTTCGCGATCATCGAGTCGAAGTCCGCGGGGATGGTGTCGCCCTCGCTGACGCCGGTGTCCACCCGGATGCCGGGCCCGGCGGGCAGGGCCAGCCGGGCGATCCGACCGGGTGACGGAGCGAAGTCACGGTCCGGGTCCTCGGCGTTCAACCGGACCTCAATGGCGTGGCCGAGCTCGCTCGGCTGAGGGCCTTCCAGCTTTCCGCCGTCCGCCACGTGCAGTTGCAGCCGCACCAGGTCGGTGCCGGTGGTGACCTCGGTGATCGGGTGCTCGACCTGGAGCCGGGTGTTGACCTCGAGGAAGGCGAACAGCTTGTCGCCCGGGTGGTAAAGGAACTCGACCGTGCAGGCACCGCGGTAGCCGACGGCCACGGCGAGCCGCTCGGCCGAGGCCTTCAGCTCAGCGGTCTGCGTCGGCTCCAGGACCGGTGAGGCGGACTCCTCGATGACCTTCTGGTTGCGCCGCTGCACGGAACAGTCGCGCACTCCCAGCGCCCACGCCGTGCCCTGCCCGTCGGCGATCACCTGGACCTCGACGTGCCGGGCGCCGGTGACCAGGCGCTCCAGGAAGACCACGCCGGAGCCGAAGGCCCGCAGCGCCTCCTGGCTGGTGCGTTCGTAGGCTTCGGCCAGGTCCGCGCCCGAGGCGACCATCCGGATCCCTCGGCCTCCGCCACCGGCGGTCGCCTTCAGCATCAGCGGGTAACCAATGGTTTCGCCGGCCCGCAGCGCGTCCTCGAGAGTGGCGACCTCGCCGCGGCTCCACGGCGCCACCGGGACGCCGACCTCCTCGGCGAGCAGCTTCGCGCCGATCTTGTCGCCGAGCCTGCGCATCGCGTCCGCGCTCGGCCCGATGAAGGTGACCCCGATCTTCTCGCACAGTTCGGCGAACGCCGGATCCTCGGCGACGAACCCCCACCCGACCCAGGCCGCGTCCGCTCCGGTCTCCACCAGCGCCCGCTCCAGCACGGCGTGGTCGAGGTACGGCCGAGCCGAGGCGGGGCCCAGCGGGTAGGCGATGTCAGCTTCCCGGACGAAGGTCGCGTTGCGCTCGGCGTCGGTGTAGAGCGCGACCGTCTCCACGTGCGTCCCGGTCTCTGCGGAGAGATCCCGTACGGCATGGATGAGCCGCATCGCGGCCTCTCCACGGTTGACGATGGCAACACGACTGAACACCGACGAGCCTCCCAGAACCTCACGCACACGGCAGGCGACGTCCGATTCCGGAGCGCCGCCTGCACCTAGCTCTCTACCTTGGTCGATCAACCCCGGCGACGCCATGCGTCGCAGCACGCATCGTGGGCCCCACCTTTGTGGAAGTTCTACAAACAAGGTCGGGAGCGACGCGGTCAGTCGGAGGTTTTTGTGTAGTGCACCACAAACGACATCGCCCGCAGCCGACTCTCGACCGGGTAGGCGGTCGCTGCCGTCCGGCTTCCACTGCCCGGAACCGGCAGCCATTTCAGGCAAAGACTGGATAAGACTGCAGACGGCCATCTGGCTTCTCTCAAGGGGAGACGATGCTCGAAGATCTTGATCCAGGTGAAACCCAGGAATGGATAGCGGCACTGGAGTCTGTGCTGGCGGTGGAGGGTCCCCAGCGGGCCAGTCACCTGCTGGATGAACTGGCCCAGGAAGCCCGCCGTAGCGGCGCCGCCGTGCCTTACTCGGCCAATACGCCGTATCTCAACACCATCCCGCCGGATGCGGAACCGCCGTATCCAGGCGACCTGGAGGTGGAGCGGCGGATCCGGTCGGCGGTGCGATGGAATGCCGTGGCGACCGTGCTGCGAGCCAACCGGGAGTCATCCGAGCTCGGCGGTCACATCGCCAGTTTCCAGTCTGCGGCAACGCTTTACGAGGTTGGATTCCAGCATTTCTGGCATGCGCCCTCGGAGCAGCATGGCGGGGACCTGGTCTTCTTTCAGGGTCACTCGTCGCCAGGGATCTATGCCCGGGCGTTCCTGGAGGGCCGGATCAGCGAGGAGCAGTTGCTGCGCTTCCGCCAGGAGGTCGGTGGCGGCGGGCTTTCCTCGTACCCGCACCCGTGGCTGATGCCAGATTTCTGGCAATTCCCCACGGTCTCGATGGGTCTCGGTCCGCTGATGGCCATCTATCAGGCCCGGTTCCTGAAGTACATGCACAACCGGGAGTTGGCCGACACCACGGACCGGCACGTCTGGGCCTTCCTCGGTGACGGTGAGATGGACGAGCCGGAGTCGCTGGGCGCGATCAGCCTGGGTGGCCGGGAGAAGCTGGACAACCTGATCTTCGTGGTGAACTGCAATCTGCAGCGCCTGGACGGCCCGGTCCGGGGCAACGGCAAGATCATCCAAGAGCTGGAAGCGCTCTTCCGCGGCGCTGGCTGGAACGTGATCAAGGTGATCTGGGGGACCGGCTGGGACGCGCTGCTGGCGAAGGACACCAGCGGGTTGCTGTTGCGGCGGATGGAGGAAGCCGTCGACGGCGAATATCAGGACTTCAAGTCGAAGAACGGTGCGTACGTGCGCCAGCATTTCTTCGGCAAGTACCCCGAACTGCTGGACCTGGTCGCGGACCTGACGGACGACGACATCTGGGCGCTGTCGCGCGGCGGCCACGACCCGATCAAGGTGCACGCGGCCTATGCGGCGGCGGTCCGGAATCAGGGGACGCCGACGGTGATCCTGGCCAAGACGGTCAAGGGTTACGGGATGGGCGAGGCAGGCGAGGGCCAGAACATCACCCATCAGCAGAAGAAGATGGCCGAGAACACGTTACGCGCGTTCCGGGACCGCTTCAATCTGTCGATTTCGGACGACGTCATCGCCGACGTCCCGTTCCTGAAACTGGAACCGGGGACGGCGGAGGAGCGGTACCTGCGCGAGCGCCGGGCAACGCTCGGCGGCTCGGTGCCGACACGGCGTCGGCGCTCCAACTCGGTTCTCCAGGTACCCGATCTGTCGGCCTTCGATGGGCAGCTGAAAGGTACTGGGGATCGACGTATTTCGACGACAATGGCCTTCGTTCGGATCCTCAACACGCTGCTGCGGGACAAGCAGATCGGCAAGCACGTGGTGCCGATCGTGCCGGATGAGTCCCGAACCTTCGGGATGGAAGGGATGTTCCGGCAGTTCGGGATCTTCTCCCAGGTCGGGCAGGTGTATCAGCCCGAGGACGCCAACCAGATGATGTTTTACAAGGAGTCCAAGCAGGGCCAGATGCTGCAGGAGGGCATCAACGAGCCGGGAGCGATGTCGTCCTGGATCGCCGCTGCGACGTCCTACTCCACCAACGACGTCCCGATGATCCCGTTCTACATCTACTATTCGATGTTCGGATTTCAGCGGGTCGGCGACTTGGCCTGGGCGGCCGGGGATATGCGCTCGCGCGGTTTCCTGATCGGTGGGACGGCGGGCCGCACGACGCTGAACGGCGAGGGCCTGCAACACGAGGACGGTCACTCCCACCTGCTGTCCTCCACGGTCCCGAACTGCATCTCCTACGACCCCACCTACGCCTACGAGGTCGCGGTGATCGTGGCCGATGGTCTGCGGCGGATGTACGCCGAGCAGGAAGATGTCTACTACTACCTGACCGTGATGAACGAGAACTACGAGCATCCACCGATGCCGGAGGGCGACGGTGTGGCGGAGGGCATCCTGCGCGGGATGTACCTGCTCCGGGACGGCTCGGCGGCGGAACGGAGTCAGCCGCGCAGTCGAGGCAAGAAGCAGCCGCGCGTGCAGCTGTTGGGCTCGGGGACGATCCTGCGCGAGGCGCTGGCCGCCGCCGATCTGCTCGCCGAGGATTACGGAGTGGTGGCCGACGTCTGGTCCTGCCCGTCGTTCACCGAACTGCGCCGCGACGGTCTCGCCGTCCAGCGCTGGAACCTGCTGCATCCGACCGAGGAGCCACGCCAGTCCTACGTCCAGCAGTGTCTGGCGGCCCGGCCGGAAGGTCCGGTGATCGCCACCACCGACTATCTGAAGAGCTATGCCGATCAGATCCGACCGTTCGTCCCGCGTTCCTATCGGGTACTCGGCACGGATGGCTATGGCCGATCAGACTTCCGCCGCAATCTGCGGCATTTCTTCGAGGTGGATAGGCATTTCACCGCTGTGGCCGCGTTGGCCGAGTTGGCACAGCAAGGCCTGGTGCCCGCCGGACTGGTCGCGGACGCGATTGCAAAGTACGGCATTGATCCCGAAAAACTCGATCCCACAACGATTTGATGTCTATCACGATGAGGAGCCGAGAATGAGTGTCGCGACCGAAGTCAGGGTTCCAGACATCGGTGACTTCGTCGACGTCCCGATCATCGAGGTACACGTCAAACCCGGCGACCGAGTGAATGAGGACGATCCGCTGCTGACCCTGGAATCCGACAAGGCCACCATGGACGTGCCCTCGCCACTGGCTGGGGTGGTGCGGGAGGTGCCGGTCAAGGTCGGCGATCAGGTCAGCGAGGGCAGCCTGATCCTGCAGGTGGAGCCGGGCGACGGTGCCGTCACCCAACCGCCGTCCCTGCTGGAGCAGCAGGAGCAGCAACCGGTCGAGCGGCAGCAACCGGTCGAGCAGCAGGAACCGCTCGGGCAAGACGTTCCCGGGCGGCAGCGGACCGCGGCGGTGACCGGCCCGGCCGCCGACTTCGCCCAGACGCACGCCGGCCCCAGCGTGCGGCGGCTGGCCCGCGAGTTCGACCTCGATCTGACGGCGATCACCGGTACCGGCCCGAAGGGCAGGATCACCAAGGACGACGTCCTCTCGTTCCTCAAAGGCCCAGCCAGCACCCCGGCAGCGGCACCGACCCAGGGTTCCGGTATCCCGGAGATCCCGGTTCAGGACTTCTCCACGTTCGGGTCGATCGAGGTCAAACCGCTGGTGCGGATCAAGAAGCTGTCCGGCCCGCACCTGCATCGCTCCTGGCTCAACATTCCGCACGTCACGCACCACGACGACGCGGACATCACCGAACTTGACCGCTACCGCAAGGAACTCGACACTGCCGCGAAGCCGGACGGGTACCGGGTCACCTTGTTGTCGTTCCTGATCAAGGCCGTTGTCTCCGGGCTGAAACGCTTCCCGGAGGTGAACAGTTCGCTGAACACCGAACGAGATTCGCTGATTTTCAAGCAGTACTACAACATCGGAATCGCGGTGGACACCCCGGACGGCCTGGTCGTGCCGGTCGTCCGGGACGCTGACCGCAAGGGCATCACCGAGATCAGCCGGGAGCTGGGTGAGGTCTCGGCCAGGGCCCGGGAGGGCAAGCTGACCGGTCCGGATCTGCAGGGCGGGTCGTTCACGATCTCCAGCCTCGGCGGGATCGGAGGCACGGCGTTCACCCCGATCGTGAATGCCCCCGAAGTCGCGATCCTCGGCGTGGTCCGAGCCAAGACGGCGCCGGTGTGGGACGGCGAACAGTTCGTTCCCCGCCTGATCCTGCCGCTGTCGTTGTCGTACGACCACCGAGTGATCGACGGCGCGCTCGCCGCCCGGTTCACCCGGCACCTGGTCGACCTGTTGAGCGATGTCCGGAGGATTCTGCTGTGAGCACCCAGATCCGGATTCCCGACATCGGGGACTTCAGCGACGTCCCGGTGATCGAGGTGCACGTGACGGCGGGGGACTCCGTGGCGGTGGACGATCCACTGCTCACCCTGGAGTCGGACAAGGCCACGATGGATGTTCCGGCACCGCAAGCCGGCGTGGTCACGGCGATCAGCGTCGCGGTCGGTGACCAGGTCTCCGAAGGTACGGTGATCCTGGAGGTTGAGCCCGAACAGCAAGACGCCCAGCCCGCCCCGGAGGTGTCGCCGACCACAGTGCAGAAAGCCGATCAGCAGGCGCCGGAGGCCGATCTGCAGGCCGAGGTGCTGGTGCTCGGCTCCGGGCCGGGCGGCTACACCGCGGCGTTCCGGGCCGCTGATCTCGGCAAGCAGGTGGTGTTGGTCGAGCGGTACTCCACCCTGGGTGGGGTCTGTCTGAACGTCGGCTGCATACCCTCCAAAGCATTGCTGCACGCCGCGAAAGTGATCGCTGAATCGCGCGAGATGTCCGAGAAAGGGCTGGGTTTCGGGCCGCCGGAGATCGACATCGATCGGCTGCGAAGCTGGAAGGACGACGTGGTCGGCCGGCTGGTCGGTGGCGTCAACGGATTGGCCAAGAAGCGAAAAGTTACCGTAGTCAACGGAGTTGGCCGATTCACCTCGATGAACCAGCTCGAGGTCACCCGACCGGACGGCGCCGGGGTGCAGACGATCGGGTTCGAGCAGGCGATCATCGCCTGCGGGTCGGAGGCGATGCGCCTGCCGTTCGTCCCGTACGACGACCCCCGGGTGGTGGATTCCACCGGCGCGCTGGAACTGGACAACATCCCGGAGCGGCTGCTGGTGATCGGCGGCGGGATCATCGGCCTGGAGATGGCCACCGTCTATCAGGAGCTGGGCTCGAAAATCACCGTCGTCGAGCTGCTGGATCAGCTGATCCCGGGGGCGGACAAGGACATCGTCAAACCCTTGGCCAAGCGGGTCGGAAAGCTGTACGAGCAGGTCCTGCTGAGCACCAAGGTGACCGACGTGCAGGCGCGTCCGGACGGCCTGGCCGTCACCCTGGAGGGGTCCGGAGCGCCACCGGGGCACATGCTGTTCGACAAGATCCTGGTGGCGGTCGGGCGTCGGCCCAACGGGCGGCAGATCGGCGCGGAGAACGCCGGGGTGGCCGTGGACGAGCGCGGCTACATCCCGGTGGACAAGCAGCAGCGGACGAACGTACCGCACATCTTTGCCATTGGTGACGTCGTCGGGCAGCCGATGCTCGCGCACAAGGCCAGTCATGAGGGCAAGGTCGCGGCCGAGGTGGCGGCGGGCAAGCAGAGCTATTTCGACGCCAAGGTGATCCCCTCGGTCGCGTACACCGACCCGGAGGTGGCCTGGGCGGGACTGACCGAGGACGAGGCGAAAGCGGCAGGGCTCGACTACGGCACCGGCGTTTTCCCTTGGGCCGCCAGTGGCCGTTCGCTGTCCCTGGGCCGGGACGAGGGTCTCACCAAGCTGATCTTCGACGAGTCGTCCGGGCGACTTCTCGGCTGTGGGATCGTCGGCCCGGCCGCCGGCGACCTGATCGCTGAGACCGTGCTGGCCATTGAAATGGGCTGCGATGCAAGTGATATTGCGCTTTCCATTCATCCGCACCCGACCTTGTCCGAGACCGTCGGATTGGCTGCCGAGGCGTTCGAGGGCTCCATCACCGACCTGTTCGCGCCCCGTCGCCGTCCGGCCTCAGGTACCAGCTCTTCGTCGGTCAGGAGGTAACCCGGTGGGTGAAGCGGACTTTGAACTTGTCGCTATGGAGGACGGCTATCTGGCGCGAATTCTGGCGCGGGGCAACACCGTTCTGTCCACCCCGCTGATCAATCGCGGAACCGCGTTCACGTTCGAGGAACGCCAGGCGCTCGGCCTGACCGGGTTGATGCCGACCGCGGTGTCCACGATGGAGAGCCAGCTGCGCCGGGTCTACGCGCAGTACCAGCGTCAGCCCACCGACCTGGCGAAGAACGTCGCGCTGACTCACCTGCGCGAGCGCAACGAGGTGCTGTTCTACCGGTTGCTGTCCGAGCACATCGCCGAGATGCTGCCGATCGTCTACACCCCGACAATCGGCCGGGCAATCGAGCGGTTCAGTCACGAATACCGCCGTCCCCGCGGGGTTTTTCTTTCCGTTGATGCTCCGCAGGAGGTGGAGACGTCGCTGCGCAACTACGGGCTCGGTGCTGAGGACGTCGACCTCCTGGTCGCCACCGATTCCGAGGGCATCCTGGGCATCGGCGACCAGGGCGTCGGCGGAATCGACATCGCGATCGGCAAGCTGTCCGTCTACACCGCGGCCGCCGGGATTCATCCCCGCCGGGTGATCCCGGTGGTGCTGGACATGGGGACCGACAACCTGCGCCTGCTGCACGACGAGCTGTACCTGGGCAATCGGCATGCGCGGGTGCGGGACCAGCGCTACGACGACTTGATCGACGCCTACGTCACCGCGGCTACCAAGCTCTTCCCGCACGCGATGCTGCATTGGGAGGATTTCGGGGTCTCGAACGCTCGGCGCATCCTGAACAAGTACGCCGACCAGGTCGCCACCTTCAACGACGATATGCAGGGCACGGCGGCAGTCGTGCTGGCGGCCGCGTTCGCAGCCACCCGGGCGGCCGGGACCCGGATGCGCGATCAACGGGTGGTGATCCACGGCGCCGGCACCGCGGGTCTGGGCATCGCCGACATGATGCGCGACGTCATGATTGCTGAAGGGCTTTCGCCTCGGGAGGCCACCCGCCGGTTCTATCCACTCGGCCGCCAGGGCCTGCTGCTGGACGACGGCAGCCAGAAACTGCTCGACTTCCAGTTCCCCTACGCCCGATCGGCCGCAGAGGTGGAGGAATTCCGGCGCCAAGGCAGTGAACCGATCACGCTCGCCGATGTCGTGGTCGGGGCCCGGCCCACGATGCTGATCGGCACGTCCACCCAGGCCGGTGCCTTCACCGAGGCGATCGTGGCGACGATGGCGGCGAACTGCGAGCGTCCGATCATCCTGCCGCTGTCCAACCCGACGTCCAGAGCCGAGGCGTTGCCTGAAGATGTGATCCGCTGGACGTCCGGTCGGGCGTTGATCGCCACCGGTAGTCCGTTCCCGCCGGTCAACTATCAGGGCCAGACCTACACGATCGCTCAGGCCAACAACGCGCTGCTGTTCCCGGGGCTCGGGCTCGGAGTCGCCGTGTCCAAAGCCCGCCGAATCAGCGACGGAATGCTCACTGCTGCCGCGAATGCGGTGGCGCAACTATCCGATGCCAGGCAACCCGGGACGGCACTGCTGCCACCGGTCGAGGAATTGAAGGTGGTGTCGGCCGCGGTCGGGATCGCCGTCGCCGAGGCTGCGCGGAACGAAGGGCTGGCCCAGAGTTCGCTGGAGGACCCGATCCGCCAGGTTCATCGGGCGATGTGGCGACCGCAGTATCCCCTCATCCAACCGATCTGAAGAGCGGCCAACCCAATCCACACAGGAGGTTCTGATGCCAGGTTCAGTCATCGTTGGTGGCGCCCGAACGCCGATCGGGAAGCTGCTTGGTTCGTTGAAGACATTCGAGGCGGTTGATCTCGGCGGGTTCGCGATCAATGCCGCGCTGCAGCGGTCGGGGATCACCGGTGATCAGGTCGACTACGTGATCATGGGTCATGTCCTGCAAGCCGGTGCGGGCCAGATCACTGCCCGGCAGGCGGCGCTCAAGGGTGGGATCCCGATGACCGTCCCCGCGCTCACGGTGAACAAGGTCTGCCTGTCCGGTCTCGACGCGATCGCGCTGGCCGATCAGGTGATCGGGTATGGCGAGTTCGATGTCGTCGTCGCCGGCGGGATGGAATCGATGACGAATGCGCCCTATCTGCTGCCCGGCGCCAGGCAGGGGTATCGCTACGGCGATCAGAAGGTGGTCGACGCCACGGCGCACGACGGGTTGTTCTGCTCGATCGAATCCCGAGGGATGGGCGAGGCGACCGAGGACTACAACGCCCGGCTCGGCATCTCCCGGGAAGAGCAGGACGCCTTCTCGGTGCGCTCACACGAGCGGGCCACGGTGGCGGCGAAGAACGGCACATTTGACGACGAGATCGTGCCGGTGAGTATCCCGCAGCGGCGCGGTGACCCGGTCGTGGTGAGCCAGGACGAGGGGGTCCGAGCCGGGACGACAGCGGAATCACTTGGTGCTTTGCGCCCGGCCTTCGCCCCGGACGGCACGATCACCGCCGGCTCCGCCTCACAGATTTCGGACGGCGCCTGCGCGGTCGTGGTGATGAGCCGGGACCGGGCCGAGTCGCTTGGAGCTCCGATTCTTGCGGAGATCGCCAGCCACGGCGTGGTCGCCGGGCCCGATCCGTCGCTTCAGTCTCAGCCGGCCAACGCGATTAAGAAAGCACTTGCACGGGAAGGGCTTTCACCGAACGACCTGGACTTGATCGAGATCAACGAGGCGTTCGCCTCGGTGGCGATCCAGTCGATGCGCGAGCTGGGCGTGAGCGACGACAAGGTCAACGTCAATGGCGGCGCAATCGCGATGGGGCACCCGATCGGGATGTCCGGTGCCCGACTGGTTCTGCATCTGGCGCTGGAGTTGCGCCGGCGCGGTGGCGGGGTCGGGGTGGCCGGATTGTGCGGTGGGGGCGGGCAGGGCGACGCCCTCGTGCTCCGGGTCGTGGCCTGAATCAGCATGAAACCAGACAGACCAGTGAAGGGGACGGCGAGATGGCTGACATGAACGGGCAGGTGGCCCTCGTGACCGGCGGGGTGCGGGGGATCGGGGCGGCGATCACCGAGCGCCTGGTGAACCGGGGGGTGAAGGTTGCCGCCGGATACTCCCGGAACTCCCCCAAGGCCAAGGAGTTTCAGGACAAGTTTGGCGACATGATCACTACTCATCAGGGCAACATCGGCAGTCACGAGGACTGCGAGCGAGTGGTCGATGAGGTGATCGAGCAGCACGGACGGCTGGACATCCTGGTGAACAACGCCGGGATCACCGTGGACAAGACGGTGCGCAAGATGAGCGCCGAGGACTGGGATCGGGTGGTGCAGGTCAACCTGTCCGGGGCGTTCTACCTGTCGAGGGCGATCCTGCAGCACATGCTCGATCGCGGCTCAGGCCGGATCATCAACATCAGTTCCATCATCGGGGAGTCCGGGAATATCGGACAGGCCAACTATGCGGCGGCCAAGGCAGGATTGTTCGGCTTGACCATGAGCCTGGCCCAGGAGACCGCGCGCAAAGGCATCACGGTGAACGACGTCGCGCCCGGCTACATCGCCACCGACATGGTGGCCGCCGTCCCAGAAGAGGCGCTGAACAAGGTGATCGCGAAGATCCCGGTCGGTCGCCTGGGTGAACCGGACGAAGTTGCCCGGGTGGTCGAGTTTCTCGCTGATCCCGATTCGGGATTCATTACCGGGCAGATCTTCTCGGTCAATGGAGGTCAGTACATGTAGCCCCCGACAGTACTGCGGGCGGTGCCGCCGACCCTGGTGGCGATGCCCTGCGCGGTGCGGACGGCGGTGGCGTGCACGGTGGACGGTCGCTCGAGGGCGTCTCCTTGGTCGACGGCGACGGTTGGGTTGCGGCCGGTGAGCAGAAGATGGGCCGCCAGGCATCCGCTGCTGTTGGCGTTGGCGACGTCCTCGGGTACGCCGATGGCGGGAGCGAACATCCGCGCTGCCGCGGGTTCAGCACCGGACGGCGGGACGTAGACGAAACACCCAAGCTGGCCGTAGCGGCGGCTCTCGGCGGCCAGCCGCTCCTGGTCCGGGCGAATGCGTGCCAAGACGGTCCGGTCGATGACGGGCAGCATCAGCCGTTCGCGACCGGGGGAGGAAACGACTACCGCTTCGCCGGGAGGCAACGCGTTCGGTGTCAGCCCCAGAGCGGCCAGGAACGCGGCCCGCTCGGCACCCGTCGCAGCACGCTGCTGGACGACGCCTTGGTCGAACCAGGCCTCGACCACGGCGCCCTGCTCGGGTCCGGATGCGACGCTGCCGGTGGCGTCGAAATCCCGGCCGGCTGCCCGCAGCAGGCCCTGAAAACCCTCGCCGAACCCCTGCCGCGCAAGCACGGCGATCGCCGCCACGGTGCCATGACCACACCCGGGTAGCTCACCCTCCGCAGTGAAGAACCGCAGGGTCGGACTCGAATCGCCGCGTGGAGAGATGACCGCGACATGCGAGGTACCCATTCGCGCGGGAATCCGCGCGAGATCGGCGTCCTCAATGCCCGTGCCGTTCGTAAGGACGGCGGTAGGGCTGCCGCCGGCGCCGTCCCGAAGGCAGGCCTCGACCACGATGACCTCAGCGTCCTCGCCCTTGCTGTTACGCCGCATTCGTCCACCCTACGACCGGCGGAAGAACCTGGAGACAGGTGCCAACCTGGCGGGGTGCGCGACACGTTAAGAGGGTGCACATCACGAGGGGGTGCGCATCACGAGGGACGGGCGGTGGAGGCCAGGTGGTGAAAGACGGGTACGAGTCATATCTCGCGTTCGTCGCTGCTCGCCAACCCGCCCTGATCCGGGCGGCAACGTTGGTGAGCGGAGATCCAGACCTCGCCCAGGACCTGGTGCAGGACGCTCTGGTCAAGCTGGCGCTGTCCTGGGAAAAGG
>JANNPJ010000490.1:0-13424 GCA_031400005.1 Kineosporiaceae bacterium | reverse complement strand
GGCGCTGATGCCCCCGGCCGACCTGCCAGTCGGCCACCGCGATCGCGGCCAGCAGGGCGCCCGTCGCGAACAGGGCGAAGGCCACGTTGCCGAGACCGTAGAACCGGCCCGCGATCACCGGTTGCACACCCATCAGGCTGGAGAGGGCCAGCTTGGAGCCGGTCGCGGTGTCTACCGCCAACACCCCGGCGGTCACCGCCCCGACGATCCCCATTGGCCCGAGCAGGGCGGTCCGCCACGGCCCGAGCAGGGCCAGCGCCCCGATCGGGATCACGAAAAGGGCTACCGCACCGGTCACCGCCAACCCGGGAACATCCGAACGCCACCACGGCAGCAAATTCGCCAGATAGCTGGCGGCCGGTACCGAGGCGAAGATCGCCGCGGCCCGCCGGAGCCGGCGCAGCATCGGTCCTCGATCCGGACTGACTCCACCGCGTCGGCGGACGATCAGCGGGGCGGTACCGAAAAGCAGGATCTGAGCGAGTACCAGACCGACGAAGAACCACGGCACGATCGGCGTGACCAGGGTCGAGGCGTCCGCCAGGTCGTTCAGTTTCTGCCGCCGACTGGTCGCCGAGGCACCCGGTTCCACCGGGCTCAGCGCGGAGCCGACCACGTCGTCCGGGACCGGGACCGAGGCCGCTGCGAGCAGAGTCGGCAGCAGGTCTGTCGGCTGAGCCAGCCCGTCCTGGCGGGTGGAGGCACTGCCGAGCAGGGACGTCGCGTAGGCACCACCGAGCGGAGCGGGGCCGCGCGCGGCAAGCAATTGCAGCTGCGACGTGTTGCCGGTATCCGCCAGCGAGCCGACAATCACCGTGGCCGTCGCCGGCAACTCGGCCAGCACCAGAGCCAGCCGGCGATCCAGGGCACCGACCTGCTCGGCGCGCGGGCGGTCATAGGCCCCGGTGAGCGCCGGCTCATTGCTCGCTTGCTGGGCCGGATCGCGAACCGAGCCGAGGTCGACGACCAGCACGTCGGGAGCGGTCTTCAGGGCGGCGCGCACGTCCGCGGCCAACCCGTCCGGCCGGGCCGTCCCGGTGCCGTCGTCCACCCGGCCGGGCCAGGCCGAAGCCACCCGACCCTGGCGGTCCGCGAGGGCGATCGCTGCCCCCGGCCCGACCGCCGCGCTGGTCTTGCTCTCGGCCGCCAGGGCGGCGCCTAGCGTCCCCGGTTCCGCATCGAAGGTTCCGGCCGTCGCTTCGGCCTGGTACGTCGGCCAGGCCGGCACAATGCCGGTCGAGCCCGGGGTGGAGATCTGGGTCCGCGGGTCACGACACCGGCTGGACACGTAGTCCCGGCCGGTGATCTCGACCTTGCTGTCGCCCGCCCGCCGTCCCGACGAGACGGCCAGCCAGCCATCGACCGGGCAGGTCGTGGCCCGGACGCTGCGCACCGCCAGCCAACCGCTGGAGCCGTGATCGAGCAGACCCTGCAGGGCAGGAGTGGCGGTGGTGACATCCGGCCAACGCACCCCGCCGGTGCCGAGCAGAACGACCGGGCCGGGCACGTCCGCGGCGGCTGGACTGGCCGCCGGGCCGATCAGGACGGTACCGATCGCGACTAGCGCGGCCAGAACCCGGTCTCTGAATCTCACCGGCTCACTGTATGGGTCCTGTGCATGCGGAGATTATCGGCGCGGGGCGCAACAATCACCGACGTGAATGTGGACGTGAAGCGGTCGCAGGCCTGGCGGCGCCTCGATCGGTGGCGGCTGCTCGGCATGCTCCTGCTGTTCGGTTCCGCCTTCCCGCTGGCCTGGCACTACCTGGTGACTCAGTCGGACGAGAACTGGCAGGTCGACCTGCAGGTGTACCGGGAGGGCGCGCGGGCGCTGGTCACCGGCTTCCCGCTGTACGACGTGCGCACCGATCAGCCGCAGTTCCTGCCCTTCACCTACCCGCCGTTCGCTGCCTTCACCGCGCTGCCGCTGCTACTGGCCTCGTTCGAGGTCATTGGGTGGGTCTGGACGGCGGTGCAGTTCGCCCTGCTCTGGTATCTCGTCGGGGTGGCCTTCCGGCCGCTACTGAGTCGTTTCGGAGCCCGAGCCGGGCTGGCCCAAGGGGTGGTCGCGGCCAGTGCGGTGTGGTTCCTGCCGGTCGCCGAGGGAGTCCGATTCGGGCAGGTCAACGCGGTGGTGGTCGCGCTGTGCGTGTGGGATCTAACTCGCCGCAGTAGCGGTTGGGTCGGCGGCAGCGGCGTCGGGGTGGCGCTCGCGGCTGCGGTGAAGCTCACCCCGGGGGTGTTCTGGCTGCACTGGGCGGTGGCCCGCCGGTGGCGGGTGCTGGCGGTATCGCTGACCACGGCCGTGCTGGTCACGGTCGTGTCGGCGCTGATGCTGCCGCCCGCGTCGGCGACCTACTGGACCGACGCGTTGCTCGACCCGGAACGGCTGGGTCCGAACGCGGGCACCTCGAACCAGTCGCTGCGCGGAGTGCTGCTTCGGCTCGGTCCAGACCCCGGACCGCTGGCCAGCGGCCTCTGGCTGGGCTGCGTCCTGCTGGTTCTGCTCGCCGGGTTGTCGCTGGCCCGCTGTTTCGACCGGCTCGGTGAGCCGGTTGCCGTGGTGGCCACCGTTGGCCTGATCGCGTTCCTGATCTCGCCGGTGTCCTGGGTGCATCACCTGTACTGGGGCGTGGTGGTGATCGGTGCGCTGCTCGGCGACGGGCGAGATCGGCGCCGGGTGGCCGCCGCCCTGACCGCAGCCGGGTTGCTGTGGATCCGGCTGCCCTGGTGGGGGGCGAACCTGATGGCCGATGGCGACGTCCCGCGAGTGATTGCCCGGCTGGTGCAGAACTCATACAGCTGGTGGGCCGTGCTCAGCCTCCTCGGGCTCTGGTTCCTCGCCGCCCGCCCGGCCTTGCGTTCGGGCGACGGTGCCGCCTGATCAGAGGGATTGCTCGGAATCCAGCACGATCACCGAGCGGCCGGCAAGCAAACTCTCCAGCGCCGCCAGCGCCGGCTCATTGGGGCTGGCCAGGCGCATCGACAGCTCGCGAGCCGAGCTGTCGATCGCCCGCACCATAACCTGGATCGGTGCCGTTCCAGGCGGGACGTCGATGTCCAGATGGACCCCACGGCCGACCCCCTGAGCGGCCTGATCGATCCATTGCCGGATCAGTTTCGGCAGGTCACAGGCCGCATCGTGGAGCGAGACCAGCTCGGTCTTGGTGTCCAGGACGTCGTCCAGCTGTCCCTGGAAGTAGCGTCCCGCGGCGTCCTCGAGCGGGCGATCTGTCACCACGACCACTGCCGCCCGGGTGGAGTCTTCGCTGATCTCACCGGCCAGGCCGAGCAGTCGGATGTCCCGCAGTCGCAGCGTCTCCCAGGCCGAGAGCAGCAGGGGGTCGATCACCAGGCCGTCGTCGGCGAGTCCATCGTCCAGTTGCATGGCGTCATCCAAGCACCCGCGGCCGACCTTGGGGCCCTTCCGGGGTGCTGTTGGTCAACCTGGTACCCGAATCAGCAACGCCAGCGGGTCGACGTGCACCCGCAGGACCTGGGCGGTGCCGGCCGGATCGCCGTCCAATTGCACGTGCAGTGCCCGCTCGGCGCGCACCTCGATCGATCGGCATTGGAAGTGCTCCACGGTCGGATGCGCCCGTCTGGTGATCACCGCTCCGGTCACTTGAAGCCAGCCGAGCAGGGAGCGGGGCGTCACTACGACGACGTCGAGCCAGCCGTCGTCCGGGACCGCACCGGGCATCAACTGGATTCCGCCCTGCAGCATGCCGCAGTTGCCCACCACCACGGCCCTGACCCGCCGCTGCTGCACCGGTCCGCCGTCCACCTGCAGGGTCACCGACGTGCGTCGACCGCGGAGCTTCTTGGCCCCGGCCACGACGTACGCCACCCAGCCGAGGCGCTGCTTGAGTTCCGGCGCGGTGCCGGCCATCACCTCGGCGTCGAACCCGAGTCCGGCCATCACCAGAAAGGCTTCCCGCCGGGGCTCGTCGTCCGGATCATCGGCGATCTCGACCCGGCCGACGTCGATCGTCCGATCTCGACCAGTGAGCGCAATATGCAGCGCCGCTTCCAACCGGCTCGGCGGAATGCCCAGGTTGCGGGCCAACAGGTTGCCGGTCCCGGCGGGAAGCAACCCCATCGGAACCCCGGTTCGGGCCAGGATCTCGGCCACCACCCGGGCCGTCCCGTCACCACCGAACGCGATCACGGCGGAGGCGCCGCAGTCCACGGCCGCCTGGGTCTGCTCGCGGCCGGGATCCTCGGCGGTGGTTTCCAGCCAGACCGGGGTCCGCCAACCCAACCGCCCGCAGAGCACCTCGATCTGGCGTCGGCGGGTGTCATGGTCGTCAACCTTGATGCTGTGCACCACGACGGCTGCCTGCGGTGGCAGTCCGTCATCGCCGAGCGCGACCGTCTGGGCGTCACCGGGAGCCCGGTAACGAGTGATCCCCAGCAGGATCAGCAGGACGATGGCCAGACAGAGGACGCTGACCAACAGGATGTCGCGGAGGACATCGCTGCTGACGGACATGGCGATCACGTTATCGGGCGATCCCACTCAGGCGCAGAGCAGGATCGGACAGTGACCGAAGTCAGCTGTTCACATCCGTGTCAACCTGCGGTGTCGTTGCCCGACCTCGGTCCGTAACTCGGGGACCGTTAGGCTCTGCGGATGACAGACCACGAGTTCGCCCGATCGCGAGCGCGGCCGAACAGGCCCGACACCTGGGCGCCGAAACTTGTGGCCCTAGATATCGACGGCACGATTCTCGACCATGACCAGCACCTTTCCGATCGGGTCCGGAGCGTCGTGCGGGCGGTCGCCGAGCTGGGCGTGCATGTGGTCATCGCCACCGGCCGGTCGCTGCACGAGACGATCCCGGTGTTGGACCGGCTCGGCCTGCTCAGTGGTTGGGCGGTGTGCAGCAACGGTTCGGTCACGCTGCGCCTGGACCCGTTGCAGGCGGGCGGTTACGAGGTGGCGGACGTCGTCACCTTCGACCCGAAGGCGGTGCTCACGCTGCTGCGCACGCACCTGCCCACCGCGCTGTACGCGATGGAGACCGGGCGTGGTGAGTTCCTGTTGACCGCTCCTTTCCCGCCCGGCGAACTCGAAGGCGCGCATACCCGGGTGGCCGGCTCGTTCGATGAGCTGATGAACGAGCCGGCTTGCCGGGTTGTGGTCCGCAGCCCAGAGCACACCTCGGACGATTTCATGGCGTTGACGGCGTCCTTGGGCCTGCACGGGGTGAACTACGCGGTTGGTTGGACGGCGTGGCTCGACCTGGCGCCGGAGGGCACCAGCAAGGCCAGCGCGCTGGAACGGATCCGGGCCCGGCTCGGCGTGGACCGGTCCGAGACGCTCGCGGTCGGGGATGGGCGCAATGACCTGGAGATGTTCGCCTGGGCAGGGCGCTCGGTCGCGATGGGCAACGCGACTGAGGATGTCAAGGCGGCGGCCGACCTGATTGCCGGGCCGGTGACCGCCGATGGGCTGGCCGAGGTGCTCGAGGCGCTGCTGCCCTAGCTGCCCCTAGCTGCGCAGATGCCGGACGCTTTCCCAACCGGGGTCGGGCTTCTCGGTGATGGATACCGTGCCCTGGTTCCAGCCGGCGATCGCCTCGCGGATCCGCTTGGTGGCCGAGGTGGTGCTGTCCACGTAGAGGTGGAGGGTCCGGATGCCCTCCTGCGTCTCGTGGGCCACCACTCGTCCGCGGGCGCCGAGCCGACCGCTGACCTGATCCTGGAGCTCGCGCAACCGCTGCAGCGACGCCGGTGCGGGTAGTCCGCCGGGAGTCCACTCGCTGAACGCCACCGAGACGTCGACATAGGTGTCCAGGTGCGGGGCGCTGGCCGCTCGTAACGGGACCTGCGCGCTCGCCAGGATCGGCGCACCGCTTTCCGCCTGGCCCCGGGTCACTAGCCAGGGGCGCTCGCCCTCGGCATCGGTGAGGTCGGCTTCCAACCCGCTGACCACGGCAGGCAGGTCGATCAGTGGCACCTGATCCGCCGCCGGCTCGGTCCCGGCCGTTACGGTGCCTACCCAGCAGTCCACGGCGGCCTCCCCCAGGACCGTGTCAAGCAGCATGAACGCGGTCACCATGTGCTGATCCACCGGAAGGTGGGCAAAATTGGGGTGGTACATCGTGACGTCGATGTGCGAACGGGCGACTTCCGTCGAGATGGTCACCGAGGTGACGTCGATCTGCTCCCCGCCCAAGGTCAGAACGCTGGTGCCGGGGTTGGCCGCGGCCAGTCGGGAGTTCGCATAGGCCCAGAACTCGGTTGCCGGCGGAGCCGCCTGTAGCCATCGGCTGGTGATCGCGCGCAGCGCCGGATCGCCCTCGGAGGTGACCACGAGAATGTTCTCCCCGAGCGCACCGATTCCGAATTCCCAGATCAGGCTTGGGTGGATTGCCGTCAGGTATTTGGCCAGCGGGCTGAACATCCGCTCCGGTTGGCCATCGGCGATCGCCGCCGAGGTTCGCTGAGCGCCCTTCGCGTCCCACCACGACCAGAACCGGGTGACGGCGTGCGCTTGAGCGTTGGCCACCCGGATCTTCCTGCTCCAACGGTGGAACGAATTCACAGGTGGCGACCTTCCCTGATTTTCAGCGAGCTTCGGCCGAGGAAATATCGGTAACCCGAGGGCAATCCTTTACCTTTTCCGACGGGCGGAGACCGAGGTGTCCGGTCGGGGTGCGCGAAACCCGAATCCCCGCAGACTGACTGGGTGATCGAAGTGACGAGAGTGATCGAGGCCGATCCCGCCGATGTTCTCGCCGTTCTCACCGACGGCTGGACGTACGCCGGTTGGGTGGTCGGTGCATCGACCATCCGGGCGGTGGATGACAAATTCCCGCAGCCAGGCAGCCGGATTCATCATTCGGTGGGCAGTTGGCCGGTACTGATCAGCGACACCACGCACGTGCTCGAGTTCGAACCCGGTCACCGGATCAAGCTGGAAGCCCGAGGCTGGCCGTTGGGTCAGGCGACGGTGCAGGTCGCGGTCGAGCCACACCCGCGCGGAAGCCTGGTGACGATGATCGAGGACGTGTCCGAGGGCCCGGGTAAGCTGGTTCCACGACCAATCCGCCAGTTGACCATCGCGCCGCGCAATAGGGAGTCGCTACGTCGGCTCGGCTACCTCGCTGAGGGTCGCGCCAATGGCAACCCCGCTGACTCACCACCGCTCACTTGAGCGTGCCGAGATAGCCTCCAGGCGACAGAATTGATCAACGGACGAATTGCGTCCGGGAAGAAGAGGAGTTTGTCGTGGAGTTGTGGCAGTGGCTGGTGCTGGCGCTGGGGGTGTTGCTTCTCCTTGTCGTGGTGTTCGGCGGCATCCAGGCGCGGCGTCGGCGTGGCGGGATCATCGCCCAACGGTCCCGAAATGTGCGCTCCGGACGTCGCGGGGGCCAGCCGTGACCGTGCTCCTGAAGGCTGCCGACCTGGTCAAGCGGCCGGTGGTGACTCTGGCCGGCGAGGACATCGGGCAGATCAAGGACGTCATCTACTCCTCGCAGACTGGTGAACTGGCCGGGTTCATGTTGAACGGCAGGGGGTTGTTCTCCGGCCCGTTGCGCAAGACGCTGCCCTGGGAGAACGTGCATGGGCTCGGTCCGGACGCGGTAATGATCCGGGACGAGAGCTATCTGGCTGATCGAAAAGCCCTGAGCGGGGTGACCGAGGCCGCCGGCGGGGCGGTTCTCGGCTCCACGGTGATCACCCAGAGCGGGCGCAATCTCGGCGTGGTCACGGACGTGATCCTGGCCGTCGGAGACCGGAAGACGGACGCCGTCGGTTACGAGATCGATCCGGCCGACGCCTCCGCGCCGCGCCGTCAATTCGTCCCGTTGCCCGATGCGCTGGCGGTGTCCGGTGAAGCCCTGATGTTGCCCGATGCGGCGACCGAGTTCATCCGGGACGACCTGGCGGGCTTCGGTGCCGCGGTTGAGGAGTTCCGGAACCGACTGCGGGCCCAGGCGGTAGCCAGGTCCGAAGCCCAAGGTAGCTCCGAAACCAAAATCAGCTCCGAAGCCAAAATCAGCTCTGCGACCAAAATCAGCTCTGCAACCAAAATCAGTGACCGGTCCGAAATCAGTGACCGGTCCGACGTCACGGCCGAACCCGGTGACACCGCTGTGATCAAACCCGAAGCTTCGCCGGCGCCCGCGGATCGCTCGGCGACCAAAGAGTTGCCGATCAGCGAGCAGGCCCCGGGGGAGCGCAAATGATCAGATTCAGTGATATCTCCGGCAATCCGGTGATGGACACCGCCACCGCCACTGCGGTCGGCAAGGTCGCGGCCCCGATCGTCGACCCGGTGACTCAACGGGTGATCGCCTTTCGGGTGAAGAAGAGCAAGGGGGCCGGTGCTGTCGTGCTCTGGGAAGGCCTGGCCGGTCTCGGGCCGGACGCGTTGACCGTCGATTCCGTCGAACGACTGGCTGACCCGCCGGCCCAATGGAAGCACCGAGCCGACAGCAGGCTCGACGTCCTCGGTCGGATCGTCCTTACCGAACACGGTCACCTTCTGGGCAAGGTGCGGGACGTCGAGTTCGACCCGACGGACGGCCGGGTCACCAGCCTGATGCTGAAGGACGCCTTTGTGGACGGCGAGCGATTGCTGGGAATCGGCAGCTATGCGGTTGTCGTACGCGGCTGACGGCGAGGCTTGAGATGGCTACCGTCAGAGGGCATGGGTGAAGACCCGGAAATTCAGATCACCGTCCTGCAGTCGCGCGTTCGCGAGCGGTTGGCGCAGTTGCACCCGCTCCAGCCCAACTCCGCGGAGTATGAGCCGGTCAGCGAGGCCGTGATCCAGGCTGCCACCGAGCTGATCAGCTACGAGGAGCGGCTGCCGGTGCTGCTCGATCGAGCGCCACGCCGGCTCAGCCTGCTGATCGTCCGTTGGTCCGGGGTGGTGACGGCGGTTGGCGGGGTTTCGCTCGGGGTCGCCGCGGTGGCGGACTGGTCGTCACGCTGGTGGGTGCTGTTGGTGATCCCGATGATCGCGGCCGCGGCGACCTTGCTGTGGATGCCCGTGCATCCGCCGAGCGGCACGCACCTGGCGCTGCGTCCGGGTGCGCTGTCGGTCGCCGTCGGTGCCCTGATCACTCTGATCGGTGCGGTCGCCCGACTGCCGCTCTGGGTCGTCGGTCTGGGGATGGCGATCCTGCTCGGCGCGATCTGGCACGTCCATCGGGTCTCGGTCACCGCGACCTGAAGCCACTCGAAGATCTCCGGCGTGGGAATCGGTATGAATGCCGACTCGGCGTCAGAATCGGGGCACGGTACGGGAATCGGGCACAGGATGGGAATCCGGGCGACGAGGGTCGGTGAGCGATGAGCCCACAGGGTCAGGACGGCGATCTCAGCTATACCGTCGTCCAATTGCGAAATGACGTCGACGACCTGGGGGTGGCGATCGGCAACCTCCCCGATCGCCTGAATGCCCTGGACGGTTCGCTGGACGACGTCCGGACCGCTCTTCGGCAGGTGCAGAATCGCTCGATAGCGGTCGAGACCACCTCTAACGATCTGGCCGCCCTGGTGAAACGGTTGGATGCTCGAGTGGAGTGGCTGGAGCGGAACATCCGGCTGCAGGCGACCGCCGCCGAGGTGGAATTGGATGACGTCGACAGTGCCGAGGTGCACCTCGCGCAGGTGGCCGAAGCAGGCCATGTGGCGCGGTCGGAACTCTTGCCGCCGTCCGGTCGATCTGCGCTGGAGGCAGCGGTGGCAGCGCATGCGGAGGCGCTTCGCACCCAGTTCCATCACCGGGACGTCGCTCTCGAGGCCTGTGCGGTGCTTGTCGAAACGAGCCGGGACGACGAGCGGCATGTCAGGGCGGTCGAGGAATTCCGGGCAGCGGTGGCCGGGCGGGACCAGGCCCGCCAACGGGCCCGCGAGTTGGCCGCGCCGGCCCAGGAGGCGGCAGCGGTACTCGACGTCGACGCGGAGCAGCAGGTCGCGGTCGCCGATGTACTCGCGGCCGGTGAACACGCGTGGGCGGCTCTGCAATACCGGTTACGCACCCGAGTCGCCGACGCGGTTGGTGAAGGTGCGTTGCTGCCTGCCTGGTTCACCACGGTGCTCGGACCGATCCCGCCGGCCGAGGACACCCGGGCCTGGATGGACGTCGCGACCAGCCTCCTCGCTTATCGGGTGACCTACGGCGTCACCGATCCGGTTGTTGCGCTGGGTAGCCCGCCGGCCGAGGCCGAGACCGCCCGACGCCGCGCCTGGTACCAACAGTTGCGTCGTCAGTTCGTTGACCTCCAGCGTTGACTTCCAGCGTTGACTTCCAGCGTTGACTTCCAGCGTTGACCCCAAGGTTGGCCCCCAACGTTGGCCTCCGATATTGACCCCAAGGGCCCCCGATGTGCTCTGCGCTGAACTCAGGAGCGATCGGCGAGCAGGAGTGGGTTCGGCCCGTCGGCCGGGAGCACCGACTGCGGCCGTCGAGGGGCCGAACCGCAACCGCTAGAGTCCCTGGCTGGTCCCGAGTCTGCATGATCAACTCGGTCGGTTCTTGGTCGACCCGGTCGGTTCCTCGGCCGTCCTGGTTCCGATCATCGACCCTGTGCTGGTCGCTAGTGCATCCTCCCCTCGCAGTCGGACCGGCAGCACTCGTTTGAGTCTGATCACCGTTCCGCACCTATTGCCCCTGAGCTCTGGCCTTAGAAGCCGTACAGCAGAAGGTTTCCCAAGCGTTCGTCAGCAAGCGTATCTCCGACCCCTGACAGACTGACTCGGAGGCCCTCAGTGCATCACCAGTAGATCTTCGAGAACCTATGAAGCATAAGGTTTTTCCTTGGTACAAGCATGAAACAAGGCTCATCGTAAGGTGAACTACTGACTCAATGTTCCTAGATCGGCAACAAGAAGACAGGAGCATTGGCAGCGCTTTCTTAAACAGATTTGAGTGCAACCACTTTGAGTTATCCACAGATCATGAAACCAGGGTTGTGGCCCGATTTTCGCGGGTCTAGCCTTGGATACATGACAACGACGTGGGATCACCAAGCGGGAGACGGCAGCCAGCCGCCACCCTCCCCACGCCCGTCAACCGATCCCGGCCAACCAGCGACCGGCGACCAATCATCCAACCCAGAAACAATATTCGCCACCGATCAACGACTCAGTCCCGACACGCTGCCCAGCCCTCGCATCCCCTCCGACCTCGCCATCAAGCCCGGCTCAAACCGCGCCACCGACCCCGACTCCGACATCAGCGTCGATCCCGACCCTGACTTCGACTTCGACCTCGACCTGACGCCTTGCTCGACCGAACAGCCCGACGACGGTGAAGCATCAGTAGTCGAAACACCAGCCAAGCTCGGATGTTTCACCGATGATGCCGACCTAGAAACCGAGGCCGGTGTCGCCGATCCCGATGGCTTTACACACATCGACGACGCGGACAGCCTTCCCACCGAGAACGGCCACCGCGGACCAACACACAGCAGGGATAGCGACCCAGCAGACAGCAGGGACAGCGAGCCAGCAAACAACGGGGACAGCGAGCCAGTAGATGGCAAGAACGGCGACCCAGCGGACAACGGGGACGGCGGTCTGGTGGGCTGCGGGGACCGGGGGGATGGCGACCCGGTGGAGAGCCGGGACGAGGACCTGGTCGATGAGGAGGTGGATGATTCGGCGGTGGGGTACGCGCTGGTCGAAGGGATCGCCGGGGACAGCAAGGCCATCGGCCGGTGTGAAGCCGACCGGTTGGTGAAGATCGCGCAGTTGTATCACCTGAATTGCATGGTCCCGTTACCGCTGCCCCCGGCAGCACTGGATCGGACGAAGAACCTCGCCGAGTATCAGCAGTTGAGCCCGTTGACCCGCGATGACATGGCGGTCAAGGAGATCATCTCCTGCCTGTATGTGAGTGAGTACCAGGCCCGGCAACTGATCCGGGTGGCGTTGGCGTTGACCACCCGCCTGAAAGGCACCCTGCAAGCACTGTCCGACGGCCGCCTGGATCTGCGCCGGGTGGAGATCATCGAGGAGCACACCAGCCCGCTGGCCGACGCACAGTACGCGGGGGCGCTGAAAGCGGGCCGCTCCCCAGCCGAAGCCGAGCGGGCAGCCACCGCGATCGCCGGACGGGTCGAGGCCGCGATCCTGGGGAAGGCGGCCACCCAGGTCCCAGCGAAACTACACAAGGCCCTGAGGCGGGCGATCACCCGGATCGCCCCCCGTTTCGTGCAAGGCCAAACCCACACCGACCTCAAAGGCCGGCGGGTCACCCACCGCACCAGCCGCACCGACCAGACCGGCGACCTTTACGCGCACCTCGGAGCCGCTGAAGCCGAAGGGGTGTACGCGGTGATCGATGCCTACGCCCGGGCCGCCCGCGATGCCGGCAGCCCCCGCAGCCTGCACGAGTTGCGCGCCGACGTCCTGACCCACCTGGTGATCCACGGGCACATGCCCAACAGTTCCACCACCGGCCCGGTCGACACCGGCACCGAGATCGACACCGACCACGCGACCCTCATCCCCACCCTCGACCCGAACACCGGCGACATCCACCGCGACGACACCCCACCACTCTTCGACCCCTGGGACAACAGCCACCGCCACTACGACCCGCCCTACCCCGAAGACACCACCAACCCCACCGACGCCACCGACGCCACCGACCAGGGTGATGTGACCGACCAGGGTGACGCGACCGAGTCGGGTGACGCGACGGACCAGGGTGACGCGACCGGGTCGGGTGACGCGACCGAGCCGGGTGACGCGACCGGGCAGGGGAGCGCGACAGACGAGGGTGTCTGCGGGCCAGGCCATTCCGGGCCGCCCACGGACGCGGGAACCTCAACGAGCGCAGGTGCCTCCACCGGTGCACGCACCAGCTCGGCCAACGGCACAAGCACCGACGCCACGGGCGCCGCAGCCACGAGCACCGGTACTACGCCAGCAGCGGGTCACACCTCAGATCACCCCACTGGCATCCAATCACCTTGTGCTGGAGGGATGTTCCGCCGATCCGACCTCCGCGCCCACGTCCAAATCACCATCGGACTCGAAACCCTCCTCGGATTGAACGAGGAACCCGGCGAACTCGACGGCCACGGACCGATCACCGCCGACACCGCCCGCGACCTCGCCCTCAGCCGCGGCAGCACCTGGCGGCGTCTGGTCACCGACCCCATCACCGGATACCTGCTGAACTACGGCCGCAAAACCTACCGACCACCCACCGCCCTGGCCGACCACGTCCGCGCCCGCGACGCCACCTGCCGCACCCCCACCTGCGATAGACCCGCCTCCCGCTGCGACCTCGACCACCTGATCTCCTGGCCCGCCGGAGCCACCAGCGAACCCAACCTCCACTGCAAATGCGACCGAGACCACAGGTTCAAACATGAAGGCCGATGGCGTCACCAAATCTCCACCGACCCAGCACACCCACCCGGAACCATCGCGATCATCAGCCCAAC
>JANNPJ010000478.1:0-9764 GCA_031400005.1 Kineosporiaceae bacterium | reverse complement strand
GCGCTCGGTCTATGCCGTCGGTGGTAACCAGCAGTCGGCTCTGCTGATGGGACTGCCGGTCGGCAGGGTGAAGGTCGCTGTCTACGCGATCAGCGGATTCTGCTCCGCCCTGTCAGGTGTGCTGTACACCTTCTACACCTCGTCCGGGTACTCGCTCAACGGTGTGGGACTGGAACTCGACGTCATCGCCGCGGTTGTGATCGGCGGAACGATCCTCACCGGTGGAACCGGGTACATCCTCGGAACCGTCCTGGGGGTGATGGTTCTGGGGCTGATCCAGACCCTGATCACGTTCGACGGCACGCTGAGTTCGCACTGGACCAAGATCTTCGTGGGTACCGTGCTGTTCGTCTTCATCCTGCTCCAGCGGGTGATCGTGATCCGCAAGACGTAGAGCCACCGGCAATAGGGACTGCCGGTGGCTCTTAGCCCTAATCCGGTCCCTGAGGTAGCGCCGCCCCATCCCGTCGCCGCGACTGCATTTGATCCAGTTCGTTGATCAATTCGTCGCTGCGGACGGGGTGGGCCAGGTGTTGGCCCTGAAGCAGATCGAACCCGAGTCGGGCCAGCCGTTCACACATGGCACTGTCCTCGGCTCCCTGCGCTGCGGCGAGAAGTCCCAGGCTGTGGGCCAGCGCCGCCGAGGCGGCCAGGACCCGGTCATCCGGTGGAGCGCCTCGACGTCCCACCACGAAGCTGCGATCCAATTTCAACTGGTCAATGGAAAGTCGCTGCAAAGCATCGAGTTCCCCAGTTCCCAGGCCAAAGTTGTCCAACGTGGTACCGGTGCCTCTCACCCGCAGCGCGCTGATGGCCGACTCCAAGGCGCTCAGATCGACCGACGCGTCCAACTGGCTGATCTCGATGCGTAGCCAGGAGGGGTCGATGGCTGCCTCGTTCATCATCTTCTGGACTTGGTCAACCATCCCATCCACGGCGAGAATCGCGGCCGTCAGATTGATTGCAACGGTGAAAGACTCGTCAGCCAACCCGGTCTGTTGCACGTGCCGGCGGACCTGGGCCAGTTCAGCCAAAACGCGTTCAATGATCAAAAGGCTGAACCGAGACTGTAAATCCGGGGTCAGGGCCAGCGCGAGGAACGCATCTGGCTGGAGAAGTCCACGCTCCGGGTGCTGCCAGCGCACGAGTGTTTCCACGCAGCGAACCCTTCCATCTGCGAGATCCAGCTGAGGCTGATAGTGCAAGATCAGCTCTCTGCCCGGATCGTACGCGTCGATCAAGCGGCGGATCCCGATCAGCAACTCACCCGAGATCACGTCCGGTTGCCTAGCCGGGTCTGAACGACGAATCACCCAGGAGCTGCACCCGGGGGTGACCTTCGCGTGATACATCGCTTGGTCGGCGCGGTGTGTCACGCTCGCGGCATCATCGCCAGGCTCCACCGCGCTTGCTCCGACACTGCCCGAGATGTCGATGGCCGTGTCGATGTCAGGAGCGGCAACCTGACGGCGCAGGGCCGCCGCGGTTCCTCGGCCCCAGTGCTCCAATCCCGCGGGTTTTGCGGCCAGACCGCGAAGTATGACGGCGAATTCATCACCGCCCAACCGGGCAACCAGGTCCGCGGGGCCCACGGACGCGCGGAGGGTATCCGCCACCGCCGCCAGCACGACATCACCTGCTCGGTGTCCGAAGAGGTCATTGATTTGCTTGAAATCGTCCAGGTCGATCAGCGCGACCGCCACGGGTTCCCCGCGCTCGGCCTCGTCAATGGCGCGATTCAAGGTGCGAGAGAAGCTGCCCCGGTTCGGTAGACCGGTCAGCGCATCATGGGAGGCGTCATACTGATGCATGTGCGCCTGTTCGCGGATGTTTCGCTGATATCGCATCAGCATCCGTAGCAGGCCGCCCACCACAACGGCCAGGAGCGCTCCACCGATAGCCTGCGCGATGGTGGTCTTCCGCTGCACCGTCTGCAGATCGGCCAGGCGCAACTGAGCCCGATCATGGAAGTCACCCGCGACGCGATCAAGGTCGGCCTTGAGGACGTAGTAGGCCGGCGGAACCAGGACATCGGCCACGCGCCTGGCATCGTCGTCGCCGTTAAGGGTGAATTCCACCATGGCGTTGGCTGTCGAAACTAAGGTTCGTTGCTCGGCGAGCAGGCGCTCTGCTTCGTCCTTTGGTACCTGGCCCCTCACGAGGGCTCTTTGGATCCGGGTGTCGGCCTCGACCAGGGTGGCTCGCACGCGCCGCAGATTGATGGTCGAGGACTCCACGCGATAGGTGCGGACCGCCAGCGCCTCGTTGGCCACTGCCAGTCGCGCCTGGGTGAAGTCATTGTCGATAGCCAGAGCGTTGTGCTGGCCACGCAGCGCCGAGGCCACCTGGGAGTTGTTGATGCCCACGAGGAGCCCGAAGGCGACGAGAACAAGGATGAGCAACGCGGATGCCACTTGTGGGGATCGGACCAACTCGACGCCTCGGCGAGGGTGAGCGGCCAAGGAGTCCATTCCTCCTGATCGGACGTGCTCGCCCTGGACTTGATCAGACGAACCGGTGCCGGGCGCAGGCTCAACCTTCGCCCGGTTCGGGTCGACGAAGCCAGATATGCTTCTGGAGGCCAGAATGGCCAGTTCGCTCAAGGGTGGGTTCGCGGCCCTCGTCATAGTCCTGCTTGCCGCTGCCTGTTCGCCGGCAGCCGAGGGGCCAGCAGCGGCCGCTGCTCCAGCCGAAATCCGCTTTGGTTCGTTTCTCCCAATCACCGGACCGTACGCGGAAATCGGGAAAAGTGATCTCGCGGCCCAAGAGATGGCTGTGGCCGAGGTCAACGCGGCAGGTGGGGTGCTCGGCAAAAAGCTCATTGTGCAGTCCATTGACGGTGGTTGTGATCCAGCGCAAACCGTCGCCGCAGTGGAAGAGCTGATACGAGTCAAGGTGACTGCAACGGTCGGCGGCATTTGTAGCTCTTCGCTGACCAATGCGCTACCGATCCTGCGCCAGGCCGGCATCGTGCACGTCGAGCCCGGGGCGAATTCGACCGATCTGCTCAAGAACCCCTACTCCGGCTTATTTCTCCTGATGGGAACCGTTGCCGATGAGGCGAAGTCTGCCGTTCCCTGGGTGAAACAACTTGGCATCCGACGTCCCGTCATCGTGCAAGACGCAACGAGTTTCTCGTTCACGCTCGCCGAAAGCGCACGTTCGGAGTTGGCCAAGACGAAGCATCCGGCGCTGGCGGTCTTTGGCATCACCCAGGGCGCGCGAACATACGCGCCGTCAGTCAAAAAGATCATAAATTCGGGAGCGGACGCCGTCTTCTACACCGGGTATTATGCGGAAGCCGGAATTCTGGTGCGAGATCTGCGTGCTGCTGGGTTCGATGGAAAGGTGATTTTGGGTGACGGCTCCGCTGATCTAGCGATCTTGGATTCCGCCTCCCAGAAGGATCTCAAGAACGTCTACTTCATTACCCCACCCATGCCGTCGATCACCGTTTCCGCGCAGGACTGGATCAAGCGGTTCCGCGACTTCAGTGGGGCAGCGCCCAGGGCGTTCAGCATGCAGTCCTACACGGCCGTCATGGCGGTGGTCGAGGCCATCAAGCGAGCCGGCGTCACCGATTCGCTTGATATTGCCCAGGCGCTCAGGTCAGCGCCTATCGCTACCCCGTACGGCGAAGTTCGCTTCGATGAACGACAGGTCGCCTCGACCGCGTTCGCTCTGGTCACCATCGCGAATGGGGCTTTCAAGGAGGCATGCCTGTCCCAGTGTTCGTGATTCGTGCTACCGGGTAGGTGGTCTCGGTCGTCGTCCAGCGGGGCGGCGCTTCCCAAAGTCTGCAGGTGACCTTGGGAGAGCTCACCGCCGACTGACGACTGGTTCCGGCTTTCGCTGTGTCGGCCCTACGTGTCGCTCCGAGTCCACAAGCCCTCTGGATCACTCTTGGATCACGCAACGACGTCGACTTCTCCTCGCGGGGCCTCCCGCAACCGCTCGGCGATCCGTTCGCCGGCGGCAAAATATTGTCGTGCGCGGGCTCTTGTGGAGAGGCAGCGCCATCCCTACTGTCCAGTAAGTTAGATCTAACGATCTGTTGCATGCCCCCCACCGAAGGCAGGGACCCCGTCATGTCTGTCCTCAGATCTAGGCAGCTCTTTCCCCTCGCCGCGGCACTTGCCCTGACCATCGGCGGTACGGCGAACGCCGCTACCGCGGAGGGCTCAGCGACCTCTGCGAAGGACTCCAAAGCCATTGCACAGAGCGAAAAACCTGCTTTGCGCGAGGTGATGTTTGTCGGAAACAACTGGGATGCCACTGCCGACGTCATCAGCTCCACCGGTGACCTCGCGAAGATCGGCCGGGTCGACGTCGTGCCGGACAAGAAGGAACGGCTGGCGGAGATCAACGCCGATCCGATCAGGTGGATCTACTTTCAAGCCATTCGCAACGGCGTCGGCGAGGGCCATGACCAGTTGGTCGACGACATGTACTCCACGCCGGACGGCACGTCGATGGTCGTCTCCCGGCCGAGCTTCGCCGACGTCGTCTCGATCGATCTCGGCACCGGCCGGATCAATTGGCGCTTCGCCGTGTCCGGTTATCGCTCCGACCACATGGCGGTTTCCCCCGACGGCGCCCAGGTGGCCGTATCGGCCTCGACCGGAAACACTGTGCACGTGCTGGACATCAACACGGGCAAGCAAGTGGGCTCGTTTCCGACTGGCGACAAACCACACGAGAATATTTACACGCGCGACGGTAAGTACATTTGGAACATGTCCATCGGTGACGTCAATACCGCGCTCGACGAACCGTGGCTGGACTGGACGAAGGGTGACCGCCGGATCACCGTTATCGACGCGACGACCTTCAAGCAGGTCAAGGTCATCGATATGCGCGCACGCCTCGACGCGATCGGCCTGAAGGACTTCTCCGACGCGGTCCGCCCGGCTGCCTTCAGCCAGGATGAATCGAAGCTCTACTTCCAAGTGTCGTTCTTCAACGGCTTCCTGGAGTACGACATCGCGGCCGACAAGATTACCCGCGTGAAGACGCTCCCGAAGAACGCGGCAACCAGCGCCGACCGCACCACCTGGATCAATGACTCGCGCCACCACGGCATTTCGATGAATCCGGAGGGCACCAAGCTCTGCGTCGCGGGGACGATGGACGACTACGCGACCATCGTCAACCGTTCGACACTGCAGGAGGGCCCGCTCGTCAGCGCGTCGAAACCGTACTGGGCGACGGTAAGCGGTGACGGGAAGGCCTGCATCATCTCGGAAAGCGGCGCCGATCGGGTCACCGCGATCGACTTCTCCACAGGTGAGAAGACGGCCTCGGTTTCGGTCGGCGACCACCCACAGCGGGTCCGCCTGGCACACGTTCCGGTGAACTGGACTGGTCCGTCTTCGCGTTGAGCTCACCGCCCCTGGACGATGGCTCCGACCGTGGCCTCCAGCAGGTCAGCAGACGGAGCTGTCGTCCAGGCTAAGGCCTGGCGGTACGCGAGGAAATCTCTTGCAGGGCCAAAGAATTGCCATCAGGATCGGAAAAGTATGCGTACTTGGCCGTCCGGCCGGCGCACCCCGCGCTAGGATGATCGAGGTGGCCGTCCGGTCCGTCACTTCTTCATCTCTGGCGGCCGCCGCTCCCGAACTCCAGTCACAATCTGGCTGACGCCCAGCGCAGCGAGCAGCACCGCCGAGCCGATTCTCCAAGCCTCCGCGTCTTGCTGGATCCGCTGAATCGCGATGAAGCCGAACACGACAATCAGCACGATTCCTAGGCAGATGCGCCACACCCCTGGCCCCATTTTCATACTCTGCACCGTACTGCCCTCTCGCCTGTCTGCGCTCCTTTCTGCACCGCGCGCACTCAGGGCCGGCACTGCGAGCACCGTCCGGTGGGGACTACTCACCGCCTTCGTGACAAGCACGCCGATCCTTGCCTCGGCTTCGGCGGTCAGTTCCGTCAGGGCGAAGGCGGTCGGCCACATGGTGTCTGCGTCGAGGTTCGCCGCGTCGTTCAAGTCGAGCGTCGAGTACCGGGTGTCGAATTTCTGCGCGCTCTGGAAGAAGCGGACGACCTTGCCGTCCTTGGTATACGCGGGCATCCCGTACCAGACGGTGACGCGGGGGGGCGGTGGCTCCTCCCCATATCCGTTCACCCGTGCGCACACCACGGGCGATGTTGAGGTCCTCATGACAGGCACGCGACCTCCTTGAGCAGGATGATCCGGCGGACTGGCAGATGCGATCCGGACCAGTGGCCGCGGCGGAGTCTCTGGCTCATTAAGGATCACTCAGCATTGCTGGCCGCGTGACGATAGGTAGGGGGACCTGGGGCTGAGTTGACGCCAGGTAACAGGAGGGGAGAAAGCTGCTGGCGTTAACGGTATGTAGTCGTTCAGTCGCCCAGGGTGCTTGAGTCTCAAACCGGGCAGAGGGTGCCTTGCCGCATATTGTCCCCGGGCAGTGCTCCGGCTGTCGGGTTACTCAACGTGCCGCTGGGCAGGGACTGAGCAGGGTGACAACGTTCCCGTGGTAGGCCGACGGTGAGGCAAAGTATATGGTCTTGGACAACTAAGGCCGCCACCCGCGGCCAACCCGCCTCGCGGACCTTGATCCGCATCCACGGAACCGAAGCGAACTGCCCGTGCCCCGACGCCATAGGGAGTGACCCGATCGTGCCCGACCCCCATTCCACCTCCGCCACGGTCACGGTGCGTGAGATTCACACCGATGTCTGCGTGATCGGCGCGGGCCCGGCTGGGCTCACCGTCGCCCGCGAGTGCATCGGTGCACCGTTCGAGGTCCTCGTCTTGGAGAGCGGGCTCTACGAGCCCGACGACGCGGCCCAGGACCTCGCTGGGAGCCAGACCGACTCGCCGTACTACGAGTCGAATGCCATGTCCGCGGCGCGGCGCCGGCAGTTCGGCGGCACGGCCAACGACTGGGTACACCTGTCCTGGCCGGGGAAGAGCCGCACCTACGCCCGGACGCTCACCGGCGAAGAGATCGACTTCGCGGCGAAGTCCTGGCAGCCCGGGAGTGGATGGCCGTTCGGCGCATCCGAGCTTCGGGACTACTACGACCGCGCGCATCTCACCTGGGCCGGCAGCACGGTGGACGACGAGGTGGGCCGATGGTCGACGCCTGCCACTCCGCCGCTCGACCTGGGCACACTGGGCACCCGGATGGCGCAGTTCGCCCCCTCGGACTTCTTCACCCTGCGTGCCCGCGACGAGCTGTTCGCTGCAGCCAACGTCACTGTCGCTATCGGTAGTACCGTCGTCACGTTGGACGGCGGCTCGGACGGGACGGCGATTCGCCGGGCGGAGGTCGTCCGCAGCGACGGAAGCACGCTCTCGGTGACCGCTGAGATCTTCGTTCTGGCCTGCGGCGGCGTCGAGAACAGCCAGGTGCTGCTCTCGTCGGAGCCCACCCGCCCCGGCGCGCCTGGCAACCGGCACGACAATGTCGGCCGCTATGTCACCGACCATCCCGAGTTCCGGCTCGGCGCCATCGTCCCGTCCTCCCCGGACCTGGTCGACCGGCTGGGCCTCTACGACCTGCATTACGTCGGGGACGAGTTGGTCAACGGCGTTCTGACCTTCGACCCGGAGCTTAAGCAGGAGGAGCGGCTGCTGAACATGGGCGCCGTGATCATCCCTCGGCGAGCCGGCTTCAACTCCGCTGCCGAGCGCGCGCTGCGCTCGCTGAAGCCGCTGCTGCGCGGAAAGCGGGTTGATCGGCCGCTGGCATCGGCCCGAGAACTGCTCTCTCGGCCCAGCGAGGTCGCCGCGGTGCTGCGCAACCAGGACCGGTCCGACCCGAGCAACTGGCAGCATTCTCCGGACGCCTACCAGTGGTTCCGCGGCGGCTGGTCGCGGCGGGAGGTCGACCGATCCCAGTTCCCGGTTCTCGAGGTACACGTCGCGACCGAGCAGTCCCCGGACCGCGACAACCGGCTCACCTTGGGAACCCGCACCGACGCGCTCGGCCGCCGCCGCCTGCACTATCGGCCGACCTGGTCCGAGGCGGACCAGCAGAACCTGCTTCGCAGCACGCGCTTGTTCGGGGCGGAGATCGACCGCTCGGGGATCGGCACGTTCGATCCCTGGCTCGATTTCAGCGGACCACTGCAGGCGCGGATCGGCGGCATGCATCACCCCATGGGCGGTACCCGGATCCACCCCGATCCGAAGCAGGGCGTGGTGGACGAGAACTGCCGCGTGCATGGGCTCTCCAACCTCTACGTCGCGGGCAGCTCCGTCTTCCCGACCAGCCTGGGGTACGTGAACCCCACGCTGACCATCGTGGCGCTGAGCACCCGGCTCGCCGACCACCTGCGCTCAAAGCTGTCCGGCTCCGGGCAGCCGGTTCTGGGCCGCGAGACAAGCGAAACCAAGCTCATGCCAACGGATTACCCAATGTAAGAAGGAGGCGTCGCCCGACCCACAAGGGCCGGGCGGCGGCTAGGTCGGCGGTCGTGATCCGCGGATGGTCGCCTGGATTAGCCGCGACCGACCCGACGCCTGATGGTTTCGACGGACTGCCGAGGAAGGGCGTCCGCGACCAACAAATGGCTCAGCAGGTTCGGTTCGGTGGTCATCGCCCGGAAGGCGAGTTCGACCGTCACGTCGTGCTCGGGGCGGTGCACAATCTCGATCCGGTCACCGTGGCTGATCTCGCCGGCTTCGATGATGCGCAGGTAGGGGCCCGGAACGGCGGCCTGCGTGAACCGCTTGATCCAGCCCTCAGCCGTCAGCCAGCCCTGGAAAGTGGCGCAGGGAATCCTCGGGCAAGACACTTCCAGGACGACGTCAGTGCCGATGCGCCAGCGCTCACCGATTCGGCTGGCGTTCACGTCGAGTCCGGTCGTGGTGAGGTTCTCACCGAAGCAGCCGTTCGACAGTGGCCGGCCGAATTCGACCTCCCAACGATCCAGGTCTTCGCGGGCGTAGGCGTAGACAGCCTGATCCGACCCACCGTGATGCTGGACGTCGTAAACCCGGTCTCCGGCCAGCCCCACAGCACCGGTGCCTTTCGGTCCGGGCTCGGTGACGGCGACCGGCCCTTCGACGGGTCGCTTGTCAATCCCTGTGGCCGCCAGCCCTTTCCACGGATTGGGCTGTGGGCGACCGATGTTCACCGACAGTACCTTCATCTCCACAACTCTACGGTGTCACCGCAAGCGAAAATGGTCCTGCGCACAATGGAGCCCTCAAACCATTGCCTCGTTACCTGTGGGCCACCCACGCCTGCCGCGCCGCCCGACAGCCCTGCAGGCAGACTGGCCGGATGATAGGTGACTTGCCGCTCGGCCAACCGGTGTTTCGCGTCCTCGAATGTCCTCGGCCGCTGACACCTTCCGAACTGCGGTTGCTGTCGTGGCTCGCTACGGAAGCCGGTGCGGAGCTGACCGCCCAACTTGCCCTGAGCCTCGTGATAGGTCAATGCGCGTGCGGTTGTTCGTCGGTGCACGTGGCTACGTCCGCCGCTCCGGTGCCAGCGGAAATCATCGGCCGGCTTTCGCGTACGGGCAGGCTCGACTACATCTCGCTGGCCGCGACGGGGCGTAGCACGACCGGCCAGCGCGTCAACATCGTTCTGCATGTCGTGGATGGCAGGGTGCATGAGCTCGAAATCTTCGACGCCGATGCCGTCGAGGGAACGGCCGTCGATCCGGACAGCCTCATCTCTCTCGATCGACCCGAAGTCGACTGATGCTCCGGAGACGGCTTGGAACACCTGCGGGCCGTTGCTCAGGTGATGCGCAGCGACTCCAGCAGCCGTGAC
>JANNPJ010000462.1:0-23526 GCA_031400005.1 Kineosporiaceae bacterium | reverse complement strand
GCGCTGGCCGCCACGTCGCAACCCGAGGCGCAGCCCGCGTCGCGGGCCGACGTCGACGGCGGGCGGTTCACTCTCACCGCTGAGGAAACTGCGCAGGTCGAGCGGGGCGCCGGGCAGGCTGTGGACGAGATCTGGCCGCTGTCGCCGCTGCAGGAGGGCCTGTACTTCCACGCCAGCTACGACACCGGTGGCCTGGACGTCTACACCGCGCAGTCCACCTTCGACTTCGCGCACCGGCTGGACGTGGACCGGCTGCGGGCGGCGAGCAGGACCCTGCTGGAGCGCAACCCGAGTCTGCGGGCCGGGTTCACCAGCGACGGCGTGCCGCGTCCGGTGCAGTTCGTCTGCCGGGCCCCCCGGATGCCGGTCGAGGAACTCGACCTGACCGACCTGACCGCCGCCGAGCAGGACCGCCGGCTCGACGCGTTCCTCGCGGCCGACCGGACCCGCCGGTTCGATCTGTCCGCCCCGCCGCTGTGCCGGCTGACCGTGATCCGGCTCGGTCCCGGTCGCGACCGGCTGGTGGTCAGCAGCCACCTGATTGCCTGGGACGGCTGGTCGGCCTGGCTGTTCCTGGAGCAACTGTTCGAGCTGTACGCGCGCTCGGGCGACGACAGCGGGCTGATGCGGCCCGGCAGCTACGGCGACTACCTCGCCTGGCTCGACCGCCAGGACACCGTGGCCGCCAAGGACGCCTGGCGGCATGCCCTGGCCGGGCTGGCCGAACCGGCCCTGGTCGCGCCCGTCGCGCGGGGTGGTCAGGGCGCCGTCCCGGTCAACCTCGACGTGCACCTGCCCGAGGCGCTCAGCGACCGACTGCGCGCCCTGGTCCGCGGCCGGGGCCTGACCCTCAACCCGCTGCTGAACGCCGCATGGGGGCTGGTGTTGTCGGCGATGCTCGGCCGCGACGACGTGGTGTTCGGCTCGGCGGTCGCCGGCTGGCCCGAGGAGGTTGCCGACGTGGAGTCCACGATCGGGATGTTCCTCAACACCGTGCCCACCCGGGTCACCCTGCGGCCCGCCGAGCCGGTGGGGGAGTTGCTGCGCCGGCTGCAGGACGAGCGCACCGCGCTGATGGCTCACGAATACCTCGGCCTCGGCGATGTGCAGGCCCAGACCAGCCACCGCACCCTGTTCGACACCTTGTTCGTGCTGCGCCCCGGCGGTGGCGAGGACCGGATGGTCGCGATGCGCGACCGGCACCAGATCACCGCCGTCACCAACATCGACTCCACCCACTACCCGCTGACGTTGATCGTCACCCCGCAGACCCGGCTGCAGGTCACCCTGTCCTACCGCGCGGACCTGATCGACTCCGAAGCTGCGGAGACGATCCTGCACCGGTACACCCTGCTCCTGGAGCGGCTCGCCGACCAGCTCGACGCAGCCGTCGGTCTCGACGCAGCCGTCGGTGGCCTTGACCTGCTGCTGCCGGCCGAGCGGGCCGCGCTCGGCGAGAGCTGGGACGCCAGCTCCCATCCGGTACCTGATGTCACCGTCGCCGAGATGCTCGCCGTCCAGGCCGGGCACACCCCCGACGCCGTGGCCCTGGTCTTCGGCGACCGCGAGCTCAGCTATGCCGAACTGGACGCCGAGATCAACCGGCTCGCCCGGCTGCTGCTGGCCCGGGGGGCCGGCCCGGAGCGGGTGGTCGCGCTCGCCCTGCCCCGCTCGGTGGAGATGGTCGTCGCGCTGTTCGCGGTACTGCGCACCGGCGCGGCGTACCTGCCCCTGGACCTCGATCACCCGGCCGAGCGGCTGCACGACATGATCGCCGATACCGGCCCGCTGTGCGTCCTTTCAACCAGCGCGGTCGGCCTGACCGACGACGCGGTGTGCCTCGACGATCCGGCCGTGGGGCTGGCTGGATACTCCGGCACGTCGATCACCGACGCGGAGCTGGCCCGATTCGTTCCCGGCGCGCCCGGCCGGCTCGAGCACCCGGCGTACGTGATCTACACCACCGGCTCCACCGGCCGACCCAAGGGCGTCGTCACCCCGTATCGGGGCTTGACGAACATGCAGCTCAACCACCAGGTCAACATCTTCGCGCCGGCGATCGAGCAGGCCGGTGGCCGGCGGCTGCGGGTCGCGCACACCGTCTCCTTCGCCTTCGACATGTCGTGGGAGGAGCTGCTCTGGCTGGTGGAGGGCCACCAGGTGCACATCTGCGACGAGCAACTGCGCCGGGACGCCGAGGCGCTGGTCGCCTACTGCGACGCCCACCAGATTGACGTCGTCAACGTGACGCCGACCTACGCGCAGCTCCTGATCGAGGAGGGCCTGCTCACCGGGCACGTCCCGCCGCTGGTGCTGCTCGGTGGCGAGGCGGTGCCGGACACGGTGTGGAACCCGCTGCGCGACACCGACGGCACCTACGGGTACAACCTGTACGGGCCGACCGAGTACACGATCAACACCCTCGGCGCGTCCACGATGGACAGCGATACACCCGCGGTGGGCCGGCCGATCTGGAACACCCGCGCCTACGTGCTGGACGTCGCGCTGCGTCCGGTCCCGCCCGGCTGCCCCGGCGAGCTCTACATCGCCGGAATCGGCCTGGCCCGCGGCTACCACGACCGGCCCGGCTTGAGCGCCGACCGGTTTGTCGCCGACCCGTTCGGCGCGCCCGGCGACCGGATGTACCGCACCGGCGACCTGGTCGTGCAGCGGCCCGGCTCGGGGATCATCGACTTCCTCGGCCGCACCGACGACCAGGTCAAGATCCGGGGCTACCGCGTCGAGCTGGGCGAGATCGCCTCGGCGCTCACCAGCCACCCCGCGGTGACTCATGCCGCGGTGACCGCCACCGGCTCCGGCGGCGCCAAGCGGCTGACCGGCTACGTCGTCTGCGCCGAATCCGTCCTGCCCGAGCTACGGGATTTCCTCAAGGCTCGGCTGCCCAGCTACATGGTCCCGTCGGCCTTCGTCACCCTCGACACCCTGCCGCTGACGGTCAACGGCAAGCTGGACACCGCAGCGCTGCCGGCCCCCACGCTGGCCGGTCCGGCCGTCCGGCGCGCGCCGGGCACCGAGACCGAGGGCGCGCTGTGCACCCTGTTCGAGCAGGCCCTCGGCCTGGTCGAGGGCACGGTCGGGGCCGACAGCAGTTTCTTCGATCTTGGCGGGCACTCGTTGCTTGCCACCCGGTTGATCAGCCGGGCCCGGGCCGTGCTCGGTGCCGAGCTGTCCATCCGCGACCTGTTCGAGGCGCCCACTCCCGCCGAGCTGGCCACCCGGGCCGCCCGGTCAGGCAACCGAGCCCGGCCGGCGCTGACGGCTCAGCTGCGGCCCGAGCGGATCCCGCTCTCGCACGCCCAGCAGCGGTTGTGGGTCATCCAGAACATGGAAAACACCTCTGCGGCATACAATTTCCCGCTGGTGATGCGCCTGCACGGCGAGCTGGACCGGGCGGCTCTCGGCGCGGCGCTGGCGGACGTGGCCGGCCGGCACGAGGCGCTTCGCACCGTGTTCGCCGACCACGACGGGGTGCCAAGTCAGTGGATCGTGCCCGCCGCGCAGCTGCCGGAGCTGATGGCAACTCGCACCGCCGTGCGAGCCGAGCTGCCCGGCCTGATCCGAGAGCTGATCGCCCGGCCGTTCGACCTGCTCACCGAGCTGCCGATCCGGGCCACCTTGATCGACGACGAGCAGGGCGGGCACACCCTGCTGCTGCTCCTGCACCACATCACCACCGACGAGTGGTCGGACCGGCCGTTCCTGCGCGACCTCGTCGCCGCCTATGCGGCCCGCCGGTCCGGCACCCAGCCGGCCTGGGAGCCGCTGCCGGTGCAGTACGCCGACTACGCGTTGTGGCAGCGCGAGTTGCTCGGCGAGCCCGATGACCCGGCCAGCCTGGCCGCCCGGCAGCTCGCCTTCTGGGAACGAACCCTCGCCGGTGCGCCCGAGGAGCTGGTGTTGCCGACCGACTGGCCCCGGCCGTCCCGGCCGAACTTCACCGGCGCGGAGGTCACCACCCGGATCGGGGCGCAGGCCCACGCCGCGCTCCGGCAGCTGAGCCAGACCACCGGCGCGAGTATGTTCATGCTGCTGCACGCCGCCGTGGCGGCCCTGCTGCATCGGACCGGCTCCGGCGACGACATCGCGATCGGAGCGCCGATCGCCGGGCGGACCGATGCCGCCCTCGACGACCTGGTCGGTTTCTTCGTCAACACCCTGGTGCTGAGGACCGACCTTTCGGGTGATCCCACCTTCACCGAACTCGCCGCTCGGGTTCGTGCGGCCGACCTGGCGGCGTTCTCGCACGCAGACGTGCCGTTCGAGGCGGTCGTGGAGCGGCTCAACCCGGCCCGATCGCTGGCCCGCAACCCGCTGTTCCAGGTGATGACCGGCTATCACAGCCGGACGGGCGAGAGTCTCACACTGGACGGCGCGGAGCTGGAGTTCCTCCCGTCCGAGACCGGCACGGCGAAGTTCGACCTGGTGTTCACGTTCACCGAGGACGAGCACGGGCTGTCCTGCCGGTTGGGCTACGCGAGGGAACTGTTCGCCGACAGCACGGCCGAGCGGCTCAGCCGGCGGCTGGCGATGCTGATCGACGCGGTAGCCGCCCACCCGGACGAGCCGGTGAGCAGCGTCGACGTCTTCACCGACGGCGAACGGCAGCTGGTGCTCGACGGCTTCAACGGCGCCGCCCGCGCCGTTGACGAGCAGACCCTGACCGGGCTGTTCGCCCAGCGGCTCGCCGAGCGCCCCGACGCGACGGCGGTGGTGGACCGCGACCGGCAGCACAGTTACGCCGAGCTCGACGCGCGGGCGAACCGGATCGCGCGCCTGCTCGCCGCGTACGGCGTGAGTGCTGGCTCGGTGGTCGGCGTGGCCGTACCCCGGTCCTTCGACATGGTGGCGGCGATCCTGGCCAGCCTCAAGCTCGGCGCGGCGTTCCTGCCGCTGGACCTGGCCCACCCCGCCGACCGGCTCGCCTACATGACGGCAGACGCCGGTGCCACGGTGGTGGTGGGCACCGAAGCGGTGGCGGGCCAGCTCCCCGCAGGGCCGGTGCCGGTGCTGCTGGACGAGCCCGGTACCGCGGACCGGCTCGCGGCCTTCGACGCCAGCGACCCGGGCCAGGGCCCGGTCAGCCTGGACCAGCCGGCGTACGTGATCTACACCTCGGGCTCCACCGGCCGGCCGAAGGGCGTGGTGGTGCCGCACGAGGGGATCGCCAGCCTGGTGGCCACGGCGGTGGACCGGATGGGCCTGCACCCGGATGCCCGGGTCCTGCAGTTCGCCTCGATCGGCTTCGACGTGGTGGTCTTCGAGCTGTGCATGGCGCTGTGCCACGGCGGCAGCCTCGTCCTGATCACCGACGAGGCGCGGGTGGCCGGACCCCAGCTCACGGACTTTCTCGCCCGCCATCGCGTCAGTCACCTGATCCTGCCGCCGTCGCTGCTTGCCGCGCTGCCCCCGGAGTGCGAGCTGCCGGTCGGTTCGACGGTCCTGGTCGGCACCGAGACCGTGCCGCCGGAGCTGTTCCGCCGGCACGGCGCGAGGGCGAACCTGATCGCGGCTTACGGCCTGACCGAGGCCACCGTCAACTCCACGCTGTGGGACGCCGAGCCCGGCTGGCGGGGCGCCGTCCCGATCGGCCGTCCGGACCCCAACACCCGGTGCTACGTGCTTGACGAGCACCTGCGGCCGGTACCGCCCGGCGTGGTCGGCGAGCTCTACGTCGCCGGTCGCGGGCTTGCGCTCGGATATCTGGGGCGGGCCGGTCTGACCGCCGAGCGGTTCCTCGCAGACCCGTTCGCCGGACCCGGGTCCCGGATGTATCGCACCGGTGACCGGGCCCGCTGGCGCAGCGACGGCAACCTGGACTTCTTCGGTCGGGTGGACGGCCAGGTCAAGATCCGGGGGATGCGGATCGAACTCGGCGAGATCGAGACGGCGCTGACTGGTCACCCCGACGTCAGCCAGGCCGCGGTGATCGCTGACCGCAGTGGGGACGTCGTCCGGCTCGCCGGCTATGTGGTGACCGGGCAGGACACGGACCTGGCAGGGGTGCGCGCGCACGTCGCGGCCCAGGTGCCGGAGTACATGGTGCCCGCGCTCCTGATCCCGCTCGACGGTCCGCTGCCGCTGACCCCCAACGGGAAACTGGACAGCCGGGCGCTGCCGTCTCCGGACTGGTCGCAGTTGATCGGCCGGGCTCGGCCGCGAACCCCGGCCGAGCGGGTCCTCGCCGAGCTGTTCGCCGAGATCCTCGGCCTGGCCGACGTCGGCGCGGACGACAACTTCTTCCTCCTCGGCGGACACTCGATGTCCGCGATGCGACTCCTGGGACGGGTCCGCAGCCGGCTGGGGGCCGAGCTGGCCATCCGGGACGTCTTCGACGCGCCCACGGTGGCCGGCCTGGCCGGTCGACTCGAGGGGCGACTCGACGGTGCCGGCCAGCTCCGCCCGGTGCTGACCGCCACCGGCGAGCCCGGTCATCACCTGGCCCCCGTGCAACGGGACCGGTGGGCCGCCTACCAGCAGCGGCCCGGTTTCGACCACGCCTTGGTGCTGCGGTCACCCGGCGGCCTGGAGGTGGCGGCTCTGGCGGCCGCGCTGGCCGACGTGGTGGCCCGGCACGAGCCGCTGCGGACCGCGTTCACGGTCGCGGACGGCGAGGTCTTCCGCCGGCCCTGCCCGCCACCGGTGCTTGCCGTCGAGCACGTCGAGCACGGTATCGACCTGGACCGCAGGCTGGCCGAACTCGCCGCTGAGGCCCCGGACCTGACCAGTGAGGCGCCGCTACGCGTGACGGTCCTGACGGCCGCCGGCAGTCAAGCCGTACTGCTGCGGATGCATTACCTCGCGGTGGACGAGTGGTCGGTGGTGCCATTGCTGCGGGAGCTGTCCGCCGGGTACGCCAGCCACGCCGCCGGTACCGCCCCGGACTGGGACCCGTTGCCGGTGAGCTACTCCGACTACGCCTCCTGGGCGCGCGAGGTGCTTGGTGACCCGGCGAATCCGGGCAGCACGCAGGCCCACCAGCTCGAGTGGTGGCGCACCGCGCTGCTCGGCATGCCGGCCATGATCACCCTGCCCGCCGACCACAAACCGGAGGACCGCACCGGACACGGCGCGAACGAGAGGTTCGTCCTCAGCGCTCAGACCCACGCGCTGATCGCGGACCTGGCGGCCCGGACCGGTACCAGCGTGTACATGGTGCTGCACGCGGCCTTCGCCGTCCTGCTGCACCGGCACGGGGCCGGCGACGACCTGCCCGTCGGCACGCTGGTCGCCGGGCGCACCGAGGACCGGCTGGCCGGGCTGGTCGGTGGCTTCGCCAACACGCTCATCCTCCGGACCAGCCTGCGCGGCAACCCGGCGTTCACCGAACTGCTGGCCGGAGTGCGGGAGAGCACCCTGGGCGCCCTGGGTGCGCAGGAGGTGCCGTATTGCGAGGTCGCCGCCGTGGCTGACCTGCCGGAGCACGGACCGCAGGTGATGGTCGTGCACCACGAGCAACCGGCGATCGCCGAGCTCGAGGGCGGTCTCGGCGCGCTGGACTCGGTGCCGACCGGAGTCGTGCATGCCGATCTCGCGTTGAGCTTCTACCAACCGCGCGACCTCAGCGCGCTGGAGTGCTACCTGGGTTACGCCACCGACCTGTTCGACCAGCCGACCGCCCAGCGGCTCGCCGCCGAGCTGCACCAGCTGATCGAGCACGCGGTGACGGCACCCGACCGACCCGTCACCGACCTCGTCTGAGCAACGAAAGGAAAAGCCATGAGCACCAACCCGTTTGACGACCCGGAGGGCCAGTTTCTCGTTCTGGTCAACGATGAGGGCCAGCACTCGCTGTGGCCGTCGTTCGCTGCGGTCCCGGCCGGCTGGACCACGGTGTTCGGTCCGGACGCCAAGGACGCCGGTCTGGCCTATGTCGAGCGGAACTGGACGGACCTGCGGCCGCAGAGCCTGATCGAGGCGATGGGCTGACGCCTCCACCTCCGCTCGTCCCGCTGGGGCGGATAGTCAAGGGAAAAGAGGTAAGGCTATCCTAATTCCCGATCGCCCTGGAGACGGGACCGCTGTGGTTCGGCAGGAGGTACGGCCGTGCTGGTGATCCGCCGTGCCGGCGGGCTGCTCGCGGCGGCCATGCTGCTGTTGGGGGTCTGCCTGCTGAGCGTGTGGCTGGGCGCCAAGCCGATCAGCCCCGACGTGACCTGGCACGCGCTCTGGCAGGACGACGGCTCCCCGGAGGCGACCATCATCCAGCAGTATCGGGTGCCTCGGACCCTGATCGGTGTCCTCGCCGGGATGGGCCTGGGCGTGGCTGGGGTGCTGATGCAGGCCATGACCCGCAACCCGCTCGCCGACCCGGGGCTGCTCGGCGTCACCCTGGGTGCCTCAGCGGCCGTGGTGGTGGCGATCGCGTTCGCTGGAGTCTCCGCGCTGACCGGTTACGTGTGGTTCGCCCTCGCCGGGGCTGCCGCTTCAGCGGCGCTGGTCTACCTGCTCGGCCGGGGCGGGCGGAGCGGCCGGAGCGCAGCCGCCGCCGACCGGATCGTGCTGGCCGGAGCGGCGATCAGCGCCGTGCTGGCCGCGTTCGTCTCCGCCGTGCTGCTCCAGCGCCCCGACGTCTTCCTGACCTTCCGGTACTGGGACGTCGGTTCCATCGCCGGACGCGACATGGCCGTCGTGATCCAGGTAGCTCCGTTCATCGCCGTCGGCACGGTGATCGCCCTGCTACTCGCCCGGCCACTGAACGTGCTGGCGCTAGGAGACGAGACCGGCCGGGCGCTGGGGGTCGCGGCCGGGCGGACCCGGCTGTGGGCGGCGATCGCGGTGACGCTGCTGTGCGGGGCGGCCACCGCTGCTGCCGGGCCGATCGGGTTCGTCGGCCTGATCATCGCGCACTCCACCCGGCTTCTGGCCGGCCCCGATCTGCGTTGGTCCCTGCCCTACGCCGTACTGCTGAGCCCGGTGCTGCTCCTCGGGGCCGACGTGATCGGCCGGCTGGTCGCGGCCCCCTCCGAACTCGCGGTCGGGCTGGTCACCGCACTCATCGGTGCTCCGCTCTTCATCGCGGTCTGCCGTCGGCGCCGGCTGGCCGAGCTGTGACGGCTGACCGAGTGCTGACCGTCGCGAAGCCCGTCCATCGGCGACCGATTAGCGGGTGGGTGCTGCGCCTGGGGCCGCTCGCGGTCCGGCTGCGCCCGCGCACACTGTTCGCCGGCCTGGCTCTGCTGGCCGGCCTCGCCGTGACCACGGTGCTCACCCTCGGCGGCGGCGAGGTGGAGCTCACCACGGGTGAAGTGCTTGCGGTGCTCGTCGGTCAGGGCGAACCCGGCCCGGAGTTCATTGTCGGCACCCTGCGGCTGCCCCGCCTCCTGACCGGCATCGCGGTCGGCGCGGCCCTCGGGGCCAGTGGTGCGCTCCTGCAGGGGATGGCCCGCAATCCGCTGGTCAGCCCCGACATCATCGGCTTCACCAGCGGTGCGTCCACGGGGGCGATCACTGCGCTCATCCTCGGGGCGGACAGCCTCTTCCAGATCGGCCTCGGCGCGCTGGCCGGCGGCGGCGCCGCCTCGGTCCTGGTGTACGTGCTGGCCAACCGGCGGGGCGGGACCGGCACCCGGCTCGTGCTGATCGGCATCGGCGTCACCGCCGCTCTGGTCTCGGTGAACAGCTACCTGATCAGCAGGGCCCCGGTTCACGACGCGGTCGCCGCCCAGGCCTGGCTCGTCGGAGGTTTGAACAACCGGGGCTGGAACCACGTTCTCGTGATGGCCGTGGCGCTCGTCGTGCTGATGCCCGCGGCGGCCATAGCCGCCGGGCGCCTGAACGCGCTGGAACTTGGCGACACCACTGCCCGGGGACTCGGCGCGAACGCCGAAGCTGACCGCCGGTTGCTGTTGTGCACCAGCGTCGGGCTCGCCGCGGTCGCGACCGCGGTCGCCGGGCCGGTCGCGTTCGTGGCCTTTGCCGCTCCGCACCTGGTCCGCTCGCTCACGGCTGCGGTGCGCCCGGGCCCGTTCATCGCGGGCGGGATGGGCGCGCTGCTGCTGGCGGCTTGTGACGTGGCGACGCAGCGGCTGTTCCGTCCGGTGCCGCTGCCGGTCGGCGTCCTGACGGCGGCGCTGGGCGGCCTCTACCTGATCTGGATACTCGCCATCGGCCAGCGGGGCCAGCGGGGCCAGCTGTGAACACGAAAGAGGAGCCCTTGCGCCACATACCTCGGCTCCGGGCCGAATCATTGACTCTGGGTTACCACGAGCGCACGGTCGCCGAGGGCCTGACGGTGTCCATTCCGGACGATGGCTTCACCGCGATCGTCGGACCGAACGCCTGCGGTAAGTCCACGCTCCTCAAGGCGCTCGCCCGGGTGCTCGACCCGGCCGCCGGAGCCGTCCACCTGGACGGGAAGGCCATCGCCTCCTACAAGGCGAAGGAGGTCGCCCGGCGACTCGGCCTGCTCGCGCAGAGCGCGATCGCGCCCGACGGCATCACGGTCGGCGACCTGGTGGCCAGAGGCCGATACCCGCATCAGACGATGCTGCGCCAGTGGTCGGCGGCCGACGAGACAGCGGTGACCGCCGCCCTGGCCCAGACCTCGGTCAGCGACCTCGCGGACAGGTTCGTGGACGAACTCTCCGGCGGACAGCGCCAGCGGGTCTGGTTCGCGATGGTCCTCGCCCAGGAGACGTCGATCCTGCTGCTGGACGAGCCGACCACGTTCCTGGACCTCGGGCACCAGTACGAGATCCTCGACCTCTGTGCGCGGCTGCACACCGAGGGGCGCACCGTGGTGACGGTCCTGCACGACCTCAACCAGGCATGTCGGTACGCCACCCATGTGATTGCCCTGGCACCGGGCGGGCGGGTCGCGGCGGAAGGACCGCCGGAGCGAGTCGTGACCGCCGCGCTGGTCGAGGAGCTGTTCGGCCTGCCGTGCCGGATCATCGACGACCCGGAGACCGGGACGCCGATGATCGTGCCGCGCTCTCGTGGGCCGCTCGCGGTGCCCGCCTTGCCGGCAGCCACTGATTTCATCGAGATTGCTGACGCCGAAACGCTTTCCAGCACCCGCAGAGGCTGACGGGTTCGGCCGCTCGCCGAACCAGGCTCAGCGGGTGCTGCGGACGACCGCGGTCGCAGGGTCGCCATCGGCCGCTGCGGCGAGTTGCGGAACCAGCCCGTCGAGCAGGTACGGAAGGCTCAGCACGGTGATGAACGAGGTTGCGCTACCAAGGGTTTCGTTGTTCTCCAGGTAAACGTCCCCACCCTTCTTGGCCACATCCAGCCCCGAGTACAGCGGGTCGGCCTGCAGTTTCGCCTTGTCCTTGGCGTAGTCCTCAATCAGCCAGACCAGTGCATCGGTGTCCAGGAGGTCGATGCGCTCCTTGCTGATATTGGCACCGAACTCCTTGCCGGTCACCTCCGCCAGGCCCGTTGGCAGGGTGAAGCCGAGCGACACCAGCAACCGGCCGCGCGGGTCCTGCGGGCCGTACACGTAGTAACCCTGATACGTGGTCGCCATCAGCCCGGTCTTGCCCTTGAACTCCGGATGCGCCGCAGCGGTCGAGGCGAACAGCGCCTCGGTGTCAGCGACCAGCTTTGCCGCCTCGGCCGACTTGCCCACTGCCTGACCGACAGTGGTGGTGACTACGTCCCAGGAGGCGCCGTAGTCGACAGTGTTCGGCGGCTGGGCGATCACCGGGGCGAGCTTCGACAGCGTCGTGTAGTCCTCCTGTTTCAGGCCCGAGTACATGGCCACGATCAGGTCCGGCTTCAACGCCGCCACCTTCTCGATCTGGATGCCGTCGGTCTCCGTCAGCACCTCGGGGAGCTTCGCATTGCCGAACTTTTCCTTGGCCCACGGCCAGATCTCACCCGGGTTCTCACCGAACCACTTGGTGGTCGCGACCGGGACGACGCCGAGCGCGAGCAGGGCGTCCTGCTCGGTCAGGCCGACCACGACGACTCGCTCCGGCGCCTTGGTGATCTCGGTCTTTCCGTACTTGTGAGCGATGCTCACCGGGAAGGCTGCCGGTCCGGCGGCGGAACTGGGCGCCGCGGTGGTGCCCGAGGAGGAGTCGTCACCAGAACCGCAGGCGGCGACCAGGCAGAGCGCGGCGGTGGCGAGGGCGCCACCGAATGCTCGACGGCTCAACGTTGATCGAGCACGGTGGGAGCGGGGCATCACGTATCCTCCTAGTTAGGTATGCCTACCCTAACTAGAGCGAAGGGGGGTTGGATGGCGGGTCGGTCAAGGTTTGTCATCGACACCTGGTTTCGGCGGGACCGATCGGGTTTCGTGGTCGTCCGACCAGGCCTGCCAGAGCACCGCGTACCGGTTCCCGGCCGCCACCAGTTCGTTGTGCGTGCCCTGCTCGACGATCTGACCGGCGTCCAGCACCACGACCTGGTCCGCGCTCGCCGCCTGGGTCAGCCGATGCGCGACCACCAGCGCGGTCCGGCCCTGCAGGGCGTTGCTCGCCGCCCGCTCCAGCAGCCGGGCGCCGGCACTGCCGGCTTCGGCGGTCGCCTCGTCCAGGATGGCGATCGGCCGGTCGGCAAGCACCAACCGGGCCAGGGCGAGTTGCTGGGCCTGCGCGACCGTCAGCCGGTGCCCGCCGTCCCCGACCACCGTGGTCAGGCCTTCCGGCAGGGCTTGGACCCAGTCCAGGGCCTCGACCAGGGCCAGTGCCTGCTGGATCTCGGTCTCGGTGGCGTCAGCCCGGGCCAGCCGGAGGTCCTCGACCAGCGGGCCGGCGAAGACGTGTACCTCCTGGGTGACCAGGGCTACCGATTCCCGGACCGCGCGCGCGCCGAGATCGATCAGCGGCACCCCACCGAGTGCGATCGTGCCCTGGTCCGGCTGGTGGATCCCGGCAATCAGCTTCGCCAGCGTGGTCTTGCCGGCCCCGCTGGCACCGACCAGGGCGACCCGCCGTCCGGCCGGGATCTCCAGGTCGACGTCCCGGAGCACGTCGTGTCCCGGCAGATAGGCGTGCTTGATGCCGGTGACCTGGACGGAGGCGTCCCGGGGCCGGGCCACCGGCTCGTCAGCGGTGTCCGCCGGCTCCGGCGCGAGGGGCAGATCCGCGTCCCCGACCAGCCGGGCCAGGCTCGCCGCGGCCGACTGGGCCTCGTCGAGCAGGATGAGCGCGGTGTTGATCGGGCCGAAGAGATTGGTGAAGTACAGCGCGGCCGCGGTGGCCGCCCCGACGGTCACCGACTGATCCCGCACCAGCACGTAACCCACCACCAGCACGGCCGAAAGACCCATGTACTCGGCCAAATTGAGGCGGCTAAAGAATCGGGTATAGAGCCTGACCCCGGTCAGGTTCAGGTCCACGGTTCGGGTCGAGCGCTCGGTCAGCCGACTGATCTGGCGGTCACCGAGCCGAAACGCCCGAACGGTTGTGGCACCGCTGATGGTCTCCAGCAGTTGCTGCTGCTGAGCCCCGCTGGCGGTCCGCTGCTGCGTGTACACCGGTCCGGAGGCGCGCAGGTACCAGCGCAGCGTGCTGGCCTGGACCGGGACCGCGACCAGCGCGGCGAGCATGAACCGCCAGTCGAGCACGGCCAGACCGACAAGCGTCAGCGCGATCGCCAGCAGCGACCGGGTGAACTCGGGCAGCGCCTGGCGGACCGCCTCGCCGATGATCGTGACGTCGTTGGTGACCCGGGACGTGAGGTCGCCGGAGCCGGCCCGCTCCACCTCGTGCAGAGGCAGGTGCAGGGCGCGCTCGACGAACCGCTCGCGCAGTTCGGCCAGCAGACTCTCGCCGAGCCGAGCCACCAAGCTGATCCCGATGGTGGCCAGCACGCCGGAGACGATCGCCGTCACCGCGATCAGCAGTGCCGGGACCAGGACGGCACTCACCGGCCGGCGGTCCACGACGAGATCGACGATGTGCCCGAGCAGGGGCTGGGTCAGCAACCCGACCGAGATCGAGGCGATCACGACGACCAGTCCGCCGGCGGCCAGGAAGCGGCGCGGGCGGAGGAGCTCGCCCAGCATCGCTCGGGTCCGCGCCCCGGATGCGATCGGGAGCAGGGTCGGGTCGGTGGATGTCGGGTCGGCCGTGGTCATGTCAGCACCGTTGTTCGATAGCTCTCGTCGTCATGGATCAGTCGCTGATGCGTGCCGACAGCAGTGATCTGGCCGTCGGTCAGTACGACCACCCGATCGGTGACGGCCAGCAGCGCCGGGCTGGTGGTAACCAGAATCGTCGTCCGGTTGCGCCGAATTTCCTTGATACCGGCGGCGATTCGCGCCTCAGTGACAGTGTCCACGGCGGTGGTCGGGTCGTGCAGCACGAGCACCGCCGCGTGCGCACTCAGCGCGCGGGCCAGGGCCACCCGCTGTCGCTGGCCGCCGGACAGATTGCTGCCGCGCTCGGCGAGCACACTGCCGGTACCGCCGGGGAGGATTCGACCCACCTCATCGGCTCCGCTGGCCGTCATCGCGGCGTGAATCCTCCCCGGCGGTACACCGGGTTCGGCTCCGATGTTCTCCAGCAGGGTGCCGCCGAAAAGATCGGCGTCATGCGCGGCGACCAGCACCGCGGCGCGGACGTCGTCCGGGTCCAGTTCGGCCAGCGGGATGCCGTCCAGCTCGATCGATCCGCCCTCCGGGTCCACGTCGCGGCCCAGGCAGCGCAGCAGGGCGCCGGCGTCGGCCGGGTCGGCGGCGACCACGCCGAGCAGTTCACCGGCCGGCAGGTCCAGGTCGAGCTTGCGTAGCGGGGCGTGGCTGAGCTGGTGCAGCCGGATCGACCCGGTGACCGAAACCGGCATTGCGGCGGTGCCGATCCCGATCGCCGGCGAGCTGGCCAGCACCTCGGCGATCCGTCCCGCGCTGGCCCGGCCCTGGGCCAACTCGGAACTGACCCAGGCGAAGACCTGCAGCGGTCCGAGCAGGAACTGGGCCAGGCCGACGGCCGCGAGCAGTTGGCCCACGCTGATCTCGCCCTGCAGGGCCAGCCGGCCACCGGCCAGCGCCACCACCGCCAGGAAGATCCCGCTCATCGCCAGGATCGCCCCCTCGTAGCCGGCCTGGGCCCGGGCGGCTCGGAGGGTCGCAGTCAGGGAGTCCCGGCTGGTCTGCCGGTAGCGGCTGATCGCGGTGTCCTCGGCGCCGATGCCCTTCAGCACCCGCAGGCCGGTGACCAGGTCCGCGGCCACGCCCGAGGCCTGGGCGGCCCGCTCCTGCTCCGCCTCGCTGCGGCTCTCCAGCGGCTTGCCGAGCAGGTGCACCAGCCAGAGCATGAACGGACCACCGATCAGCACCAGCAGGCCGAGCGGGAGCGACACCCGGATCAGCGCGACTCCGCCGACCAGCATCGCGGCGACCGCGGCGGTCCCGTTCGCCAACGCGGTGTTGATCGCCCCGACCCGCTTGGCATCGCTTGTCGCAATGCTGGCGAGCGCTCCGGGCAGCCGGCCGGTCTCGGCCCCGCCGCGCGGATGCAACACCCGCTGGGCCAGTTGCAGGCGGAGCCCGTGCGCAGCCCACTCGGCTGATGCCTCCCCGTAGCGGGCACCAAACCGGTAGCTCAGCGACAGCGTGGCGAACGCCACGCCCAGCACGCCGAGCCAGGTCAGCAGGTCGTCCAACCCCGCGTCCGGTCCGGCGGTAATGGCCCGGTCGACGATCACGCCGACCAGCACGGGCACCATCGCCTCACCGGCCTGGTGCAGGCAGAACAGTGCGGTGGCGATGCTGAGAGGGCGGCGCTGACCGAGCACCACCTGACGCAGGACGGCCCGCCGAGTGATCGGGCCGAGGGCACCTGAGTCGGGTCGTGCCGGGGACGGCGGCGGACCGGAACGCACTCGGACACCTCGGTTCTTCAGAGCTCAAGCACGACTGGACATCCAAACAGAAGGTAAGGCTAACCTAAGCATCCCGGACGATGTCCGGTTCGGTCAGCCCGGATCCATCTCAGGACTGCCTGACGACGCCGATCGAGGAGGACGCATGGCGATCGCCATCGACGTCCCTGAAGCTCCGCCGGACCTGCCCCAGCGTCGCGCCAGGGCCATCCGGCTGCTCGGGCTGGCGGGTTCGCTGGCCCTGCTGGGGCTGGTGCTCATGCTCAGCGTCGCGGTCGGGGCCCGGTCGATCCCGCTCGGAACCAGCTGGCAGCTGCTCTGGCACAACGACGGCTCCTCGGCGGCGGCGATCATTCACGATCTGCGGATCCCACGAACGCTGATCGGACTCCTGGTCGGCGCCTCGCTCGGGCTCTCCGGCGGGCTGATGCAGGCACTGACGCTGAACCCGCTGGCCGAGCCGGGCCTGCTCGGGGTGAACCTCGGTGCCTCCACCGGGGTGGTGATCGCGATCGCATTCGTCGGCGTCAGCAGCGTCAACGGCTACATCTGGTTCGCTTTCGCCGGGGCCGGGATCACCTCGGTCGCGGTCTTCACGCTCGGCTCCACCGGCCGCTCGGCGAACCCGGAACGACAGGTGCTGGCCGGGGTGGCGATCACCGCGGTGCTGGGCAGCTTTGTCTACGGCGTGCTGGTCACCGACCCGGCGGCGTTCGACCGATACCGATTCTGGGACGTCGGTTCGCTCTCCGACCTGCAACCCTCCGTGGGCTGGCAGGTGCTGCCGTTCATCCTGGTCGGGATCGTGCTCGCGCTCGGCCTGGCACCGGCGCTGAACGCGCTGGGGATGGGCGAGGACACCGGTCGCGCACTAGGAGCCCACATCCTTCGGACCCGGGCGCTCGGGATGCTCGCGGTCACCCTGCTCTGCGGGGCGGCGACCGCCGCGATCGGCCCGATCTGGTTCGTCGGCCTGGCGGTACCGCACATCGCCCGGATGCTCACCGGCCCGGACCAGCGCTGGGTGCTGCTCTACTCGATGGTGCTGGCGCCGGTGCTGCTGCTGGCCGCCGACGTCCTCGGCAGGGTGGTGGCGGCGCCGTCCGAGCTGGAGGTCGGCATCGTCACCGCCTTCCTCGGGGCACCAGTGTTCATCGTGCTGGCTCGCCGTCGTCGAACGGCCGCCCTGTGAGCGGGCCCGGAGGCGCGACGTCGTCTGGACCGAGGAGACGCAGCCCCACCGAAGGTGCGGAACGGTCGACGAGGGAAGACGGCGTCTTTGCGCCGGAGGGTCCGCGAACAATGAACACTGTGAGCGGGCCCGGAGGTGCGACGGCGTCCGACCTGACCTATGCACCAGCGCTTCAGGGCAGGGTCATTCGCGGGTCGTCGTTATCGATCCGGCTCGATGTTCGAGCAGCCGTACTCACCTCAGTCCTGCTCCTGATCACGCTGGTCATCGGCACGCTGAGCCTGACCAGCGGCGACTTTCCGGTGCCGGTCGCTGATGTGATGCGCAGCCTGACTGGCCGCGGCGACACCGGTACCGACTTCATCGTCCTCACCCTGCGGTTACCGCGAGTACTGACCGCACTGCTGGTCGGGTCCGCTCTGGGGGTAAGCGGTGCCCTCTTGCAGAACCTGACCCGCAACCCGCTCGGCAGCCCCGACTTCATCGGCCTGACCACCGGTGCCTCCAGCGGAGCACTGATCGTGATCCTGGTGCTGAACGGCAGCGCGGCACAGATCTCGGTCGGGGCATTGATCGGCTGCGCGATCACCTCGATCGGCATCTACCTGCTGGCTTACCAGGGCGGTGTGCAGGGATTCCGGCTGATCCTGATTGGCATCGGGGTCGCCGCAATGCTCGAGGCTTTCAACTCGTTCCTGATCACCCGAGCCCGGCTGGACTCGGCGATCGGCGCTCAACGCTGGCTGGTCGGCAGCCTGAACGGTCGCGGCTGGGAAGACGCCCGACCGGTGGCCCTCGCTCTGCTGGTGCTGGTGCCGATCGCCCTGCTGAACGGCCGCCGGTTGACGTTGCTGTCGCTCGGCGACGAGGCCGCCAGCGCCATCGGGGTGCCGGTCGAGCGCACCCGGTTCACCTTGTTCGCGGTCTGTGTCGGGCTGGCCGGGGTAGCCACCGCCGCGACCGGGCCGATCTGGTTCGTCGCGCTTGCCGCACCGCAGCTGGCCCGGCGGCTGACCGGCACCATCGGTTCGGGTCTGCTCGGGGCGGCGGTGATGGGCGGGTTCCTGCTCACCGCCAGCGACTGGGCGGCGCAGCGGGTGCTGCCGGACAGCGAGCTGCCGGTCGGGATCGTGACGGGCGCGGTCGGCGGTGCCTACCTGTGTTGGCTCTTGGTCCACGAATGGCGGAGAAAAGCATGAGCAGCCGACTGCGCGCGGAGAACCTGACTCTCAGTTACGACCAGCGAGTGGTGACCGAGGGACTCGACGTGTCGATTCCGGACGGGTCGTTCACCGTGATCGTCGGGCCGAACGCCTGCGGCAAGTCGACGCTGCTGAAGGCGTTGGCTCGGTTGCTGAAGCCGAAGGCCGGCACGGTGTACCTGGACGGTGAGCCGATCTCCGGCTACGCCGCCAAGCAGGTCGCGCACCGGCTCGGAATGCTGCCGCAGACACCGATCGCCCCGAACGGGATCACCGTCGGTGATCTGGTTGCCCGCGGCCGATACGCCCATCAGAGCCTGTTGCGGCAGTGGTCGCGGGAGGATGAGGCGATCGTCGGTGAGGCACTGAGGCTGACCGAGACCCTGGAACTGTCCGGACGGTTCGTTGCCGAACTGTCCGGCGGGCAGCGACAACGGGTCTGGCTGGCGATGGTGCTGGCCCAGCAGACCCCGATCATGCTGCTCGACGAACCGACCACGTTCCTCGACATCGCTCACCAGATCGAAGTCCTGGATCTCTGCGCTGATCTGCACGACCAGGGTCGCACCCTGGTTGCGGTGCTGCACGACCTCAACCTGGCCTGCCGCTATGCCGACCACTTGATCGCGATGCGGGCCGGTGCGATCGTGGCTCAGGGGCATCCGGCCCAGGTGGTGACGGCGGAACTGGTCCAGCAGGTGTTCGGAATGGACTGCCGGGTGATCGCCGACCCGGAGACCGGCACTCCGCTGGTCATCCCGGGCGGCCGGGACTCCCGCCGCAGCACCAGAGATGAGGCCCGGCGGATGGCTGGGGCCATGCACAGCGGCTGAGTCTCGACAACCAACGTCCAGCAGAGTAAAGAGATAGAGCATGCGCGCCGTCCTGTTTGACCGTTTCGGATCGGTGCCGCAGGTCCGGGAGGTGCCGTACCCGCAACCGCCCGCCGGTGCCGTGGTGGTGCAGGTCAAGGCCACCGGCATCTGCCGGAGCGACTGGCACGCGCTGGTCGGCCACGACCCGGACGTCGTCCTGCCGCATGTGCCCGGACATGAGTTCGCCGGCACCGTGCACAGCCTCGGCACTGGCGTCACCGGGGTCGAGGTGGGGGAGCGGGTGACCGCGCCGTTCGTCTACGCCTGCGGGCAGTGTGAGCCGTGCCGTCGCGGCGAACAGAACGTCTGCCTCGATCAGCGCCAGCCCGGGTTCACCCGATGGGGCTCCTTCGCCGAGTACGTCGTCGTGGAACGAGCGGCGGTAAACCTGATCAGGCTGCCGGATGAGGTGGGGTTCGGTGCGGCCGCGGTGCTCGGATGCCGATTCGGTACCGCCTTCCGGGCTGTCACCGCGGTCGGCGCGGTCCGGGCCGGGGAGTGGGCAGTGGTGCACGGCTGCGGCGGGGTCGGGCTCTCGGCAGTGATGATTGCGGTCGCGGCCGGCGCCCGGGTGGTTGCGGTGGATGTCGCGCCGGCCGCTCTGGACCTGGCAGCGAAGCTCGGCGCGGAGGTGACTCTCAATGCCGCCGGACTCGTGGCCGGCGACGTCGCTGGACCAATTGAGGACGGCGCGCTGGTGGCAGCGATCCGGGAGGTCACCGGTGGCGGGGCGCACCTGTCCCTCGATGCCCTGGGCAGCGCCGCGACCTGTGCCGCCTCGATCGCCGGTCTGCGCACCCGCGGCAGGCACGTTCAGATCGGACTTTTGCCGCCGGCGCTGGGTCTGCCGGCCGTGCCGATGCACCTGGTGGTGATGCGTGAACTGCAGTTATTGGGCAGCCATGGCCTCCCAGCACACGCCTACTCGGATCTGCTGTCGCTGGTTGCCGCGGGCCGGATGCATCCAGAGCGGCTGATCACGGGCATAATCGAACTCGACCAGGCCGGTGACGTCCTGGCCGCTCTGGGCGAATCCCCGCCCACCGGGATCACCATGGTGAATCCCGCACCACCTCATGATGACAGCGGGACACCCGGTCTGTGAGACACTCATCCGCGCGTACCGACGTTCTTTCTCCGACCCGGCGCCAGGGGGTTCCGCTGACGACACACGACGTCGCGCTTGAGCCGTTTGTCGCTTCGGCTCGGTTCCGGCTCGCCGGTATGGCTGTCCATCTGTATACCGCCAGTGGCACGGTCCTGGCGTTTCTGATGGTGATTGCCGCCATCGACGGTGATGCTATTCGCGCGCTCTGGATCAGCCTGGTGGCGCTCGTTGTCGACGGAACCGACGGCATGTTGGCCCGTCGGCTTCGGGTCAAGGAGACGATCCCCTCCTTCGACGGCGCTCGCCTCGACGACATCGTTGACTACATCACCTATGTCTTCGCTCCGGTGATCTTGCTCTGGACCGGTAACTACTTGCCGGGTGGCCTGCTCGGCGGAACCTTGGCGGCGTTGCCGCTGCTGGCCTCCAGCTACCAGTTCTGTCGAGTGGATGCCAAGACCGACGACCATTTCTTCCTTGGCTTCCCGAGCTACTGGAACGTGGTGGCGTTCTACGTCGTCGTGATGGGGCTGAGCCCAACCACGACCGGCACCATCCTGGTGGTGTGCTCGGCCCTGGTCTTCGTGCCGATCAAGTACATCTACCCGTCGCGGACTCGGATCTTCCGCACCGCCAACCTGGTCTTCACCGCCGCCTGGCTGGTCAGCTATGCCGTGATACTGGGTCAGATGCCGAACCCGAATGCCATCGTGCTCTGGCTGTCCGTGGGCTACTTACTGTATTACGTCGCCTCCAGCGTGTACCTGACATTGAACGACGCGCGCCGACGGCGACCGCCGAAATCCGGGACCTTGGTGCCGGCATCAACGACAGGCCTTGGCGACTGACTCGTGGTTGTTGGTCTCGGCGCTGCACTGATCGCGGCGATGCTTTACGGTGTCGCCGCGATCTTGCAGGCCGTCGGGTCCCGGCGGGTCGCTTCCTCAGAGAGCCTGAGCCCCCGTCTCGTCGTCAGGCTGCTCCAGCAGCCGACCTTCCTGGCCGCCCTGGTGCTGGTCGGAGTCGGCTTCCTGTTCCACCTGGTCGCCGTTCGCACCATCCCGCTGTTCCTGGCGCAGGCCGGGATCGCGGTCAGCCTGGTGGTGACCGCGCTGCTGGCGGCCCGGTTCTTCGGTGACAATCTCAACTGGGCCGAGTGGGTGGCCATCGGTGCCGTCGTGGTCGGGCTGGTCCTGCTCTCCGCGGCGGCCGGAGACGCCGGGACCGAGCGGGCCTATCCCGGGTTGATCCTGAGCTTGTATGCGATCTTGGTCGCGATGGTGATCGGCGGGTTGGTGGCAGCCAGGTCCGACGGCATCATCGCCACCGCGGTCCTTGGCCTGCTCGGCGGCTTCGGGTACGCCGTCGTTGGCATCTCCTCCCGGGTGCTGCCCGATTTCGTGCTGATCGACCTGCTCCGGTCTCCGGCCACGTATTCGCTCGGGCTCGGCGGTGTGCTGGCCTTCTACCTCTACTCGATGGCGCTGCAGCGAGGATCGACGATCGCTGCGACGACACCGCTGATCACCGTGCAGACGATCGCTCCTGCGGCAGTTGGCGCGTTTCTGCTGGACGACCAGGTCCGGCCGGGGTGGTTGCCGGCAGCGATCCTGGGATTTGCGATCACCGGAGTTGCCTCGATCGCGCTGGTGCGGTTCGAGGGGATTCGAACGAAACCGGAGGACGGCGCCGGCTCGGCCGGTTCAGGCGCCGAATTCGTCGCTGATCGCGATCGCGAGTAGCAGCACAGCCAGGACAACGACTGCGAGCGCGATTCCCTCTGGCGCCACGCTGGCCGGTGGCAATTCACCACGACGGATCGCTCGATCCGCAGCTCGGTAGCGGCCGTACCCGGCGAGCCCGGACAGCGCGCCGACCAGCAGCAGGGCCAGACCGACGACGCCGTTCAGGCTCAGTGACGTGGCGAAGTGCAAGACGCCGACCCCACCGGCCTGCAAGGTGACGCTGGTCCGGATCCAGGCCAGCAGCGTGCGCTCGTTCGCCAGCAGGAATCTGGCATCCGGATCAACGTCTGCTGGCACGTCTGCACGGTAGCTGAGGGTCTGCCAGCCAACGCTCTGTTACCTCAGTATCGGCTCTGCGTCGTCGGTCAATTGGTCGGTCCACACCTGGAAGTCGGTCAGCGTGTTCGGCCCGAACGTCGTGGTGATCGCTACGTCCGCGGCGTCCCGGCCACGGGCAATCAGGATCCGACCGGCTCGAGGATCCCGATTGCGCGGATCGACCGTCCACCAACGGCCGCCAAGGAACACCTCGAACCACCCGGCGAAGTCCATCGGGGCCTCGGGCGTCGGGATGTCGATGAAGGCCAGATAGCCGGTGCAGTACCGGGCCGGGATGTTCATCGCTCGGCAGAGCGCCACGCCGAGGTGGGCGTAGTCCCGGCAGACCCCCTGGCCCTCGTCGTGGGCCTCCCAGGCGGTCTTCGTCGGGCGGGCCCACTGATAGCCGAAGGTGATGTGGTTGTGCACGTAGTCGTTGATTGCCTCAACGACCGGCCAGCCCGGCTGCAGGCCGCCGAACAGGTCCCAAGCGACGCCGATCAGCCGGTCTGTTTCGCAGTACCGGCTGCCCAGCAGGAAGACCAGGGTGTCGTCCGGCAGATCCTCGATGGCGTGCTGCTCGGCCGTCGTCCCGAGTTCGTCCAGTTCGCCGTTGTCGCGAACCAGGGTGTCCGCAGTGATCGTGAACGTTCCGGCCGGGGCGACCAGCCGATTGCACCAGTTACCGAAGCCATCCCGGTAGGACGTGACCGCAGTGGTCGGCGAGGTCATCATCGTGTCCGGGCGAACCAGGTCCGAGGCCCGGCTGTAATGCACGTTGAGGATTGCCAGCATGGGGGTGGGCTGTGGGAATTCGTAGGAGATCTGATAGCCGACGCGAACCCGCACACGCACCTCACGATGATTTCAAGGCCATCCCGATCGACGGCCGGCTCACCGTAGCAAGCGTGGGTGAAGAGTGCGTTTCAGAATCAGCGCAGCTTGAGCAACCCGGCCACGTAGGCGGCTTGACCGCCCGCGACCTGCGCGACGTGGTAATCCTGGATCCGGGTGAGGTGCCACACCAGCCAGGCGATCGAGTTGCCCTCGCCGCTCGGGCGGATCGCCAACTGTTCGGGCGACAGCCCGTCGACACTGTGGGTGACGATCTCTCGGATCCGAGTGAACGCGCGGTCAGGAGTTCGGCTGACTTCATCCCCAGATGCGAATCAGAAGAGCCGCTCGGGTCGCTCGTCCGCCGTCCACTGACCTTCCTTCTGACTGCGTTGCCGGAGCGCCCGGACCCATCGAGGCGCGGCCATCCCTGTGAGCTGCCTGAATTCACCTG
>JANNPJ010000411.1:0-26242 GCA_031400005.1 Kineosporiaceae bacterium | reverse complement strand
GTGCTGACCCCCTCTGGGTTTGATCTCGGTACCTTTATGGGGTGGCCGTTTTCGACCTGGTGACGGGGGGTCTAAACCGGCAACCACTTTGTGGCTGAGTGCGCCCCGGCGTGATCCTGCACGGCTGCCTCGGTGCGCCCTGTTCAACGGAGTGAAGGGTTGGCGTGCATGGGATTTACCGGTCGCGACCGAAAGCGTTGCCGTTCGCTCCGAAGCTCTTTCCCGCGCTGAGCTTTTCACCCGCCATCAACTGGCTGACGGTGACGAAGTGGAAGCCTCTTTTCGACAGGCTTTTGAGGATCGCCGGGACCGCCGCGACGGTGGTGGCATGGATGTCATGCATGAGCACGATGTCTCCCGGCTGGATCCCAGTGATCGCGGACCGGGTCACGCGAGCACTGTCGTGATACTTCCAGTCGAGCGTATCGACGTCCCACAGCACCAGCGGACGATCGACATTGGCCCGCACTTGCCCGCTGATAGCCCCATATGGCGGGCGAATCAACGTCGGCGCGCTGCCCGTGATCTTGGTAATGATCTGATCGGTCTTGCGGATCTGGCGGACGATGACGGCCGGACTGGCGGTCGACAGGTCGACGTGCGACCAGGTGTGATTGCCGATTTCATGACCGGCTTGCACCTCCGCTCGGACCAGCGACGGGTAGATCGCGACATTCTGTCCCACGGTGAAGAACGTCGCGCGGGCGTTGTAAGCCGCTAAATCCCGCAGAAGCTGCGCGGTGTACCGGCCTGGTCCGTCGTCAAAAGTTAAGGCCACGCACTTGACCCGAGTGCAGTCGGGGGCCGGATTATTTGTGTCGGGGGTACTGGGAGCCGTCGGCGTCGCCGTTGCCGGTTTCGCCGAGGCTCCTGGTAAGGCCAGGGTCGAGGCGGGACTCGTGGCCTGCACCTGTGCCCGTCGACCCAGATCCGAAAGCAGCGGTTTGGCAGCGGAAGCCGGAACCTGGACGACGATGCGCCCGGCCGCGCCCGACCCAATCGTGCCTTCGGGAACGGCCACGATCAGGTCACCGCCCGAATCGAATGCTATGTCTGTCAGGACGCTCCGGTCCGGACCTGCCAGGACCGCCGTCAACTGCTCCTGCTCAACACCCGGTCGCCCGCCAAGCAGGTTTTTCAACTCGGTGGCGAATGCTGTCATTTGCTCCGGAGCGATCAACCGGTCAGCACTACCGGAACGTCGCGTAATACCGTCATACCAGTATGTTTTTCTGCTTTCGCCATCGCCGGCGCTGCCGGACAACGTCGTGGTCACACGGACGCCAATCACATTACCGGTGGCGGCAGTGAAATCGAAGCCGACGTGAACTCCTGGGATTCCCGAGTCCTCCGAGCAATTGACGTCACCGTCACGGATCTGAGCCAGCCAATAGTCGGCGTCCTTGCGCAGGTCCTGGTTGAGACTCGACGCATCCGGAACCTGCGGGTAGCTCACCGACCATCGGCACCGCTCATCTGCGCTGGCCTCATTGACAATTCCCAGCCCAGTGATCCACGTTGGTATCTCGATGACGGTCGGATCACTGGGATCCCGCCGTCCCGCGTCCGTCGCATTTGCCGAGCTTGTCGCATCCCCCGAGTCCATCCGCCCAACCGCGGAGGGTGACTGCTGCGTGCCGGGCGCACCATTGGAACAGGCTGCGGTCAGCAGTACAGCCAAAGACACCGACGCTAGCCTTGCGCAATGAAGCGCCATGTTTTCGTCGCCCTTCTGTTGTGTTGCTTCGGCGACGAACTTTCGGCACCGATAGTGAAGACGTCTCAACCGACACCTGGTTGAGACATCGGACGGTGACCTGGACCACACTCATAGAGCGTCGTCGAATGCCTCACTTGGCCGCCGCAAAAGATTTCCCGTCCCGGCAACCCCGGCGGCCGCCGCACGTCTTCAAGGGGGAAGGCTCATGATTCCCGAACACAGTGAGGATCGCGTGTCACTTTCCGCAGTCACCAATGGCACACCCCGCAAGTCCTGGGTGACCCGCAACCCGCTCCGGCCACGGGTTGGTTCCTCCGGGGCAAAGCCAACGATCGAGCAGATCTATCACTCGGAACGGTTACCCATGGTTCGCCTGGCCGTGCTGCTGGTCGATGACATGAACACCGCCGAGGACGTCGTCCAGGACGCCTTCTCGGGCGTTTTCAGAGCCTGGGACCGACTCGCCGACGAAGATGCCGTTCGAGGGTATCTGCGCACTTGCGTGGTAAATGCCGCGCGCTCAGTGCTACGCCGTCGACGCACAGCACGCGCTTACGTCCCACCGGTCGAACTTCCGACCGCCGGCGCGGACACCAGCACGCTGCTGGCCGAGGAGTACCGCGAAGCGCTCCAGGCGCTTTCCCTCCTCCCCGAGCGTCAGCGCGAGGTGATCGTTATGCGCTATTGGTCAGATCTTTCCGATGCTGAGGTCGCCTCCGCACTGGGGATCTCGAAGGGCACGGTGAAATCCAGCGCCAGTCGCGGGCTGGCCACCCTGCGCCGTGCGTTGCCTGGCCACGCCCATGACTGACTTCCCGCCCCCGTCCGAGCGCCCTCAATCACCCAGAGAAGAGACTCCTCAGATGCGCACAAACATCGCTGAACCGACCGATTCCGAGCTCGAAACCCTCCTTCGCGCGGCCTTGACAGCGCGTACCGAGCAGATCACCGAAGCACACCTCGGAGCACCCCGTCCCCTGGCTGAACTGCTCGACGCTCGACACTCCGGGACAACGCCAACCCCGAAACACCGGCACGTGCATCACCTACGCTGGGCTGCTCCGGCGACGATTCTGGTGGCCGCGGCCGCCGTGTCGGTCCTGGCCCTCGGCGGACCATCCCTGCCTGCCGGCGCACCCCCCGAGACCGTCGCAACAGCAACCCCACTCGGGCCGATCGAATACGTGGTGAACTTCACCGGCGGGGCCACCGAATCGCAGAAACTGACTCTGAGCTTCACTCCGCACATGATCCCGATCGACGGCACGAAAGCGACGTCAACCTATCCCCTGGTCGTCGTCAGCGGGGGCGACAAAGCCCTCAACCGAGCAGTGATGGACGCCGTGAACACCCGCTTGGTAGCTCGAATTAACCGCTACCGCACCCAACTGGAGTCTCTCGGCCTGACCAAAGAGCCTTTGTCACAAACGATCACGGTCCGCACTGACGCACAATGGGGGCATGACGTCTCGATCGTCTTCGACGAGATTGACGACTTCGGCGGCGCGGTACCGTCCAACTCCTCCACCGCCGTGATTCTGGACAAGCGCACCGGCCTGGCCGTCCAGGCCTCAGATCTCTTCACTGACGTCCCTGAAGTGGACAAGATTATGCGAAAGGCCATTCAGGTCGCCACTTTACCGCAGCCAGCCGCCCGAGAGGATCTGGCAACCCTCTCCATGACGCCGCAGAAGAATGGCCTGACCGGGCCGCTGACGTGGTACCCCACCTCCACCGGTCTGCACTGGGTCGTTGACCGCGGCGCCGTAGCATCCGACGCCCAAGGCCAGCCCACCGCGACGGTTCCGTGGGCGACCCTAAAATCACTACTCTCCAAGGGAAATCGCGCCTGAACTCAGGTAGAGGTCGCCACTGAGTAGCGGGTCGCCGCGGCACCGAGCCCGCACGTGCATACAGAGCGCGGGACGCGCTCGCACCGTCAGTCGAACTAGCCCTGGCTATTGGGGCAGTCGGATGGTGAATGTGGTGCCGACACCGGGTTCGGTGGTGAACGTGATGGCGCCGTTGTGCCGGTCGTGGATCAGGGTGTGGACGAGGGCGAGACCCTGACCGGTGCCAACGCCGACGGCTTTGGTCGTGAAGAATTGGTCGAAGACCCGGTCTGCGATGGCGGCCGGAATTCCGGTGCCGGTGTCCTGCACCTCGATGATGACGGCATCGGTCTCGCTGCGGGTGCGGACGGTGAGGGTGCCACGGTGAGCTGACGGTGAGCCGGCAGCGATGGCCTCACCGATGGCGTGCGCGGCGTTGATGACGAGGTTGAGGACGACCTGGTTGATGTCGCCGAGATTGCACCACACCGGGGGTAGATCGCCGAGGTCGAGGACGACGTCCGCGACGAGGTTGATCTCGCTGTCCGCCACGATCAACGTGTTACGCATCGCTTCATTCAGGTCGCAGAGATCCTTGCCCTCGCCTCCGGGATGAGCGAAGGCCTTCATCGCTCGCACGATCCGAGCGACCCGCTGGGCGCCGTCGATGGCTTGGCTGGCGGCCATCGGAATTTCCTCGCGCAAGAACCCGAAGTCAATTCCCTGCTCCTGGGCGATCAGTGTCTGGTGGACGGTGGCGAGTTCACCGGTGAGGGTGGGACCGGAGAGCGCGTCCCGATAGCCGTCGAGCAGGTCGGTGATTGGGGTCAGGTTCTCGACGATGAACTCTAGGTTTGAGGTGATGAACTGAATCGGAGTGTTGATCTCGTGGGCAATTCCAGCAGCTAGCTGGCCGACGGATTCGAGTCTCTGGGCGTGCCGGAGTTCGCTTTCGAGGTTTCGTCGTTCGGTGATGTCGCGCAGGTGCAGGACGAGTGCGGCGACGGCTGGATCACCGGTCAGGTCGGTGCAACTGATCTCGACCCAGCGCAGCCGGACGTCGGTGGGCTGAACCTGGCATTCGAAAACCTGGCCGGCGGGTCCCTCCTGGCTGAGCCAGGTGGTGAAGCTGTCTCGATCGTCGGGGTGGATCAAATCGATCACCCGCTGCCCCATCAGCTGGGCGTCGGCGATGCCGAGGATGTCCGTGGCGGCGGCACTGGCGTAGGACACGGTCGCGGCCCGGTCGCAAACCAGGGTCAGATCGGAGGAACGCTGCACCAGGGAACGGAAGCGTTCGGCCAGGGCGTTATCCAGGCAGACCGCGAGCTGGCCAGTGATCAGGACGACGGCGTCCAGTCGTTCGGCGGTGAACAGGCCATTGCTGAGCCGGTTTTCCATCAAGATCATGGCCCTCGGTGTGCCTCGGCTGAGGATCGGCACGACCAGCAGCGAGCAGACTTCCAGGCCTTGCAGGTAGGGGTCACGGGTGAACCGGTCATCGCGAGTGGCGTCGGGGATGAGCAGGGGTTGCAGGGTCCGTTCGGCGTACCGGAACGCGGACAGGCAGATCAGACCTTGGTCACCCGCGTCCTCGACGCTGAGGGGGTCGCCGTCCGGGCCGCCGTCGGACGACAGGAACCAGGCCTGGGCATCGGGGTTCCACAGCAACAGCCGCACCGAGGTCGCACCGGTCATCGTGGTGAGGACGTCGACCACGCGGTCGCGAAGCTGGTCGAGGTTGGTTTCGGAGCTGAGCACCTGGGACGCCTGCAGGACGGCCATCAGGTCGATGGACTCGGCAGAAACGACGGCAGTGTGTCCCGAGCCCAGCGAAGGGCTCCCCATGGAAGTACTGCTGCCCGACGTCCGCAGGCTCGGGAATTCCCGGTCCAGTTCGCTTACTTTGCCGGTGGCACCCCAGTTCTGGTAGCGAGCGCGGGCCTGGGCGAGCAGCACGAACCCGAGGTACTCCAGTCCCCGCTCGAGGGTGAATCGGGCCATCCGCTCGGTGACAAGCGCGGCGTACCAGGGTAGGTGCTGTCGAGTAACGCTTTTCAGCGCCGAGTCAAATGCCTCGGTGGTACTTGGGAAATCCGCTAATGCCCAGGCGCGTTCGGCGTCAAGCCAGTTCACCAAGAAGTCAATGTTGTCCGGCGCATCGGTCGCGCGGGCAGCCAACCAATCCCGGCAACCGTCGAATTCGACAAGTCTTCCGGCCTGGTCGGCCGGTTCGGCCGTCTTGATCTGATCGGCCAGACCCAGCGCACGCAACAGCTGCCCGGGCACGTCCGCCAGACAGCCGAGAATGCCGGTTTGGTGTCGCGCTCGGTCGCTTGCCCCGGAACCGAGCGCTTCCTTCAAGATCACGTCCATCGTCCCGCTGTTCTGTGGCGGAATACGCTCCGTCGACGTCCGTGGGCGAATCACCTGGCGGCGGACGACGCGCGTGCGACCGCTCTCATGCAGGAGCGCGTCATCACCCTGTTCGGTGACAAGGTCACGAACGCGTCCGTCCTGAGGATCCTCCAAAGTAGCCATCGCTGCCTATATCGGCAGGCCCCGGCCGGGCCTTTACATCCACTTGAGTTGAGTCAAGCATGGTTGAGCTATGATCGTTTACAGCCTGGCCCAGATCGGCGGGGCGGTGATCGGTGCGGTGCTGACCATGCTGTGGGTCCCGCCCCTCGGTGATGCGGTACAAGGAACCTCCTCCCTGCCACCTGAGCCGAACCCGATCCGCCGATCTGCTTTCGACCGCTGACTTTCGACGATCAACGACGTCTCTATCGGGTGAGGGTTCCACTCCGTCGATGAGGTGGGTGATTGGGTGTCCGAAAACGAGGGCGGTGTCCGGCTGGTCCCAGACCACAGGTCCAGCCTGCTGGAGACGGCCGTTCATTACGGCCTGAGCAGCTTTGACGCCATCACGCCGAGCGCGCTGTGCGCCCCGACTCCCTGCCCGGACTGGGATCTCGCGGCCTTGCTGAGCCACCTGAGCCAGTCGCTGTCGGCCCTGCGCGAGGGCGCGTGCGAGGGCAGGATCGAACCGGTCCCACCAGTCAGTGGCCAGCCGCCGTGCGACACCGTCGTCGGGCGAGCCGATGATCTCGCCCCCGACCTTCGTCTCGTCGTCGAACTCCGCCGCGCGATCGCAGCCCTGCTTCGAGACTGGCGCCAGATATCGCTGGCTGAAAGACATTTCACGATCGGCGATCTACCGCTTGCCGTTGCTGTCGTTGAAGTCGTCGCTGCGATCGAAATCGCCGTCCATGGGTGGGACATCTTTGAATCCTGCGACTCGCCGTCCCCGATTCCGGAGCATCTGGCTCGCGATCTGCTGCGGGCGTCGGCGTTGATCGTTGACGAAACAGTCCGGCCTGCGTTGTTCGGCGCTCCGATCAAGATCGATGCATCGGGCAGCGCAAGTGACCGGCTGGTGGCATTTTTCGGACGCCGGCCTCGGCACCACGACGTGCAGGCCGGAACCCGGCTCTGACCCACCGTCCGCACCGCGCTAAACCGCCCGGACGACGGTGGTTTCCCTACGTCCCGCGATTTGACCCCCCGGTAGGGGTCATCCCGCAGGAACACGTGTTCGCCTCCCGGGCGTCGCCGGATCGCGGTCAGGCCGGGCGGACGCCCTGTAAGTGCGGTGGAGGCGGCCAGCACCGTGGGTCGGTCGCGGCGACTGCGCCAGACCGGCAGAAATGCAATCACATCGGCTCTTCTCCATCGAACTTATCATTTGCGTGATCCGCAGCAGCGGGAAGAGCTGATCATGTGAGACGAACAGCCCATAATCGGGCACTCCTGCAAAGGGCGTCGTAACAGAGACATATAATTATTTAAGATAGACAAGAAGATCTTCACGCTTCCGCACTTCTACCTGCAACGATCACAGAGAGTAATAGTCAAGCGGCATTCATGCTGCTTGGCGTTTTCTGGCCAGCGGGATAGGTTGCTCAAAGTTTAGAACTGTCACTTGTGGCCGCCGTTTCCGATCATTTCGGAAGCGAAACGGACCGCGTCACGAGGACGGCCATCCCCGCATTTGCGGCGATCAGGACGGGGTTGTACGCGCTTGCTCTCCGACGATCTGTTGAACGTAGGTTCGACCTCACAGACTGGCAGTTCACGCCGGTCACAGCGGCGAACCGTGATCGGAATGCTCATGTCGGTGACGCTGGCTGGTTCGGCGGTCTTGGCCACGTCGTCCGCGACGGCCGCGCCGAGGCCCACGGTCGGGGAAGTACAGCGCAAGATCGATGACCTGCACCGACAGGCTGAGCAGGCGTCCGAGGCGTACAACGACACGCGCGAGGAGCTGAAGTCGGTCAGCGTCCGGCTCAAGGCGGCGAACGCCAAGCTGGCTCGGCAGCGCACCGAGTTGGCAAAAGCGAGGGCCAAGCTCGGTCAACTGGCGTCCGAGACATACCGGCGAGGCGAACTGTCCGCGCTCGACCTTATGCTCGGTGACGACCCGGACTCCGCCCTCGCGCAGGCGGGCTACCTGCCCTCGCTTGGCCAGCGCCAGGCCCGTGCGACGAACCGATTGCAGGACGGCGAGAAGAAGCTCCTTGCCGCTCAGGCGGAGATCAAGCAGCAGCAGGCCAAGGCACAAGCGGCGAACACCCGGCTGCAGAAGAACCGGGACGCCGTGAAGCAGCGACTTCGGCAGGCGGACGCCCAGTTGACAACACTGACGGCCGGCCAGCGGGTGACCTTGCGGGAAAATCAGAACGCCAGCAACAGCGCTGATGGGCCGCCAGCCAGCGGTGGCGGGGGCCAGGCGTTCTGCGCCGGCAAGGCGGTCCAGGCGCCCTCTGCCGCCGCGAAGACCGCGATCAACTTCGGCTGTGCCCAACTCGGCGAGTCCTACCAATGGGCGGCCGAAGGTCCGAACCGATGGGACTGCAGTGGACTCACGATGGCCGCCTATGGCGCCGCCGGAATCTCGCTGCCGCACAGCTCAAAGCTGCAGGTCGGGTACGGCACCCGGGTCAGCGTGTCGAACATGCTTCCCGGCGATCTGGTCTTCTTCTATTCTCCGATCAGCCACGTTTCGATCTACCTCGGTGACGGGATGATGTTGACTGCCCCGCAGACCGGTGACGCCGTCAAGGTTGCCAAGTTCTTCGCCTCCCCGGTTTCTGCCGTCCGGCTCGGGTAATCCCGAGCAACGACGGCCGATGACGCCTGCGATGTCTGGATGAACGATTCGCGCTTATGATCCGTATCCACGACATGAGCCGGATCGAGGACCTGACCATGGCCGATTGGCGCAGTGAGCACAGCGAAGCTGGTCGCGCGCCGTTGCGCGAGCGGATGCCGGAACTGAGCTCGAAGATCGTCGAGGGCTTAGGCGTGCTGTTGTTGTCCCCAACCGTACTGACCGCTGCGTCCCGAACTCGGGTGGAGGGCTTCGCCGAATCCGGAAGCACCTCGGAATCCGGAAGCACCTCTGGCCAGGACGCCGGCACCGGGTCGAAGGCGCAAAGCCCTCCGCCACGGACAGCTAGTGATGTCAGGATGCGGATGGCCGTGGTCGCCTCCGGGCTGGCCGCGATGAGCGCGCTGGTTTACACCGCTCCGGGCACCCCGTGGAACCGACTCGACCTGCCTGCGTCGGCCGAGGCAGGTGGTCAAGGCGGGACAAACGGGCAGGGCATCGCCGCCATGGACATGGGCCACGACTCGGCCACCAACTACAGCGGAACAGTCCGCACCCCTGGCCGAACGGTGCTGGTCGACGCCACGCCGGCCACCGTCGGCGTCAATACGGTGGCGATCACCGTGCTTGATGCGAAGAGCGCTCCGGAGAACGTGGAGCAATGGTCCGCCACCGCCACCCTGCCCGGCTCGAGCGACCTCGCCGTCCCACTCGCCTCGTTCGGTGCGGGTGTGGCCGCGGCCGACGTCCAGGTACCGGTCGCCGGTAAGTGGACCTTCACCATCACGATCCGGATCGCCGGCGCGGACCCGACAACCGTCACCCACGTCGTCCCGATCGGTCCCTGACCTCCCCCGTTGGCTCGTCCAGTCAGGCCTCCGATCAGCTGACCTCGGTCAAGCCGGCCCCGGTCTGGCGATCGGGGCCGGCTGGGACCTGATCAGCTCGTCGGGAAGTTGTCCGGGGTGCTGATCCGGCTTCGCACCAGGGCCCCCGACTGGGTCAGCGGACCCGTTCCGGCATAGCCTGCGTAGGTGGTCGCGGAGCAGGTGCCCGGGACGAAGGTGGCGCTGCTCTCGTTAGCCTCCGAGTACGTCCAGTTGGCGTAGCTGATCTTCAGCCGATCCAGCAGATCGAGCCACGCGGTACTGCTGGCGACGTCGACCGCGCCGCCGCCGGTCGCGCTCACCGTCCCGAACTCCGTGACGAACAGCGGGAGCTTCGTTGCTGCCTGGGCGAGCGTCGTCCGGTAGTTGTCTTGGTGGGAGGCGGCGTAGAAGTTGAAGGCGTACATGATGTTGGTGGCGTTGACCGGATTGTCGACGACTTCGGTCTCGTTGGCCCCGTCGGAGACGCCCAGCGAAGACCAGCCCCGAGTGCCGACGATGATCACCGCATCCGGGTCAGCCGCCCGGATCACCGGGATCACCTGCTCGGCGTAACTCTTGATTGACACCCAGCTCACGCCATTTGGCTCGTTGGTGATCTCGTAGATGACGTTCTTCTTGGCCGAGTTTCGGGCAGCAACCGAGCCGAAGAACGTCTTCGCGCGGGCCAGATTGACGTTCGGGTCGCCCGGGGTCAACGTGTGAAAGTCGATCAGTGCGTACATTCCGCGCGCCTCGGCCTTGTCGACCAGACCGTTCACCTGCGCGGTGAAGCCAGCCGGGTTTGTCTCATAGCCGTCTTCCTGCACGTACATCGCGGTCCGCAGCAGGTCAGCCTTCCAGTCCTGGGCCAGGACATCAAGCGAGGCATCGTTGTAGCACTTGGCGAACCATTGCAAGCCGTGCGTGCTCATCCCGCGCAACTGGATCGCCCGGTCGAACTGGTTGCACAGATTGACCCCGCAGACGCGCAACTGACCGTTGATCTCCACCGGAGAGCCGGTGACCGACGTCGGGGTTGCTGTTGGGCTGGCAGTCGGGGTTGTGGCGGAGGTCGGGGTGGTAGCGGAGGTCGGGGTCGGGGTCGACGGGGAGCCGGTGCAGGTGACGCCGTTGAGGGCGAGGGACGTCGGGACCGCGTTACTGTCAGTCCAGGTGCCGCTGAACCCGATCTCGGTGGCTGCTCCGGTGCCGAGTGATCCGTTATAGCCGAGGTTCCGGGCCGTCACGGCGGTGCCACTCTGCTGGAACGTCGCCGACCAGCCCTGGCTGACCTTCTGCCCCGCGCTGGGGAAGGCGAAGGCAAGGGTCCAGCCGCTGATGGCGTCCCCCACGTTCTTGATCGTGATGTTGCTGTTGAATCCGCCCGACCAGCTGCTGGTCGAGTAGCTGACAGCGCAACCCGTGGCGGCTGCGGCCCTGCCGACCGAGAGGAGCGACAACCCGCCAAAGGCAAGCACTCCGGTAACACCGAGAACCGCGAGATCACGACAACGCTGGCGGGCGAGTTGATTCATGACGGCCTTCCATCCCGATCCGGCACACTTCGACCTTGAGCAGCCTGCCCACAGGCACCACTGGACCGTCAATCTTCGCGCGTCCGAGCGCAAGCAGCAGCAGACCGGCGCGACCGGGAAATGCGGGACTGGCCAGGGCGGGAACACCGGGGGCACGGCAGCCGGTCGCGCTGAAACCCTTTCAGTACGACCCCCGGGGTAAAGACACGTCTCGGGCGGTTGTCAGTTCGATGGGGCGGTCAGTTCCATCCCGTAGTGATCGCTGAGCAGGTAACCCTTAGAGAACTTCAGGGAGCTGTAGACGACCCCGTTCGACTGGATTCCGCCCTTGGCCGGTTGCACCATCCCCGCGTTCGTGGCGGCCCCAAGATCTTCCTTCGGGACGCCGATCAGGAGCCGGTCGGCATAGTCCTCCTCCAGGTCGGTCCGCCCCCGGGTCAGGCCCAGCACCGCCCCGACCTCGTCCCCGGTCTCGGCTGCACCGGCCAGACCAGATCCCTGGCGCAGCGACTTGGCCGCGCACTTCTCCTGCTTACTCGCGGCGAGAAGGGTAATCGAGCCAGCGTTTTTCCGGATGCCAAGGTCCTCTCCGGGCGCACCCACGGCGATGTCCTCACTCTCCCAGCAGAGCAGTGCCACCCCGACCTTGACCGCGGCGCCGAACCGGTCCCCGGTCTCGACCGAGCCAGGGATCCCGGCAGTGTCCTGAGTGATGCCCCTGCCGACGACGAACGTGTCGGCCCCCATCGCCTCCTTGAAGGTCTGGATCATCCCGGTATCGGCGCGCGAACCGGAGTTCTCGTCGGGGACACCAACCACCGCCCACCCCCCGCGGGAAGCGAGCGAGGCACCGAAGTGATCATCGGTTTCCGCGCGGCCGGGTACCCCTGCGCTGTTTTGCGACCAACTCTGCGAAGCGATCGGTGCACCCGCCGAGTTCACCCGGAGGAACCACACCGAGCCGGCGTCTCGCACTGCCCCGACGTTCTCATCGGGAGCACCAACCAGTACGCCATTCCGGTCCGTCGGGGCGAGAACGGCACCAAAGCCGTCTCCGTTCTCGGCGGATCCCGGCACCCCGGTCGAGTCCTGGCTTCGCACCTCACGCAGGGTGGCCACCACCCTCCCGGCCGGATCCGGAACGATCGTGTAGCGGAACACCTCGCCGGCGCCGGGGTGCCCGTTCACTGTGGCATCAGGGGCACCCACGTAGAGGTCGTGCACCGATCGACCAAGCGCTTCGTCGTACCGGGCCACCAGCGCCAGCGCGCTGCCGAAGTGGTCGAGATTGGCTGAGTTGTGCGGCAATACGATTGATGTGCTGGTATCGACGCCACCGGCACGACCGAAAACCAGGTGCACCTGTCCCTCGTTGTTTCCCGCTCCATCGGAGGCATCGGACTGGCCCTCGGCGGGAGCACCGATCGCCAGATCGGCACAGCCGTCTTGATCAAGGTCTCCGATCGCGATCTCGGCGCCGAACCCGTCACCCTCGCCGGTACCGGCACCAAGCGCGCCGGCCCGCAGCAGTACCGAGGGCGATCCGGTGCCGCGGATGTCCACAGCGCCGGAACCATCCGCATACCAAGGCATTCCGACAGCAACGTCGGCCGCTCCATCACCGTCGATATCCGCTCGGGTGTTCAGATTCTCTGGGTTGCAGGCCGCCGCCGAGGCTGGTGCGGCGAGTCCGACAACCGCAGTGCCGAGCACCAGGACTGCGCTGAGTCCACCGATCACTGCCCGGCCGATCGCCCGTGTCCGCATCGGATCAGAATGGCACTGCGGGACCCGCCAACGGCATACGTCGATGCCCGTGTCGGATCCCGCAGTCGCGACAAACCTGTCACAGCGGTGCTTTTCAATTGATTACGCACGGTGGCGAGGTGGGAGGCCCGCACCCCACCACCGTGCAGATCAGGGGACGACGATCAGGGGACGTCGATGGCGAGCTCGTAGCTGCCGGAACCCTGGATGGACGAAACGGCAACCCGGTAACGGCCTTCCGGAGCCTCGAAGGTCAAGACCTCCAGGGCGGTGTCACCCTGGGCCTTGGCCACGGTCCGCCAGCTGTCACCGACGAACTTCTGCAGCGCCAGGTCGAAGTCGGCGTCATCAGGCCCAGTGAGGCAGGCCTCAACCTTTCCACCCGCGATCTCGAAGCCCTCGGAGGGGGCTACCTGACGAGAGCCGCTACCTCGCAGCGCACTCTTGACGGTGGCGTCGACGTTCGCGCATTCCTCAGCCGGCGGGGCGGCTGCGGGCGGCTCGGTCGCGGCGGGCGGCTCGGTCGCAGCCGGGTCGGTCGCAGCCGGGTCAGTGGCAGCCGGGTCGGTCGCAGCCGGGTCGGTCGCAGCCGGGTCAGTGGCAGCCGGGTCGGTCGCAGCCGGGTCGGTCGCGGCCGGGTCGGTCGCGGCCGGAGGTGCCGCGTTCTCGGTGGTGAGCAGCTCCAGACCGTTGACGGCGAGGATCTCCGTCAGCGGCTGGAAGAACGTCGTCCCGCCGACCGTGCAGTCACCAGATCCACCGGACGTAACGCCCTGCGCCTGGTTACCCGACAGCCATGGGCCGCCGGAGTCACCGCTCTCGGCGCAGACATCAGTCTGGGTCAGCCCACTGACTGCGCCCTCGGGGTAGTTGACCGTGGCGTTCTTCGCCTGGACGACACCGCAACGAGTTCCGGTGGTGGAGCCGCTGCGGCAGATGGCGGCACCGATCGGTGCCTCCTCGGAACCGGCGACCTCAACGATGCCGTCCGACGTGGCTACCACCGGCAGCAGCACCTGGTTGGCGTTCGTCTCAACGAAGCCGAAGTCCCCAGTGCCGGGGAAGACGGAGGCCTTGACCTCGCCCTGCTCCTCCTGCTCCACGGTGGCCGTGGTGGCACCCACCGCGCCACAGTGACCTGCGGTGACGAAGCCGCCGACGACCGAGAAGCCAATAGAACAACGGGATTCGTTGTTAACGATGTACGGGTCGGCACCACGGACGTCGGCCAGCGGCTTCGGCGCTCCGGCGGCAGTGACCACGCGAACGGAGTCCGACGGCACGTCACTGGCCTCGATCAGCTTCCGGGCGGCCTTCTTGCCACCGGGCTGGGCGACGACGACGACGCTATTCGTCTTCGGGTCGACATACCAGCCGGTCACCGTGGACTCGGCGGCCTTCGTGGCGTCGAGAGACTTCTTGAGCTCGGTCAGTTCCGACTCGCCCTGGTCAACCAGTTTCGGCGTGGCACCTGCCTGGCGAACGACATCCGCTGCGGCGCGGGTGGTTACGCCGACCATCATGGTGCCCTCTGACATCCACGCGCCACCGAACTGCGTTCCGAGCGTCTCACGCAGCTCGCTCTCCGTGCCGCTGGCCCAGGTCTCCTTCTTCAGCCGAAGGGCGGTCTGCTCGGCGGTCAGCGAAAGATCCCGCTGCATCGAAGCCATCTGGACCTTTTCACCGCCGCCCGAGCTGCCGGCGTTGACCGTCGAGCTCGTTCCGGCGAGCACCGTGGCACCCACGGTGATTGCTACTCCTGCTGCTGCGATGCCGGCCGTAGCCCAGGTCGCGTTACTTCGTCGCCTCAACAACCGCTCCTTCCGTTCGCGTGGCTGCAGTTTTCACAGCCGACTGCCCGTCATCGGTGTCCGTCCATCTGTACGGACCAAGGGCGTCAACGGATCAAATGGTCATGAACGGATTTCACGGTACTTCTCAGCCAACGCCCGAAACGGGACGTCACAGGCGCCACAGATGTGCTCGGCTGGACGGCAAAACAACGCCGGGCGGCGCGACCGAAGTCGTACCGCCCGGCGTCCGGGAGCTGAGTTGTCTCAGGCGTCGACGACGATCGGAATGATCATCGGGTTGCGGCGATACGTCTTGAACGCCCAGGTGCTGACCGTTCGGGTGATGATCTGCTCCAGCTGATGGGAGCTACCGATCCCCTCCTGTGCGGCGTTGGCCAGAGCCTTCTCGATGGCCGGAATGACCAGCTTGAAGGTTGCGTCATCGTGCACGAAGCCGCGGGCGATGAAGTCCGGCGGCTCGGCTAGCTTGCCGGTGTCGGCGTCCACAATCGCGACGACCGTGATCATGCCTTCCTCGGCCAAGGTGCGCCGATCCTTCAGGGATGCCTCGGTGGCCCCGCCGACGGTCATCCCGTCGACGTAGACCAGCCCGGCCGGAACCTTGCCGGTGATCTTGGCCTTGCCGTCGACCAGGTCGACGACCACGCCGTCCTCGGCGACCACGACATTCGCCGGGTTCACCCCGGTGGCGATCGCCAGGTCGGCGTTCGCCTTCAGGTGTCGCCATTCACCGTGCACGGGCATCACGTTGCGCGGCCGGATGATGTTGTAGCAGTACGTCAGCTCACCGGCACTTGCGTGACCAGAGACGTGCACCTTGGCATTGCCCTTGTGGACAACGTTGGCACCCCAGCGGGTCAGACCGTTGATCACCCGGTAGATCGCGTTCTCGTTACCCGGGATCAGCGAACTGGCGAGCAGCACGGTGTCACCCTCACCGATCCGGATCACGTGGTCGCGGTTGGCCATCCGGGACAGCGCCGCCATCGGCTCGCCCTGTGACCCGGTACACACCAGAGCAACCTTCTGGTCCGGCAGCTTCTCCAACTGCTTCAGATCCACGACCAGACCCTGCGGGATCTTCAGATATCCCAGGTCTCCGGCGATCTTCATGTTCCGGACCATCGACCGGCCGACGAAGGAGACCTTGCGCCCGTGCTGGTGCGCAGCGTTCAGCACCTGCTGGATCCGGTGCACGTGGCTGGCGAAGCTGGAGACGATGACCCGGCGCGGCGCGGTCCGGAACACGGTCTCGATGGCCGGGGTCAGCTCCTTCTCGGAGGTGGTGAATCCGGGGACCTCGGCGTTGGTGGAGTCGGCCATGAACAGGTCGACACCTTCCTCACCGAGCCGGGCAAATGCCCGCAGGTCGGTGATCCGCTTGTCCAACGGGAACTGATCCATCTTGAAGTCACCGGTGTGCAGCACCAAGCCCGCCCGGGTGCGGATGGCCACCGCCAGGCTGTCCGGGATCGAGTGGTTGACGGCGATGAACTCACAATCGAACGGGCCGAGGTTACGCTTGTCGCCCTCGGTCACCGGGTTCGCCTTCGGCGTAATCCGGTGCTCCTTGAGCTTGGCGTCCAGGAACGCCAGCGTGAGCCTGGATCCGAAGATCGGAATGTCGACTCGTTCGCGGAGCAGATACGGGACGCCGCCGATGTGGTCCTCGTGACCGTGCGTGAGGACGATGCCCACGACGTCCTGAATCCGGTCCCGGATCCAGGTGAAGTCGGGCAGGATCACGTCGATGCCGGGCTGCGTCTCCTCGGGGAACAGCACCCCGCAGTCGACGATCAGCAGCTTGCCGGCGTGCTGGAAGACGGTCATGTTGCGACCGATCTCACCCAGTCCGCCCAAGCCCACCACCCGGAGGCCGTTTCTGGGGAGTGCGGGCGGCGGGCCGAGTTCGGGGTGCGGATGACTCATTCATGCTCCTTGAAACGTCGGTCAGACACCGCCTCAGCGGCAGCGAGACCAACCATGCGGAAGGGGGTCGTCGACAGCGGGTCTCATTTCCATGCTGCGACGGCGCGCGCGCGCCAGGGCGGCTGCGAACGCGACGTGTGGTTCAGACGGCGGCCACCAGGATGAGGATCGGCGTCCGGGCCGTCTCGCTGGCTTCAGTCTAGGCGGTGGCGACCATGGACCGGTGCCAGACCCCCTGTACAAGCAGGGCGCCGCGTATGTCGCGGCCGGCTGAGGCACGGCCGGTTCGCGCGCTGGTGCCTGATCGGTGCCCGGCCGGATACCGGGGGCATGAAGATTGTCGGCTATATGCCGATACGCCTTCATGATCTTGCATCCGAAGCGAGAAATCCTCAAGGTCCGCGCACAAGCGCCCGAGCACATGACGTGCCAACGTTTACAGGACGCCAGAAAGGCGCACGGCCCCGGTTGGGGGTGCGTGGCAAGTTCGTCACCGCTGTCGGGGTTCTGGTGTTGGCCGTGCTGGTGGTCTCCGCGGTCGCGATCAGCGGACTGTCCACGATGGCCCGCCAATCCGACACGCTGTTCACCAAAAACATGGCGACCGCTCAGCACAGCGCCGACTTGGTAGCCGCCACTCTGACCGTGCACAAGACGGCGCTCTACCAGCTCGCCTCCACCGATTCGAAGACTGCCGACGAGCTCACCAACGAGCTGAACGTCAACCTGATGCCCGCCGTCTACGCCGCGGTTTCCGAACTACAGACGGATTCACTCAATGACCCGGGGACAAATGCCGCCATCATGCAGATTCAAGCCGCGTTGCGGAAGTATCTGCTGCTGCACACGACCTACGAGAAGGTGCACGAAGTCGGCGCATCGGCGGATGCCAAGTCCGACCTCGCCGACCTGACCGACACCAGGCTGGGGGAGGTCGTCGACCTCGCCAAGGCCCTGAACGCCGAGGAGAACCGGCAGGCACTGGTCAACAAGCGCGCCTTCGACACCACCTATCAGGCCACCCAGAAGCTGCTTGCCGGCAGCGTGGTTGGTGCCCTGCTGCTGGGGCTGGTCGTGACCTTGAGCCTGAGCAGGAACCTGCTCCCGCGGATCCGGCAGTACTCCAGCTTCGCGACCGACGTCGCCGCCGACCGGCCGACCGTTCCCCTGGTACCGCGTAGCCATGACGAGCTGACTGTGCTCGGCTCCGCCTTGAACGACATGGTCGATCAACGGACCACCGCGTCGTTGGAGCAGCGTTGGCAGACGGAGTTCGTCGAGACCCTGCAGGTGACCAATGGCGAGGAAGAGGCGCACGAGCTGATCCAGCGGCATTTGGCCCGCTCGATCGAGGCCAGCGAGGTGCTGGTGCTCAAGCGGAACAACAGCGCCAACCGACTGGAGGCTGCCACCCAGGTGTCGCTCACCAGCGCACTCGCCGAGCGACTGATCAGCGTCGACCCCAGCGCCTGCCTGGCGCTGCGGCTGGGCCGCGGGCACCGAGAAAGCAGCGACGCCGACTCTCTGCTGAAATGCCAGCTTTGTGGCGATCGACCTCAGCTGTCCACCTGTGAACCGCTGACGGTCTCCGGCGAGGTGATCGGCTCGGTACTGGTCACGCACGAGCAGCCAATCGACGCGAGCGCCCGAGCCAAGATCCGCAATACCGTCGCCCAGGCCGCACCGATGCTGGCCAACCTACGCAACCTTGCCCTCGCGGAGTTCCGGGCCAACAACGACCCGCTGACCGGGCTACCGAACAAGCGAGCCACCGAGGACACCCTGAAACGAATGGTGGCGCAGGCCAACCGCTCGATCGCACCGTTCTCCGCGATCATGCTGGACCTCGATCACTTCAAGCAGATCAACGATCGATTCGGGCACGCCCTGGGGGACGACGTCCTGGCGGCGGTCGGCGCGGCGATCCGCTCCTGCCTGCGGGAAAGCGACTTCGGTGGCAGGTTCGGCGGCGAGGAGTTCCTGGTGCTGCTCCCGGACACCGGGACCCAGGGCGCGCTCCTGGTGGCGGAGAAGATCAGAGCCGCTGTCTCGGCGCTTCGGGTGACCGGAGTCGACCGGGAGATCACCGCGAGCCTCGGCGTGGCCGGGTTGCTGGAGCACGCCGGGAGTTCGGTTGGGTTGCTGCGTGAAGCCGACCGGGCACAGTACGCCGCCAAGGCGGCCGGACGGAATCAAACGATGCTGGCGACCGGCCAGGCGGTCACGGCGGAGGAAATGACCCCCACTGCGGCATCCGTGACTGGCCCGCCCGGGTAGCCTTGCCGTTCATGATCCGCGGGTCAGCCGGCTTCCAAGGCACGTTCGGCGCGACCGACCGGTGGCTTGCGGATCGAGGCGGCCCCGACCTTACGGGCCAATTCGCCGAGTTCCTTGGAAAGCGCACGTTCGGACTCGCTCTTCCCCCGATCCACCGACGGGTCCGTCGGGTCGGACCGGTCAGCCGGATTTGGCTCCACTCTCAGCACCAACTCGGTTGCCTGCGTTGCCCCGGCGGCCCGGACCTTCGCCGGATTGGCGACCCCGAGCCTGGTGATGGCCTCCCGCAGGCTGCTCTCCAGTTCGCCAAGGACGTCGTCCGGGTGCGGGCACGCCGCCCGGACCAGGGCCTGGACGAGATCTGGGTCAGACACGAGCAGGTCGCGGGTGCCCGGATCGGGCGAGACGAGGTAGGTGACGGTGCGCGCCCCTTCGGCCTGCCAGACGAAGACGCCATCCAGCGAGTGCCCGAGCCCTTCGCCGGTGATCCAGGCCGCGGAGACATCGAGGACCGGCACGCTCCGGAACCAGCCGTGGGCACGCTCCATCTGGTCGACCACCCGCCGCTGTGCCGACTCGGCTTCCGGATGGGCCGCGAGTTCGACCAGGGCGGCTTCGACCTCCGGCTGGGCCGCCCGCTGTACCGGGGTGGTTTCGACGCCCGCGTTCTCGGGCCGATCTGCAGGATCTCCGGCCCGCCCGACGGACGTGCGGATCCGGTGATGGAACTGATCGATCCGTAAGGTGTTGCCGCCGATATCGACGCCGCGGCTGGTGACGAACCGAACCCGGTCACGCCCACGGCCGCCCGGGGCCGCTGCCGGCGCATCAACGGCGTCCGGGATCTGGACCGGGCGCTGGGTGAATCGAAACTCCCACGCCGGTGTGCCGTCCAGGGCCCACACCCGACGGGCGGCGACCCGAGGAAACCGACCGCGGAGAGATCGCAATGCATCCTCCCGCCACCCCAGCCGTACGCAGACAAGAGCAAGATTTTCTCATGCCCATCTGTCCACATCCAGTACAACTCGCCGCATGTCGCGGTCTATCCGAAATCCAGGAGCGCGCCGATCGGCTGCAGACCTGGCTCCGAGCAACCGTGCATGATCGCGGGATTCACCTCCTCAAACTGGGAACGACCGACCGCGTCAGATGGAGTTCTGGAGTTGCCCGACGCCCAGGACGATGAAGAAGATCGCGGCGAAGAACAGCGAGATGAACCCGATCATCAGCAGATTCAGGATCACCCGCCAGAAAGCCCGGACCAGGAAGGCGAGCAGAAGGCTGACCGCCAGGACGAGCGTGGCCTCATCCATGACGGCGCCTGCCGGACGGTGAGATCCAGCGCCGCGCCGGGTGGAGTCCAGCGACGACTTCAGCGAATTGCTCTGAAACTTCAGTCTGTTCAGATGGGAGAACAGGAGTACGCTCGTACATTGCAAGCTCCATCCAGAAAGTACAGCTGGGCCGGTGTTGCCGCACCGGTCCAGTACTGGTTTGCGGATCCCACTCAGCCAACGACCCTCCTCGCCACAGCCGCTGCACGGAGCGGATGCTGTCGAGGCCTGCGCGACGGAGCGGCGGACAGCTATCTCGCACGCTGCGCATCACCTCCGGAGGTCGGAATCAGGCGGATCCGATGGTCGCCGAGGTGCTGCGAAATCGTGATCGGCTTGTCAGCCTGTCCTTGCCCTCTACCCCATGGTGCGGTGGTAACGTGCCTGGCGCAATAGGCATATGATGGACATGCTGACTGAAAACCATTCTAGTGAAATTTTCACTTACGTAGAGTCGGCTTCTTGTAACACTCCGCTGTGAGAGGGTGAGAACCGTGGCTCGCCCAACAAGCCCCACCGTGAGTCGGCGGGAACTCGCGAACACCCTGCGACGCATGCGCCAGCAGGCCAGGAAGACCCTCGAGGAGGCCGCAGCCGCCCTCGAGATGTCGGCCGCCACCCTGAGCCGCTTAGAGACCGGCGTTCGCCTGCCACGCGCTCGTGACGTCAAGGATCTCTGCGCGTTCTACGGAGCTACCGACCCGGCTCGGGTTGCAGAACTGGTTGCCTTGGTCGCGGTCGCCAAGGAACCCGGCTGGTGGGAGTCCTACACCGAGGTGGACGAGGAATACGCCACTTTCATCGGCCTTGAGGCAGCCGCCACGGCCATTGAGCAATTTGAGATCGGGATGGTCCCTGGCTTCCTACAGACCACCGCCTACGGCCGTGCTTACCTCAGAGACGCCGTGAGTCCGGGCCGGCGGACTCCGCTCAACGATCACGACATCGAGAAGCGGATCGAGGTCCGGACCCGACGCCAGCAACTGCTGTCCACACCTTCATACCTGCGCTACACGGCCATCATCGATGAGGCTGTTCTCGTTCGCCCGGTCGGTGGACCCGCCGTCATGCGTGAGCAGTTGGCTCATCTGCTGGTAGCAGCCGAAAAGCCGAGCACCGAACTCCTTGTGCTTCCTCTCGCCCACGGCGGCCACCCCGGACAGCAAGGAGGCTTCAGCATTTTGAGTATGCCGCAAGCGCAGGTCTCCGATGTGGTCTATATCGATTCTCTTGCAGGTCAATTGTTCCTTGAAACACCAGATGAACTAGATCGGCACCGGCGAGTCTTCACCACGCTCCGCCACACTGCCCTGGACGCGAACGCCTCCCAAGAAGCCTTGCGCAGCAAGATGGCCGACTTTCGACGCCAATTCTGAGCCGGCACTTCCTATCCCCCGAGCAACTGCTCCGCTGAAAGGACGTCACGTGTTCGATTACGACCTCGCCGACCTCGCCTGGCGAAAGTCATCGTTCTCTGGCCAGAACGGCTGCGTCGAGGCAGCGCCGCTGCGCGATGGCTTGATCGCCGTCAGGGATTCCAAGAACCCGCAGGCCGGGCACCTCGTGTACAACGCCCTGGAATGGCAGTCATTTCTGGCTGGCGTCCGCAACGGCGAGTTCGACTACCTGGCACCGACTGACTGAGATGACGGCGCGGTCAGCACCGTTTTGGACTGTGAAACAGGGCTGCAAGGGCCTAGATCACGGTCCAGAGCGGTGCTGACCCTCACTTGTTCAGTGTGAGGCGCTCGCTGAGCAGGGGGGCAAGGAGCCGGGCATAAACCGTCGAGATATGGCTCTCATCCTTGTAGACCAGGATGTTGCCGACGACGACCGGGCAGGTCCGTAGCGAGCAGAACCAGGGCATCGGGTCGACGACTGTCGCCCCGGCCTTGGTCACCGCCCGCGCCATCATCGACCGGCGTCCCGATCCGACCGCCAATTTGGTGCTCTGGGAGCACTTTTGTACCGACCGCGGGTGCTCCGCGAGGCAATCGGGAACATTCCCTTTCGGCCACGGGGTGTCGTTGAGATAGACAACTCGAGTGCGTCCGACCGTCAGACTCGCCGCGGTCCTGCTCCACGCCTTCGTCCACTTGCTGTCCAGGGTGCCGTCGAGTCCTTGGGGGTCACCGCCATCCGCATTGGACGACGTCACGACGAGGGCGGGATGTAGCTTGCGGATCCGAGCCACCGCGGACGTGCGCCAGGCAACGCATTCTCGGTAGGCCCGCTTCACCGCCGGTAGGTAGATCATCACTTCGGCCGCCGAACAGGCCCCCTTGGTGAAGACGGCGAGCCGCCAGCGCTGTTTCTTGGCGATCGCGTTCATGGCCGGAAACCACTGTGCCGCATGGGAATCCCCAAACAGAACAACCGTCGTCCGGGCCTTGGCGGCGCCGAAAGACTCGCATCGTTTCGGCGTCGTCAGTTCGCTGAACCCGAGGTGACAACCGTCCTTGTAGATCGACGGGTCATCCGCAGCCGCCTTCCTCAGGGCCGGGGTGAGGTTGGTCGGCAAGTCCTCCACCTTTGCCGCGGCCTTGATCTTCTGGGCCAGCGCCTTGGTCTGGGCGGACCCGGTCCCCGACAGCGCCACCGCCTCGACGCTGGCCGTGCCCAACGAGATTCGTGGCGGCAGGATTGACAGCACCAACGCCAGCGCCAGCACCCCCGCCGTCAGCCCCACCCCTACCGCACCCGCCAGCAACGGCCGCGCCCGCAACCCCGGTGCCTCCCGCATCGGCCGCTCCACCATCTGGAAGGTCAGCGCCGCGAACCCGAATGCCACCCCCATCAAGACCAGTCGCCCGACCGTTTCGACCTCTCGAGACAGCACGAACGGCCCAATCAGCAGAACCGGCCAATGCCACAAATACCATGAGTACGACCGAGCGCCGATGGCCTGCAACACCGGCGTCCCCAACACTCCGCCCGACCACCGCCGGCCAGCCTCACCCGCCGTGGCCACCGCCCCCGCACTGACGCAACCACCGGCGATCACCAGCACCGCCCCCAGCACCGGCACCCCGGCCCGCCAACCGGGAAATACCGTGGCCTCACCAAAAGTTACTACTGCGAACGCAATCATCCCCAAACCTGACCACCGCAGCACCCGACCCACCGCCGCCGGCCGGCGCACCAGCAGACCCGCGCCCAAGGCCAGCAGTGCTCCCGCACCCAACTCCCACACCCGCGTCGGCGCCCCGAAATACGCCCACACCGGCGACACCGGCGTCGACCGGACCGACCACCACAATGACCCCGCACTGGCGATTCCCAGTGCCAGCACCAGACCTTTCCGCGAGCGCAACCACACCAGGGTGACCAGTACCAGTACCGGCACCACCAAGTAGAACTGCTCCTCCACGCCCAGCGACCAGAAATGCTGCACCGGCGACGGCGCTCCGGTCGCCGTCCGGTAATCCGTGCCCGCCAACGCCAACCGGTAATTCAGCAGATATCCATTGGCCGCCACAACGTCCCACACCAGCCCCCGCAACCGGGTCGAGGGCAACCACAACCACCCCGCCACCAGCGTCGCGCTCAGAACTACTACTGCCGCCGGCAACAACCGCATTGCGCGTCGAGCGTAGAACCGCCCGACCCTTAGTCGGCCCGAGGAATCAACCTCCCGCACCAACTGCGATGTGATCAGAAAGCCCGAGATCACGAAAAAGACATCCACCCCGACGAAACCGCCGGAAAACACTCGCACCCCGGCGTGGTAAAGCACCACCAGAATGATCGCGACGGCCCGCAGGCCCTCGATATCCGGGCGGAATCCCGGTCCCGCCGCCGCCTTCGTCGTCTGGGTGTCCGCGCGGCCCGAGGATTCGTCCCGCACCGCTGGCGCTGCCCAAACTCCTGCCATGCCGGACCGCTCGCCGGCCACCCCCGTGGTGATCACAACTCCCCGTCGACAATGCCGAGGTGATTGTGAAGGCTAATTCGCCTAGCTAATAATGCGCAGCAATCGACGACGAACCCGAGACGCGATCCGCCGGCCATTGCGGATCACCCGAGCTCGAAGCAACGGCTGTGTCTTCTCCACCACGGCCACTACCGGCTTCGGCAGTTTGCGCGCTCGGAGGGTAAGTCGGCCGGTGCCTCGGGTATAGAGGCTGAAGGCCCGATTGCCGATGATGTGTTCCGACAGTTGCGCGGCCTCAAGGACATCGGGATCAATCCGCAGCGACGTGCCGAAGTTCCAGCCCGCGTAGCTGACCTGGGCGATCAGATCGGAGTCCTTCGTTACCGGTCGACCCAGCCGAGCCGTGCGCGGATCGATGGTGATCGTCGTCCGCATTCGGCCGGGCTCGTTCTGCCCGGCCGCGTCCGCTTCCGGCTGGACGTAGTCGGAGCCGTCATGCCTGGCCCGGACGTACACCTCGACCCGGCTGGCGGCCACATCCGGGCCGGCCTCCAGCACCTCATCCGCCATCACCTCGGGCGTAAACGCCGTGGGCGGTACCCAACGCCATCCCGCCGGCTTGACCTCGGTGGCCGGGGTCGGCTCGAACTGGAGTTCGGAACCGTCCTCGAAGAAGACCTTGGCCTCGATCTCGATGCGCAACCGGTTGGAGTCGTCCCAGCCGATGGAGGTCACCTGAGCCGACGACTTCAGCCCGGCTTCGATCTCGGCCAGCGCCAGCAATCCGTCCACCCGATCCGCACGCAGCAGCGCCGAACGCATCCGCATCGGGAAGGCAAGGAACCGATCGACGTCGGGCGAGAATCGCTTGATGGCGAACGGACGGACGACCTCCAACAACTGTCTGCGGTACTCCTCGGAGTACCGCAGCAGATGCCGGCCGGCCAGCCGCTTCAGCACCTTGCCCCGGTACCAGTGCTGGAGCAAGGCATCCCGCTCGGGCCCTGGCCCGACGTTCTCCTCGACGATGTCCAGCACGACGCCCAGGTAGTGGTAGTAGTGGTCGGGCACGATCAGCGTCGCGCTGGCGCTCGGCTGGTCGGTGCGCTTGGTCCAGTAGTAGCAGGGGTAATCGGCCAAGATCGAAATGACGCTCGCGGCGAAGTACGCCTTCATCACGAACATGTGGTCCTCGAGCCGGACCTTTCCATCCGGAAAGCGGATCCCGTGCTCGCGGATGAAGGCCGTCCGGAACAGTTTGTGCGGGGTCAGGATCTCCAGCAGCGGGTCCTGGCCGAGCACCGCGTTCGGGATGTTCCGACGGAACATCCCGCGCGGCAGCGTCCGACCGACTCCGGTCAACCGGCCGACAACGACGTCCGAATTGTTCTCATCGGCGTAGTCGGCCAACCGCTGTAGGGCCTCGTCGCCGAAGGTGTCGTCGTGGTCACAGAAGAACACGTACTTCCCGGCCGCGGTGTCGATCCCGACGTTCCGCGGCGTTCCCGGCCACCCCGAGTGCTCCAACTTCAGCACCTTCAGGTGCGGATGAGCTGCCGCCACCGCATCGAGCCGAACCTGGGTGGCCTCGTCCGATCCGTCGTCGCAGAGCAAGACCTCAAACTGATCAGGTGGCAAGGTTTGCCGCAGGAATGAACTGATCAGATCATCGAAGTGCGGGCCGGGGTTGAAAACCGCAACAATCACACTGATACGAGGCGCCACACAGTCACTCTACGGGCCAGCCGGTCCGACCGCGGCATCGACGCTCGGGGCCGGGCTCTGCCGAGCACCGTGGCCGAAGGCGTCGTAGCGACTGATCATGTTCAGCTTCGCAGCTTCGCAGCTTCACCCAAGCGACGTCCAGCCGTCTCACCTACCCTCGGGTGATGACCCGAATGCAGCGATCTGATGGCCTTGGCGTGCCTTCGGCGGTCCTGGCCAATGAGGCCGACAGATTTCTCGACTTCGCCATGGGTGCGCTCGCTCCGGGCGGGTTCGGCTGGCTGGACGACGACGGCAACCTGATCGATCGTGATCTGGAACTGTGGATCACCTGCCGGATGACCCACGTCGCCGCGCTCGGCCGGTTGCTCGGCCGTCCCGACTTCGACG
>JANNPJ010000391.1:0-6683 GCA_031400005.1 Kineosporiaceae bacterium | reverse complement strand
GGAGACACTAGTAGCCGACATCTACTCCAGGTCGAATTCGGCGCCGCACCTGTTCGGCGAGCGACTCGACGAATTTGACACCCGGCTGCGCGAGATCCTCAGCGCCGGCAGCATTGACGGGGGCTATGAGATGGCGAAACCAAGTACGGAAGCACGGATCTGGACCAACCCGGGCCCGGACGGCGGTCCGGACGTTGAGTTGTAGCCATCATGGCTTTCGCCTTCTCGCGAGGCTGACGAAATCCGTTGGATTGATGCGCGGGCAAGACCTCCAGATAACATGACCGGTTATGCGAATCCTGCATCTTTCGGACACTCACCTCAACCGCGTCGATCTGCCCAACAGTCCGCGCGTCAACACTCGTGAGTCGTTACAGCGCATACTGTTCGATTGCCGCCAGCTGCAGAACATTGACGTCGTCGTGGTCAGTGGTGATATCGCGGACGACGGGTCGATCGAGGCGTACGCCGCCGCCCGTCAGCTGATCGGCGACTTCGCCCGCGAGCGGCAGGTTCCGGTGATCTTCAGTACCGGAAATCATGACGACCGTCAGGCTTTCACCGAGGTGCTGGGCAACGGGCATCTCGACGCAACCGGTGCCAACGCCACGGCGAACGGGTTCAGCTCTCCCGACGGCGAGCGCGCGGCAATCAGCCAGGTCGCCGGATACCGAATCATCTCCCTCGATTCCTTGGTCCCAGGAAAGGGTTACGGCCTGATCAGCTCGGCGCAGCTCGACTGGTTACACGAGGCTTTGGCCGAGCCGGCAGAGCACGGAACCGTCCTTGCCTTTCATCATCCGCCGCTGGCCCTCGACGTTGCGGTGCAGCGTGCGCTGGGCTTGCAGAACCCCTCCGACCTCGCGGCGGCGATCCGCGGCACAGACGTTCAGCTCATCCTGTGCGGACACTTCCACCTGCAGATCTTCGGACACCTGGAAAGCACACCGGTGTGGGTCACGCCCGGCGTGGTCAGCCGGATCGACCTGACCGCAGAACCGGGAACCGAGCGCGCGGCGAAGGGCGCCTCGGCCACGGTCGTCGATCTCGGCGGCCCGCACTCCCCGCTGCTGCATGTCCTGCACGCCCGGGACCCGCACGTCGGTGAGACCGTCTACGAACTCGACGCCAATGAGCTCTCCGCAGTCATCGCCAAACTCGGCCCTCCGGCTTGAAGCGAACCTGTTCCGCCGGGGAGGATTCACAGAGCCAGACGGGCGTAAAATGCGCCTCCAGGACGATGAATCCTCCCCGGTGGTCCGCTGCCCGACCCCCGAACCGACTTTGTCCTGAACTCGAAGCGGCGAGGGCCGGGCAACCGCGATGGTCGATGGTCGTCGAGTAACGGCGCACTGACTCTTAAGGCAAGATCCGGAATCGTCCGGCACCATATCCTGCGAGGCTGAGAACCCAGCCTTGGAATTCAGCCGGCCAGCAACCGACTGGATATCTGTGGATCACAGTGGGGTGCGACCGATGACGGCGATCCATCCGACCACCAAGCCTGGGCAACCGATCGCCATACCGAGGTCGGTCGCGGCTGGTGAGGTGGTGGTGGTCCGGCACGGGCAGGGCGAGTGCAACGCTGCTGGAACGATTGGTGGCCAACGGGGTTGCCGGGGTCTGAGCGAGCGGGGCCGATGGGAGTCCGACCGGCTCGCCGAGCGGCTCGCGGCGATGGACGCCGAGGAAGCGTTCGACGTCCTGCTGAGCACCCCACGACGGCGGGTGCTGGAGTCAGCCCAGATCATTGGCGCACGGCTGGGAAGGCCGGTCACGGTGATTGACGCGCTCGCCGGGCAGGAGTTCGGTGCTGCTGACGGCCAGCCATGGGAGCAGGTCACCGGCCGATTCGGTGGACCGCCGGCGCACGATCCGGATCGGCCGATCGCGGCGGGGGCCGAGTCGTGGAACGCCTACGCCGAGCGAGTGCTCGCGGCGCTGACCGGCGTGCTGGCTCAGCACGCCGGGCGGCGGATCCTTCTGGTCGGGCATGGCAAGACGAGCGGTTTGATCGGGGCCCTGCTCTCTGGCGCCCCCGATCCGCAGTCGGCCGTCTCGCAGTTCATCATCGACCACGGCACCCTCAGCCAGTGGCGCCACCAATCTCCCGAGGGCTGGAAACTCGCCGTCCACAATGATTCTCGCCACCTCGCCAGGTAGCACGCTGCGCTGGTGCAGCCCGGTCCTCGGCGCTGGACCGTGGCCACGTCAGGGTGACTTTGCTCTGGAGGCACCGCCCGCAGGCCAGTGCAATCAGATGCTCGATGACGTAGAGTTTTGACGTCAACACTCCGCAAAGTGCATGAGGGCGGTCCTAAGGGATCATGCTGATCAGATTTACCGCTGGCAACCACAGGTCGATCAAGGAACCGATCACACTGTCGTTCGTTGCCGTCGATGTCGATCGCACTGCCGTCCGTCGTTTCGAACGCCTGCCGGAAGGACTCCTCACGCTTGCGGCAATCTATGGTCCCAACGCGTCGGGTAAATCCAATGTCCTTGACGCACTCTCCTGGGTTTCAGCTGCGGTGAGAAATTCTCTGCGCACCTGGGAGGGTTTCATCCCACGCGAACCCTTCCGGTTCGCCGGCTATGAGGACCAGCCGTCGACTTACGAGATCGACTTCATTATTGACGGCGTCCGGCATGTCTATTTGCTTCAACTCAACGAGGAATCCATCCTCTTCGAGGAGCTCTTGAGCTATCCCGAGCGGCGACCCAGGCAACTCTTTGTTCGCGACGGAAAAAAGCTGCATTTTCGCCGGGGACTGGCTGGTACGCACTCATTGCGGGAACTGATCAGACCCAGCACTCTCATCTTATCCCTAGCTCGGCAATTAGACCTACCGGGACTCAAAGAACCCGCCGAGTATCTCTCCAACATCCACGCGCCCTTCACACTCCGATCGGCGGCCCGGAAAGCAAGTAGCGCTCAGCAAACGCAGTACCCCAGCACATCCAGTGTTTCAACCATTCGACTGTTCCTGGATGGCTATCGATCCGAAAACGATGACCAGGCTTCGATTAACACCGTTGCAGACGAGATGAAGAGTGAAGTCCAAGCTGCTCTAGCACTCCTACGATTCGCCGATCTGGGAATTGACGACGTCGAGGTAGTTGAGCTGAAGGAAGGTGACGTTGCCGATCGAGGGCGACTGGAGGTTCACCTAGTCCACCGATCAGGTGACGAGCGTGTTCGCTTTGAACTAGGCGAGGAATCAGACGGAACACAGCTGTGGTTCCATCTCACCGGGCCCGTGCTCGCAGCTCAGAGAAACGGCCTTCCGCTGCTTCTCGATGGAATGGACGGCAATCTCCATCCCATACTTTCGGCTCGGCTCCTCGATCTTTTCCGAAATCCGGACGTGAACAGGAAGAACGCTCAACTCATCTTCACGACACACGACGCTACTCTGCTTGGCGAACTGAACCGTGACGAGGTCTGGTTCACGGAGAAGGGTCACGACGGCGCCACGAGATTAACCGCGCTGGCAGACTTTGGCGGAGACCGGGTCCGGAGATCCCTGAACCTAGAGCGCGCATACCTGCAGGGCAGGTTCGGTGCCATACCCCAACTCCAGGAACTTCCGCAGCCCGGGAACTGAACCTCCTCGTCCCGCACCCGATCCAGCAAAGTCACCGCCTGATTCGACAGCTCGGCAACCAACGAGACCATGCACCGCGGCATTCCGATCGCGGTCATTGCGGGACGGGACCTGGGCCAGAGCTGAGCCGGGTTTGATCGTCTCCGAGCGGGCTCTCACTCTGCTTCGGGCCCGATGCCAGAACGTGACGGTGCTGCCGAGCGGCAGATGCTGATTCCGTGACGCAGCCCGGGGTGAATCACCCCGGGCTGCGCCGTCTCACGGGCTTACTGAGCCTTCCGGCTTACCGCTGTAACGTCGCGGTCGGTGAAGGACTTTGCGTTGCGGTCGGCGCCGAGGGAGCAGGTTGCTCTGATCCGGTTGACGTCTCGGCCCCGGCGTCCGAGCTGATGTGCACCTGGCGCCAGGCTGCGAATAGATCGCCGTCCTTGACAAACGCGCTGCTGTCGGCGCGCAGGACGCCGATCCGGTTGCCCGAGAGAGCCATTTGAGTGACGTCCTTGGCCTCGTTGACCCAGTCCCAGGAGTTGGGAGCGCCTTCCTTGACCCACACATCGCCATCGGTGAGCATGACGCCGATCCGGTTGCCGGACAAGGCGAGCTGCTTGACCATGACCGACTGCCCGACCCAGTCTGCGTCCAACGCGCCTTCCTTGACGAACGTGTTGCCATCGGAGGTCAGGACGCCAATCCGGTTGCCGGACAGAGCCATCTGAGTGGCCTCCGCGGAGGCCTGGACCCAGTCGCTGGAGTTGGGCGTGCCTTCCTTGACCCATGCGTTGCCGTCGGTGAGCACGACGCCGATCCGGTTGCCGGACAAGGCGAGCCGCTTCACCATGGGGGATTGCCCTACCCAGTCGGCTTGCAGCGAGCCTTCCTTGACCATTGCCTCGCCGTTGGTGAGCAGGACGCCGATCCGGTTGCCGTCCAGGGCGATTTGCTTGACGTTTGACGCCTCGGTGACCCAGTCGGCGTGCAGGCCGCCTTCCTTGACCAGCGCCACGCCGGCAGTGGTCAGTACGGCGATCCGGTTGCCGGACACGGTGATCTGCTTGATGTCGGGGCTGTTCTTGACGAAGGGGACGTCCAGGTCGCCCTCGTTGACGTATGCGGTGGCGTCGGCGGTGATCACGCCGACCCGGTTGGTGGTCAGCGCAAGCTGCTCAATGTCCTGGCCGATCTGGAATTGCCCGACCCGCAAGAAGTCGGCAACGGCGGTGGCGTCGCCGGCCAGCGCGGCGCGAGCCGCCGCGGCGAGGGCATCCTGGCCGGCTTGTTCGGCGCGGGTGAGGATGCCCTGGACCAGACGCCGGTCCTCGGCCTCCTGCTTGTCCAGGGCGATCTGGATATCCCGATCCTTGGCCTGGTGAATGCGGGTGTCGATGAACGCCTTCCACACCGCCGGGTCCAGGCTGCGGAATGCGGCGATGGCGGCGGCCTGCACCTCGGAACCCTCCGGGGCGTTCTCCCAGATCTGGATGACGAAGTCACGATCCGGAAGAGTGAGCAACTCCTCGGTGACGGTCAGGCCGATCCGGTTGGCGGCCAGCTCCTTCGCCGCCCGCGATCGTGCGGCCTCCTTCTCCGCTTCGGTCTTCGCCGCGTCGGCCGCGATCCGGTCCTCGATGTCCTGCTTGGCCGCTTCAGCCATGCCGGTCGCGATGAACTGTTGCCGGTCCTGGTCGCTGCCGTCGTGCGCGGCGCGAGCGGCAGCCGTCACCTTCGGCCACTTCGCGTCCGCCCCGACGCGCAGCAAGATCAGCCGGGTGAACGCCTCGTCCGTGCCGTTGAGCAGCGCCGCGTCGGCCACCACGTTGATGCTGGCCGCCGCCGCGGTACGAGCCAGGTCACTCGCCTGCTTCGTGTCCGCCTCACGCTTTTCCCGCGCCACGTCCCGATCGAAGGCGTCGAACACCCCGGTGGTGATGAACTGGTAACAGGCCTGCTCGATCGAGCTCGGCTCAGCGCCGAACGCGGCCTCGGCCGCGAGCCGCACTTCGACCTGGTCGGGGTTGTCCTTGACGTGCTTCCAGATCGCCACGACGAAGTCGAAGTCGGCGAGTTGACGCAGAGGGACGTCGCGGCCGCGACCGAACATGACGGCTACGGCGCGCTTCTGTTCGGCGGAGGCCAGTTGGGCTTCGTCAAGAGCGTTAAGAGCGTCAAGAGCCGAAGCCGACGGTGGCTTCGCCGCCTTGAGGGACCGTGGCTGCGCCGCCGGAGCCGACGGTGGTTTCGCGGTCGGGTCGCTTGGTGGCTGCCCGGTCGGGGCGGCTGGTGGCTGCGCGGTCGGGGCGGTTGGTGGCTGCGCGGCCTGAGCGGTGCCTGGTGTCATGGCGGTCAGCGCGGCAGCCGCGACTCCGGCAGCCAGCAGCGGCCGTGCCCAGGCACGGTTCTTCAGTGTCACGAAATGTATCCCCGGGGGTGAGTTCGATTGCTCCGCGCGTCCCTACAGACAGCGGATAGGCAAGCCATCAATCTCTTGACCTGCGGCCCTCGACTTACGAAGCGGGCGCATAGACGGCAAAGAGATTGATACCGGCGCGAAGGTTACCGGCCAGTCACCATCTGGCACAAGGAGGTCCCGACACGGTGATCCACATGCTCTAATAGCGCCCACTGCATCGTGATCCGACGTTCGCAACCACCAGCGCCGCTTCCTCGGCACCGGCTGCCCGGTCCGATGCGGGTCAACGATCATGCAGGATTGCCAACAAGCGGAACTGAATATGCGCACGCGTGCATCAGCGTTCGCGCTTGCCGCGACCATGAGCGTCCTGGCGTAGCCGCCGGGAGCGGCCTGAACGGCGGGGTCGCCGATCTCCGTGGTAGCTGTCGATGCCGACTGGGACGCCGCCATCACCCGCGCCGCCCAGACCCATTCCCGTAACCTGGATTTCACCACCCGGATGGTGAACACCCACCGGGCCCAGTTCTACCCGAGGGTGAACACGGAATACCTCTCCACCCCGGACGAGAACCGCGCCCGCCGAGTCACGATGACACGCTGAAAGGACCCGGTGGCCGACTTCAATTATGAGCCGAGCCGGGTTGATCGTCTCCGAGCTGGCTCTC
>JANNPJ010000357.1:0-1977 GCA_031400005.1 Kineosporiaceae bacterium | reverse complement strand
ACGAGGTCGACCTTGTCGGTGATGCGCCGGAAGAAGGACCGGTAGGGGATGTATTCGGCGAACGGAACCGGCCGACGCTTGACGTACCGCTGGCCCGGCCCAGTCCCCGGCTCCCAGACGATGCTGGCGTTGCTGAGCTTGCCGACGGGCTCGCGCAGGACCGTTCCGAGCAGGAGGGGGGCGGCGACTGCGTTTACTGCGTCGTCAATAACGCGGCCCGCATCCGGGTTACGCAGAGGATCGATGTCGCTGGCGTTCTCCGGCCAGATCACCACGTCCGGTCGGGGCTGCCTGCCGGAGGTCACGTCGGCAGCCAGGTCCTTGGTCGCGGTCGCGTGGTTGTCCAGAACAGCTCGCCGTTCGGCGTTGAAATCCAGGCCTGCCCGTGGCACGTTGCCCTGGACAGCCGCCACGGTGACGCTCCGATCGCCAGTCGAGGGTCGCGGGACGGCACCCCCGCCCACCATTACCCCCACCGCTGTCAGGACTGCCACGGTGGCGCCTGCGGCGCTGCGAACCGGTGAACGGTGTTGCCCGAGCCGACCCCGCAACAGCGACAGCACCCCGAAGACGAGGAGACTGCCGGACAGCGCGACGGCGAAGGACACCAAGGGGGCACCTCCGAGAGCGGCCAGCCCGAGCGCCGGGGAATCGGCTTGGGAGAAAGCGAGCCTGCCCCAGGGAAAACCGCCGAACGGCGTGCGCGAGCGGACCCCTTCTTGAGCCACCCACAGCAGCGCCACCACCAGCGGGCGCAACCAGGTGGGACCGGGGGCACGTAGGCCGAGAACCGCAACGGCCCCGAACACTGCGAAGTACAGCGCTTGCAGGGTGGCCAGCGCCAGCCACGGCATCGCCCCGACATAGATGCCGGACCACGCGACGTGGGGGACGAAGAAGCCCAGCCCGAAGACGAAACCGAGCAAAGCACCGGCCCGAACGCCCCGTCCATGTAACGTCAGCACAAAACCGGCGACACCGACCGGAGCAACGGGCCACCACCCGACACCGGGAAAACCCATATCCAGGAGCATCCCGGCGGCCACCGCGAGCGAGCCCGCCATCGCCGCACGCATAGCTGACCCCGAGCGGCTTCTGGCGTCGGTTCTACCCATGGCGGTTTCACGACCGACGTTTCGCGACTGACTCAACTCCCTAAAAGCAGCAGATCAACCGCTGTGGCCGCGAACGCCACCAGCGAAGATGGAACGAGCACGACCAGGGGCAGCCTTTGCACGGCAGCCTCTGGGCCCAGTGCAATCAGACTCTGGACGACGAGACCGGCGAGGGTGCACGTGCCCACCAATGCCAACTGCACTGGAAGTCCGCCAACACCGTGGGTAGTCGTCGCCATCGCCTGTACGCCGCCGACGCCCGCAACGGGTGGTGGACAGGGATTCGACACAGAAGACCTCCAGCCAGCACAGGCATCGGACGCATCTACTATAGGGCATAGTAGATGCGTCCACACCAGATGGCAGTCACAACCCTGACTCCCAATGCACCTTGTCTCGAGGGTGAGAAGACAGATCCGAGGCCTGCATTCAGGGTGAAGCCCGTTCGGAGCAAACTCGTCTATACGCGGCGGGCACCCACATACCACCATTGAGCGTGGTTACGGCTGGCGCAAATTCGATGTCCTGGACCTACCACTGGCGCCCGGGGCTGGTGCGGCCGGACTGGTCACCAGCATCCCTGTCGAGTGCTACGCGGCGACCACGCGCTCGTGAGGGCTCAACCACCACACTGGGCGTGACACTGTCATCCGTCCTGACACGTCCCGAGGCGACGATGAATGCGGCGATGACGGTCGTCAGCGGGATGGCCAGGATGAGTCCGATCGAGCCGACCAGAGTGCGGGCGATCTCCTCGGCGATAGGGCCATCGGTCAGCACCCGTGCCAGTGGCCGGTCATAGAGATCGATGAGAATCAGTGTAGGTAGCGCTGCGCCGGCGTAGGCAAAGGCGATCGTGTAG
>JANNPJ010000339.1:0-2344 GCA_031400005.1 Kineosporiaceae bacterium | reverse complement strand
CCGGGTCAGCAGGCTGCCACGCGGGGCCACCTCAGGCACCTTTTCCTGCCAGTACATCCGCCAGGCCAGGCCGACACCGAGGAAGACCAGCAGCGTGGTCAGAGCGATCAGCACTCCGGCCGGGATCACCGGGTGCTCCTCGCCATGGGCTCCGACCACTGGCTCCAGCCAGTGCACCAGGCCGTTGCTGATCCCGAGCGCCAACCCGAGGACGGCGGAACCGACCGCGAGGATCATCATCGGGACGGTCATCAGCAGCGGGGACTCGTGCGGGTGCGCATCCTTCGGCCAGCGTTTGTTGTCCGTACCGCCCTGGAAGGTCATGAAGAACAGTCGGGACATGTAGAACGCCGTCACGCCGGCACCGAGCAGTGCGGCGGACCCGAAGACCCAGGGCCGCCAGCCCTCCCCGATGAAGGCCGCCTCGATGATCTTGTCCTTGCTGAAGAACCCGGAGAACGGCGGCACGCCCAGGATGGCCAGCCAGCCCAGCGCGAAGGTGGCCCAGGTGATCTTCATGGTGCCGGAGAGCCGGCCGAACCGGCGCATGTCCACGGAATCGTTCATACCGTGCATCACCGAGCCGGCCCCGAGGAACATTCCGGCCTTGAAGAAACCGTGGGTGAGCAGGTGGAAGATCGCGAACGCGGCACCGATCGGGCCCAGCCCGGCGGCCAGCATCATGTAGCCGATCTGCGACATCGTCGAGGCAGCCAGCGCCTTCTTGATGTCGTCCTTGGCGCAACCCACGATCGCCCCGTAGACCAGGGTGATCGCGCCGACGATGACCACGCACAGTTGCGCGTTCGGCGCACCCTCGAAGATCGGGCCGCTGCGGACCACCAGGTAGACACCGGCGGTGACCATTGTCGCGGCGTGGATCAGGGCCGACACCGGCGTCGGGCCGGCCATCGCGTCACCCAGCCAGGACTGCAGCGGGAACTGCGCCGACTTACCGCAGGCGCCGAGCAGCAGCATCAACCCGATGAAGGTCAGCTTGCCCTCGCTCGCCCCCTCGGAGTGCGACAGCACGTCGGAGAACGAGACCGTGCCGAACGTGGCGAACATGCCCATGATCGCCAGCGAGAGCCCGACGTCACCGACCCGGTTGGCGATGAAGGCCTTCTTCGCCGCGGCGGCGTAGTTCGGGTTGTGGTTCCAGAAGCCGATCAGCAGGTACGAGGCCAGCCCGACACCCTCCCAGCCGACATAGAGCAGCAGGTACGAGTCGGCCAGGACAAGGAGCAACATCGCCGCGACGAACAGGTTCAGGTACGCGAAGAACCTTCGCCGGTCCGGGTCGTGCTCCATGTAGGCCACGGAGTAGACGTGGATCAGCGAGCCGACGAAGGTCACCAACAGGACGAAGGCGACCGACAGCGGGTCGAGCAGCAGCCCGGCGTCCACCGTGAACGAGCCCGCACTGATCCACTCGAACAGGTGGGCGTTGCGAGCCCGCTCCTGCGCCTGACCGAACCGGTCGGTTTGTCCCAGCCGACCGTCTCCCATCACATGAAACTCCTGGTTGAGGCCGGGCTGATCCATCGGGAGCAACGCGGCAAATGGGCCTACTACCGCATCGTTGACGGTGCTCTCGCCGCCCTCGCACAGGCCCTGACCTCCACCGCCGAGACCCGCAATCCGCGCTGACCACGAGTGGTGAGCGCACCGACGCACGTCGATGTCCTGGTGATCGGCGGTGGGCAAGCCGGGCTTGCGGCCGGGTTCTACCTGCGCCGAGCCGGTTTTGCCCCGCACACCGGGTACGTGATCCTCGACGACGGCACCGAACCCGGGGGTGCGTGGCCACACACCTGGGCATCCCTGCGCCTATTCTCCCCACCCGAATACTCGTCGCTGCCGGGGTGGCGGATGCCGCCCTGGTCCGGTGACGACGGGTTCCCGCCTGCATCGCACGTCGTGGACTACCTGTCCGCCTACGAGAAGCGTTACGAGCTACCTGTTCTGCGGCCCGTGCACGTCAACGCGGTTCTTGCCGAGGACGCCCCTTTCGGGCGGCTGACGGTCGAGACCAACCAAGGCAGCTGGCGGGCCCGGGTCGTGATCAGTGCCACCGGCACCTGGACCAGGCCGTTCATCCCTGCTTATCCAGGCATGGACCGGTTCCGTGGCGTGCAGTTGCACGCGAGCAACTACAGCGTCCCGCACCCGTTCACCGGCCAGCGAGTGGCGATCGTCGGGGGCGGCAACTCGGCAGCCCAGATCCTGGCCGACCTGCACCAGGTCGCCGACACAACCTGGCTCACCCTGCGCCCACCCCGGTTCCTGCCCGACCACGTCGACGGGCGAACCCTCTTTGACGTTGCCAGCGCCAGACGACGGG
>JANNPJ010000312.1:0-9942 GCA_031400005.1 Kineosporiaceae bacterium | reverse complement strand
CGTTGTCGGATCCCTGGCCTGGGGAATGCTTGTGGACGGTTTCCGGCCCGACCGGTGGGACATCGCTGGCGCCCTGATCTGCCTGGTCGGCGTCGCTCTAATCATGTACGCACCCAGGGCGACTGGTCACTGACCTGGCTGCCCCGTTCTCATCCGCCATCACACCTGATCCGGCAAGACTGTTGTTGCCGCCGACGCTCAGCCGGAGGTGGCGTCGGTGATGATCGACGCGGCGATGTCGCGCAGCTTCCGGTTCGAGCGTGAGGACATGTCGACCAGGATCGCGAACGCTTCCTCTGCAGTGCACCGGTGATCGCGGATGATGATGCCCTTGGCCTGTTCGATCTGCGCCCGGGACACCATCGCCTGACGCGAAGGCGTTGACTGGGACTCCCCCAGACGCTGCTCGCACGCGCTGACGACGTCGCACAGCCGTTGGCGTCGAACAGTGAGACGCCGGAACAGTGACGTCGATCTGGGCGGCTCTGAAGAGCGCTGAGGTCAGATGGAGTGGCGAGAAGCTACTCAGGTAGGTGGCAGACCGCCTCGACATTGTTGCCGTCCGGGTCGCGAACGAATGCTCCGTAGTAATCAGGATGGTATTCCGGCCACAACCGCGGTGGATACAACACGGCGGAGCCGGCCTCCGTCGCGCGGCGGAAGAACTCGTGAACTGCCGCTCGGTCGGGTGCGGCGAAGGCGATGTGCGTCTCTCGGAACCCCTCACCGGTCGATCGGGGTCCCAGCCAGAAGTCCGGCATAGGAGGCGTTCCGTAGCCAATGACCTTTCCGAAGTCCAGAATGCGCCGAACACCCAGGGCGGCCAGAGCATTGTCATAGAAGGCAGCACTGGCATCGACATCAGCGCACTGAATGGAAATGTGGTCAAGCATGGACTCCTCCTGGCGGAGATTTGACCTTGGATTGAGGACCGTCCCCACCGGCAGCGTAGTCCTGCAGCGGTGCGACGCCGTCGGCCCAGGCCGCCAGGATAGGTTCGACGATCCGCCATCCTTCCTCGGCCTCTCCGGCGTGGGCCGACAGTCGGGTGTCCCCGTGGATCACGGCGAGCAGGAGTTGCCCATAGGGTCCGGGATGCTGCGTGGTCAGGTCGGTGTCGAGGTTCACGGTCTCCAGGTCGAAGGGGTCACCCAATCCATTGATGTTTATCTTCAGCGACATTCGATCCGGGTCGAGCTGCAACCGCAGTTCATTGGCCTGCGGGGGGTGACCGGCAAAGACCGCGTGCGGGACGTCGGCGAAACGGACCACTATCTCCCGGCGGTCGCCGGCCAATGCCTTGCCCGTGCGCAGCCGAAACGGCACTCCGGCCCAGCGCCAGTTGTCGATGTGCAGGTTCACCTCGGCGTAGGTCTCCGTCTCCCGGGCCGGGTCCACGCCCTTCGCGTCGACGTACGATCCGACGTGACGAGGACCGTCCCGGCCGACGACGTCGCCGCTGGTATAGCGCCCACGCACGGTTGCGGCGGCCACCTCGTCGCGTCCCAGGGAGCGCACGGCGCGCAGGACGTCGAGCTTGCGGACGCTGAGATCAGCCGGGTTCATGGACAACGGCGGTTCCATCGCCACGTACGTCAGCAGTTGCAGGAGGTGATTCTGCACCATGTCCCGCAGCGCTCCCGAGCGGTCGTAGTAGCTGGCTCGGGCCTGAGCGTCGACGGTCTCATCGAAGATGATGTCCACGCTGGCGATGTGCGCATTGCTCCAGAGAGGTTCGAAGACCCGGTTGGCGAACCGCAGTCCCAGAACATTGAGAACGGTCTGCTTGGCCAGGAAATGATCAACCCGGAAGGTCCGTTCCTCCGGCAGAACCTCGGCCAGGAGCGCGTTGAGGCGGCGGGCGCCTGCCAGGTCCTTGCCGAAGGGCTTCTCGACAACGACCCGGAGGCCGGCCGGAAGCTCGCAGGAGCGCATGGCTCGCACGACGCTTTCGAACAGGACGTGCGGCAGCGCCAGGTAGAGCACCACCGGGGCGTCCGGTGCAGCGGAATCCGTAGCGGAGAAGGCCGCCGACAAGGTCGCAGGGTCAGTGACGTCGCCGTGAATGAATTCGGCGTCCGCGACCAAGTCGACGCGGACGCCCTCATCGATGTCAGCTGCGTGCTGCTCCAGCCGATCTCGCAGCTGAGCGCGAAATGCCTCGCGATCGAGGTCATCCTGGGCCACCCCGATCAAGCTCAGCCCACCCTCGACGGACGGCAGCACCTGAGCCAGTGCGGGCAGCAGGTACCGGCCGGTGAGGTCACCGGTGGCTCCTAGGATGATGATCGATGCGGTCAATTCTTCCTCCGAGGACGCGCGGGCGGTGAGGGTTTCCTAGGTGCTGGCGCTGAGCAATTTTTGGATCTGAGGAAGGACCTGGTTGCCGAAGGCCTCGATGAACTCCTCCTGCTGCTGGCCGACGTGGTGCAGGTACAGCCCGTCGAAGCCGAGGTCGAGCAGATCGGCCAGCCACTGCGTGTGCTGTCCCAGATCGTCTGAGACCAGCACCGTGCGCCGGATCACTTCGTCCGGCACGTGCTCGCTGACCGCGTCGAACACCTCGGCAGTGTCGATGTCCCAGCAGGCCGGTGGGGGGAAGATGTTGCTGCGCCATTGATCTCGGGCGATCGACATCGCCTGCTCCGGATCCGGGGCCCAGGACAGGTGTACCTGCAGGCGCACCTTGCCGCGGCCGCCGGCGTCCCGGTAGGCGCCGATCATCCGACGCAGGTGCTCGGCCGGTGCGTTCACCGTGATCAGTCCGTCGGCCCAGTCGGCGGCCTTGCCTGCGGTCGCGATGCTGACCGCTGGCGCAATCAGGTCCGGGGGCTGCTCGGGCAGGGTCCAGATCCGCGCGCGGTCGACGGTGACCAGTCCGTCGTGGCTGACCTCCTGCCCGTCCAGCAACGCCCTGATCACCTGGACGCACTCCCGCAACCGCGCGTCCCGCACGTCCTTACGCGGCCAGTCCGCGCCAGTGATGTGCTCGTTCGAGGCCTCTCCAGAGCCGAGCGCTACCCAGAACCGCCCCGGGAACATCGCGGCGAGCGTGGCCGCCGCCTGCGCGATGATCGCCGGGTGGTAGCGCTGGCCAGGGGCATTCACCACGCCGAACGGCAGGTCGGTGGTGGCCAACGCCGCGCCCAGCCAGGACCAGGCGAAGCCGGACTGCCCCTGGCGCCGGCTCCACGGCGAGAAGTGGTCCGATGACATCGCGGCGGTAAACCCCGCCTCCTGGGCGGCCCGGACGTCCTTCAGTAGTTGAGCGGGGTGGACCTGCTCGTGCGAGCAATGAAAACCGATCTCCGTCATCCGTAAATATCTACCGGTGATCGGGCGTCCCCGCGATCGGTACCGTCATCTGCGCCCGTCCTCCCACGACGACTGGTCACTCTGGGTAAGAGATCTCCTCACAGAGTCACGCAGGCAGGCGCATCCCGAGGAAGCGACGGCTTCACAACTCCCGCGTCCTGATCGCCGCCCAGCACACAACCTGAAACCTGTTGTCCGATTCGCCTGACACCGCACGGTGTCGGGTCTCATGATCGGCGAATGGGAAACAGAGCATCATGAGCTACCCGGGACCCGGCACGCCCATGCGCGGCCCCGCCCAGAGCGACTACTACGCCCGACCGCCGTCCAATCCCTCCCGGGGCCGGCGGGGTACGCCGCTCGGTCGGATTGTCGCCGGCGTCTTCCTCGGCATGCTCACCTGGACGATCGTCATGGGCGTTGTGGCGTTCATCCTGCTGTCCGTGGCAAGCGCCAGAATCCAGGACGCCTTCAACGATTCCGGGACCGCCCTGTCCGAGGAGTGCAAGGCGGCGATTGACGCCAAGAACGGCGACATCGTGACCGGGTGCAGTAATGACGACGTCACGGCAATCCTGAAGTACCAGTCAACCAAGTAGCCGCACCTGCCACCTCTCCTGGCCGGGTTCTGGCCGCAGCCGTAGGGTCCCTCAATGAATCAGCAAACCGCCCGAGAGGTCTACGGCCGATGGCTTTCGTGGGAACCACGTGGCGTCGCCGGACTGCTCGAAGGTTCCGCGGTCAGGTGGTGGATCGCCGGTGGCCGCGCAGCCCGGGTCGGGGCGCCACCGCGCAGGCACACAGATACAGATGTCGGTATCCTCGCTGTCGATCTGCCGGCCCTGCGACACCACCTTCGCCGGTGGCATCTGTGGGAGTTCATCGACGGGAGCCTTCGTCCGCTGCTGCCGGGAGACGAGCTACGCCCCGGCTGCGAGCAACTCTGGCTCCGGCGCGATGCCGATCACCCGTGGATCCTTGATCTCCTTCTCCAATGGGACGAGGACAACTGGATCTACTCGCGAGACACCGAGATCCGGGTGCCGTGGGCCCAGGCCTTGCACGTGGTCGGCGAGCTGACCTTCCTGCGACCGGAGTTGGCCCTGCTGCACAAAGCTCACCTCGACCGGGACAAGGACCGGGCCGATCTGGCTGCCGCCACGCTGTTGCCCGAATCACGTGCCTGGCTGGTGAAGTCGCTGCTCGCACTCGGCCATCAGGAGTGGGCTAACGCCCTCCTCCTGACCGCTCAAGACCAGGACCCGCTGCGCAGGTCATGCCCCAGCCGAGCCACCACGTACTCGGCGACCTAATTGTCGCACCCGGGATCTAGTCAGGTTCGCGGACTTCCCGGTTGAAATTCTTGGAACGCGTTTGGGTCGGGCTTCAGTGGCGGGCGCGTGTCGTCGATTAGGCACGGTGGCTACCTTTGACGATCCGCGGGTGGACGTTCGGGACTTTGTTCCCGAACGGGGTGCCGGCACGCTGCTGTACGAGAGCGGCCGCACCCGCGTGATCCGGCGGCAGCTGATCCGCGCCGAGACGTCGCCCTCGTCTCTGGAGCCCGGCAGTGCAGCGGGTAAAGCGACCGTTGACGTGATCTGGAAGGAACCGCTCGGTGCGGGGGCAGCCGACCGGATACGGCACGAAACCGGCATTCTCGTCTGCCTGGCTGCGGTGCCCGGGGTGGCGCACCTGCTGCCGACGGGTGGATCGGACGGATTCGCGGTGGAAGACGTCGGTGGGGTGTCCCTGGCCTCGTCGCTAGCCGGCCCGGCCGGGACCGGCCCCGGGGTTACGACCGGCGCTGAGGTGGTGGACCTGCTCACGCTTGCCCTGGGCCTGGCCCAGGTGCTGGGCGGGGTGCATGCGGCGGGGGTGATGCATAAGGACATCAACCCGGCGAACATCCTGATTGCCGGCTCCGATCGGCATCCGGTGCTGATCGATTGGGATCTGGCGACCAGATTTGCCCAGGAGCAGCCGGGGTTTACGCCGGTGGGCAACATCGCCGGGACCCTCGCCTACTTGGCTCCGGAACAGAGCGGGCGGACCGGGCGCGGGGTGGATCAGCGCGCCGACCTGTATGCGGTCGGCGCCACCCTGTATGAGTTGGCGGTGGGCCGGCCACCGTTCGGCAACAGCGACGTGCTTACCTTGATTCATGATCATCTTGCTCGGGTGCCGGTGGCCCCGAGGGTGGCGAATCCCGTGGTGCCGGCGCTGCTGTCCGACCTCATCATGCGGCTTTTGGAGAAGGAGCCGGATCAGCGGTACCAGAGCGCGCAGGGCTTGGCCCACGACCTGGCCAGACTGCTCGGGGCCTTTGTCGAGGATGGTTGGCCGAGCGACGATCCTGAGGCCGGCCTAGCCCGATTTGCGCTCGGTGAGCGGGATTTCCCGATCCGGATCTGCGCGCCGTCGCAACTGGTCGGCCGGGAAACTGAGATCAGTGCGCTGCGGGCGGCTCTCGATCTCGCCGTGGCCGGTCAGGGGCGCGGGCTTCTGGTGACCGGTGCCCCGGGGGTGGGCAAGAGCTCCCTGATCGGCGAACTGCGCGCGATGGTCACCGTCCATAACGGGTGGTTCGTGCAGGGCAAGTTCGACCAGTACCGCCAGGACGAGTCCGCCGACGCGGTGGCGCAGGTGATGCGGGCACTGGCGCGGTTGCTGCTGGCCGAGCCGGAAGATCAACTGGCGTTGGTACGGGACCGGATCCGCGAGAGTGTCGGCGCCGATACCGAGGTACTGGCCGCAGTGCTGCCGGAATTCGCGGTCCTCCTCGCGGTCACTCCCGCACGATTGGAGGGATCCGACCCGCAGCAGGTCAGCGCCCGGCTGTTCCGCGCGGGCCTGGGGGTACTACGGGCGGTGGCCTCGCCGCAGCGACCGGTCGTGATGGTGATCGATGACCTGCAATGGGCCGGGACGTTCCCGATCGCATTCCTGGACGCCGTGATGATGGACGGCGACCTGTCCGGTCTGTTGCTGGTCGGTGCCTACCGCGACGGCGAGGTCGATGCGGCGCACCCACTCACCGCCACGCTGGCCCGCTGGGACCGCCTCGGCGCGACCCCGACCCGGCTATGCCTGGCCAACCTGCCGCCGGCGCAGTTGAGCGTCCTGCTGGCGCAGATGCTGCGGCTGCCTCCCGAGCGGGCACTCGATCTGGGGGACGCGATCAATGCCCGCACCCACGGCAACCCCTATGACACCGTGGAACTGGTTAACGCCCTACGCCACGACGGCGCTCTGAACGTCGGCGACACCGGCTGGCAGTGGGACACCGCCACGATTCGCCGGTTCGTCGGGCACGGCGACGTCCTCGATCTACTGACCGCCCGGATCGAAGCTCTGCCGACCGACGCGGTTTCCGTGCTGGATGTTCTGGCCTGCCTCGGCGGTGACGTCGACCTGGAACTGCTGTCGCTGGCCGCCAGCCTGGACCGCAGCGCCACTGCCGAGGCGCTCGCGCCCGCCCTCGAAGACGGCCTGCTGGTCATGGTCTGCGACAGCGCCCCGGCGGTTCGGTTTCGCCACGATCGGGTCCAGCAGGCGGCCGCCGCCCGGCTCGAAATCCGCCCCCGGCAAATGCTGCAGCTACAGCTCGCCCGCCGCCTGGCCGTACACCGACATCTCGAAGCCACCGCAGCCGAGCAGTACCTGGCCTGCGCCCCGGACGACAGCAAGGCCGGCGAACGATACCGGATCGCCGGCCTGTTCCGGGCAGCAGCCGCGCACACCCGGGTGATCAACCCGGCCCGCTCCGAACGCTTCTTGGCCGCCGCCCTGGACCTGCTGCAGGCAACCGGTGGCGAAGCAGGCCCTGGTACACCGGAGTTCGATCTCGTCACCCAACTGCTGATCGCCCGGCATGCCGCCCTGTTCAACCTTGCCCGGCAGGACGAGGGCGACGAACTCTACGAGCGGATCCAGCAGCGCACCCCGACCCCGGTGGAGTATGCAGATGCCGCGGCGGTCCAGGTCTCCAGCCTGACCTACCGATGCCGACCTCACGATGCGGTGACGCTCGGCATCGACCTGTTGAACCGGCTCGGATTCACGCCGCCCAGCGCGGAGGATCTCCCCGCAGCGATCGATTCCGGCCTGGACCTGCTCGAGCGCTGGGTCGCCGAGGGCCCGCAGCCCGATGAACTGGATCGGCCGGAACCCACTGACCTTCGGATCGTGGCCGCCACCCAGCTGATTGAACGGACGATTCCTCCGGCCTACAGCATTCTGGACCCGATGATGGCGTGGTTGTTCCTGACCGCTCACCGGATCTGGGTTGAGCACGGCCCGAACGAGCATCTGGTAGCCAGCCTCGGCTCGCTGCCGCTACTCGTAATCGTGCACCGGGACGACTACGGGATCGGTTACCGGGCCGGTGCCCGCTTTCTGGCCGTCAGCCAGGCTCGGGGATACGAACCGGCTACCTCGCAGCTCTGGGCCAGTCTCACCGCGATGACTCAGCCGTGGTTTGAGCCGATGGAGGATGTTGTCGCCCAGGCCCTGATCGCCCGTGAGGGCCTACTGCGTCACGGGGAGTTCCAGTTCGTCTCGGCGACATACGTGTGCACCCTGGAAGAGATGCAGGGCTGCGCGTCAACTATCGCCGCCTACGCCGCCGAGTACGCTGCCGGACAGGCCTTCTGGGCCCGAATCGGCGACGACAACATGTCTTCCTTCCTGCGGCCTCACCTACAACTGATTCGCTGCCTGACCGGGGATACGAACGCGCCGGGCAGCTTCAGCGATGACTCTTTCGACGAGGTGACGTATCCGGAGGAGACAAAGAGCACCAACCCGATCGCCGCATACAACTTTCACTGGCTCAAGGCGCTGGCCTCCGTCATCTTCTGGGATTCGGCACAACTCGCGGCTCACGCCGACGAAACAATGGGATTCCTGGCGTATGTTCCGGGCTTCTATTCGTCGGCGTTGGCACGTCTGCTGCACGCGGTTGCCTGGGCCGACCGGGCCAGGACGGCCGACCCGGATGACCGTGCCGTCGCGCTGGTGGAGTTCGACCGCTCCCGGAATTGGCTAGCCGCCCGAGCTGCTGACTCGCCGGAGAACTTCGGGTACCTGGTGGGCTGGCTGGATGCCGAACGCGCCTGGTCTACAGATGATTTTCATTGCGCAGCAAGTACTTTCGATACAGCTCTCCGGGACGTCACCCGACGCAGTCGACCCTGGCATACCGCGATCATCACCGAACGCGCCGCCCGCTTCCACCTTGAGCGGGGACTGGACTACACCGGACGAATCCTGCTCACCGAGGCCCGCACCCGCTACCATCGGTGGGGAGCCACCGCGAAAGTCACTGAGCTGGACCGGGAGTTCCCCGATCTCACGACGGTGGCCGGCCTCGGCCCCGATTCCGTCGCACAGGTCAGCACCTCCTTTGGCTCGATGCCAGAGTCGACCCACACCGCAAGCGTCTCTTCCGAGTCGATCGATCTGATGGCGGTGCTCCAAGCCTCGCAGGCCCTCAGCTCCGAAACCAACCTCGACCTGTTACGTTCGCGGGTGGTGGAGGTCCTGACCACGATGACCGGAGCGACCTCGGTCCAGCTGCTGCTGTGGAACCCCGACGCCCAGACCTGGTTCCTGCCCGCCACCAGCGACCCGGACGGAAGGAACGAAGATTACCCGGCGGCGGCCCTCCGCACGGACGGCGACACCGGTAGAGACACCACCCTCAGCGTGGACGAGGCCGGGCGGCAGGGTCTGATCTGCCTGTCCGCGTTCCGGTACGCCGAACGCACCATGCAACCCGTCCTCGTCCCAGACGCCACCAACGACGACCGATTCGCCCGCGACCCCTACCTGCACGGCCTCGACAGGTGCTCCCTGCTCGTGGTGCCAGTCCTCAGCCGGGGCATTCCGCGGGCGATGCTCTTGATCGAGAACCGGCTCAGCCACGGCATGTTCACCACCGAACGACTCGACGCCGCCCTGCTGATCGCCGGCCAACTGGCCGTCTGCCTGGACAATGCCCTAGCCGAACGATTTCGCTCCCTGGTCCAGCGTTCCTCCGACCTGACCCTGGTCTGCGATCGGACCGGAACCATCTCCTACGCCAGCACCGCCTCCACCGACATCCTCGGAATCGAAGACATCCACCTGACCGGGCGCCGGCTCCTGGACCTGGTCCACCCCGACGACCGCGACACCGTCACCACCTGGCTCACCCACAACAGCCGGGACACGGCAGACGAACCTGACGGCCTCAACCGACCCACCGAACCCGACCGAGCCAACCGAACCGACAGTCCAGCCGGGCAAATGCTCGAATGCCGGCTGCTATCCGCCGACACCCGACACCGCTGGGTCGAGGCCAGCTGCACCGACCTCACCAGCGACCCCGCCGTCGCCGCGCTGGTCCTGCACCTGCGCGACGTCACCGAACGACGAGAGCTCGAAAGCAACCTCCGGCACGCCCAGAAGCTCGAATCCGTCGGCCAACTCGCCGCCGGCATCGCCCATGAAATCAACACCCCCATCCACGTCATCGCCGCCAACCTGCAATTCATCGCCGACAACTTCACCCCGATCACCGACTTACTCGACGGCTACCGCACCGCCCTCACCGACACCAGTGACCCCGCCACTCGCGCCAGT
>JANNPJ010000303.1:0-2383 GCA_031400005.1 Kineosporiaceae bacterium | reverse complement strand
CCTCGAGACCAGCAGGAGGTGGGTGAGGATGATGCCGCCGACACCGGTTGGCACGTAGACCCACAGCAGATGGTTGGGGATGGCCTGCGACGGTTTTCCACGATGGTGGCCCAGCGGTCGCTGCGGCAGTACCAACGGTGGTAGCGGTTCACAGCGGGCGACCTGTGGTGCTGTGCACGTGAACCGGGACGTCGTCGGAGGGTCGGTCTCCGGTGGTGCAGGTCTGCGCCGGCTCGAACATGAGGATCGCGCCACCGGACGAGGAGGGCTTGTGCTCCACCCCCTTGGGGACGACGAACACATCCCCTTCGGCCAGATGCACGGTTCGTTCGCCGTCACCGTCTCGCAGCGCGATGGCGAAGTGCCCGTGCAGAACGAGGAAGAACTCGTCGGTGTCGGCGTGGGTGTGCCAGACGTGCTCCCCCCGAGTGTGGGCGATTCGCACGTGGTAGTCGTTCACGGAGGCCAGGATTCGAGGGCTGTAAAATTGCGAGAACTACTCGACGAACATGTCGTGAGCGGCGTGACTCTTGCTGCGTGTGCCGCCGAACTCGGTCGTTCGCGCGGGCATCTGGTCCGCAGCTTCACCCAAGAGTTCGGGATCAGCCCGCACGCATACCTCCTCGCTCGGCGGATCGATCTGGCGCGGCGCCGACTGCTGCTGGGCGTGCCACCGTCCCGAGTGGCGACCGAGACCGGCTTCCACGACCAGGCACACCTCACCCGCCATTTCCGCCGGCACCTGACGACAACGCCCGCCCGCTTCGCGTCACGAGCCGGCAGCCGAGGAGGCGGAAAGCACCTCCACCGATGAACGCCCAGGCCAACGGGCCTGAGCGTTCTCTCGTTTGTGAGTGCGGGCCCCGCTTGGTTCGATGTTTCCGTGGGACATGAGTCCCACGCGCTGTCAGCGGCGTGACCGGACACGGCAATGCCGAGCCAACAACGGCATTTCCGGGGTCAGGTTCCGGAGGCCATAGCGAGCCATCGTGCGCACCCGCCCCTGTATCGACCCTGCTGGTTAATTCGGAGGCCTTGGATCGCCCCCATCTTGTCGCGATCATGCACAGCTGCCCGCTTTGATCTCATGGTGGGCACACCGGCACTGACGCGACACTCCTCAGTGCATGATCACCAGCAGATCCAGCCCGCGAGCATGTGGTGGCTCGCACTCGCGACTGTGCCCCTGAAGAATCGGTGATCGATGCCAAAACCTGCCCCAGGAAACGGTTTTGATGGGCCATAGGGATGATTCCCCACGTGATCGGTGGGTTTCTAGCCCGGTGATGATCATGAAGGTAGACGGCACGTCGCGCCTCGCTCCAGCATCCATTCTGCAGGAGCGCGCCCTCACTGCGGCATCTGAGGATGTCCGACGTGACCGAGGAGACCGCGCTCACCGAGCCCTGGTGGGATCTGCGCGGCCATCTTTCACCATTGTCGTCCGATCGAACGCCCAGGATGACATCGACGCTCAGATCGCCGGTGGCTGAACACCTTCCGCCGGCGGCGAGCCGCCTAGGACGGCTCGCGCAGCTTGCCACCCCTGGCCAGATCAGGGTCGGTGCACGAGGACAGGTCGAAGCAGCACGGTCGCCGCTTTCCACTGTCCAACTTCGAGATGCTCACCTCGACCCGTCGCTGCCGCGTCGCGGGATTGCCCGTCGCCTGGACCCAGCGGACCCACTCCCACCGGGCCATCGGCGTGATGTCCTCCCAGACGTCGCGGATTCTCGCGGGTGCCGCGGCCAGGGCAGCGGCAAGGTCCTCGGGCACCTCCGGCTCCGGCCAATCCGGTGCCACCTCAAGAGCCAGCTCGGCGTTATCCCCGGGCCCGATCCCGGCGGCCTGCTGGAGTCGGCTACTGACCCGGAGCCAGTGGCCACGGCGCCCATCCGGCTCCACCACGGTCTCGAAAGAGTGACCATCGAGCGTCGCGTGCACCGCTACCTGCCCACGCGAGGGCAGTTGCTGGCTCGCCGCCTCCGGCAACCGCACCAGGCTGGCGTCGTCGATGGTGGACAACGTGGCCTCAAACCGGATGGGCGCCAATCCCGCGCCTCGGGTGTCGATCGCCATGACCCCCGACCACCTCCATCAGTCCGTGCATCCCGACCGACGCCTGAATGCCGCAGCGGCGCCTGTCTCGTGGACTCTCCAGCATACGAGGCTGGTATGCCGCGAGGACAATGCCCGACCAGCGGCAATTGAGGATGCTTGCCATCAATCCGGCTGACGTTCGCCGCTCTCTGGCAGCCTGTTCAGATGCAGGCGATGAAGTTCGAGGCGGTCGTGGTCACTCAAGGGCGAGACCGTGTCATGGTGCCGATCCCGTTCGACCCCAACCGGCTCTGGGGTACCAAGCCACGCCATCATGTCGCCG
>JANNPJ010000269.1:0-12878 GCA_031400005.1 Kineosporiaceae bacterium | reverse complement strand
CGCCAACCGGATCAGTTGGCGGGCCTGGTACTCACTCACGTACAGGCAGGAGATGATCTCCTTGACCGCCATGTCATCCCTGGTCAGCGCACTCAACTGCTGATACTCGGGCAGGTTCTTCGTCCGATCCAACGCCGCCGGCGTCAGCGGCAACGGGACCATGCAATTCAGGTGATACAACTGCGCGATCTTCACCAACCGGTCGGCTTCACACCGGCCGATGGCCTTGCTGTCCCCGGCGATGCCTTCGACCAGCGCGTACCCCAACGCCGAATCATCCTCATCCTCATCGAACGGGTCCTCGTCCCGGTCCTCGTCCCGGTCCTCCACCGGGTCGATGGCCGCGTGATCCCAGTCGACCACCAGAGCGTCGTCCCCGTTGTCCACCAGGTCGCCGTCCCTGCTATCGGCTGGGTCGCCGTTCTTGCCATCTGCTGGGTCGTCGTCCCCGTTGTTTGCCGGATCACCGTCCCTGCCGTCCGGTGGGTCGCTGTCCCTGCTGTGTGCTGGTCCGCTGTGGCCGTTCTCGGTGGGAAGGCTGCCCGTGTCGTCGATGTGCGTAAAGCTGTCGGGATCGGTGACATCGACCTCAGTTTCAGGGTCGGCCTCATCGGCGAAAAATCCTATCTTGTCTGGTGTTTCGATTCCTGATGTGTCACCGTTGTCGGGCTGCTTGGTCGGGCAAGGCGTCAGGTCGGGGTCGGGATCGACGCTGATGCCGGAGTCGAGGTTGGCAGCGCGGTTTGAGTCGGGGTTGATGCTGAGGTCGGACGGGATGCGAGGGCTGGGCAGCGCGTCGGGACTGAGTAGTTGATTGGCGCCGAATATTGTTTCTGGGTTGGATGATTGGTTGCCGGTCGCTGGTTGGCCGGGATTGGTTGACGGGCGTGGGGTGGGTGGCGGCTGGCTGCCGTCTCCCGCTTGGTGATCCCACGTCGTTGTCATGCATCCAAGGCTAGACCCGCGAAAATGGGGCCACAACCCTGGTTTCATGATCTGTGGATAACTCAAAGTGATTGTACCGCAATTAATTTGAGCGCGACCTACTGATTCACCTGCCATCCTTGCTGGTGAATTGATGACTGACCAGTAGTAGCAATCCTTACGATAGAGAGTTTTTCGTTCCGCCACCTCGGAAATTAGTTGCGGGAGAGAGAATATTGTCTGATCCACAGAGGCCATGCTCTGGGTACGGTCACTTTGTCCGGAGCTAGAGATACGCTGCTTGCAAGCGCTTTGGGACGCCCACTTCTTGACGGCGGCTCAGGCCAGAGGTCGTGGTCCTGCAAGACGTGCGGACGGATCGGAGGACAGATAGACGCCGGACAGGCTGGCCGGACAGGCGGGCCGGACAGGCGGGCCGGACAGGCGGGACAGGCGGACCCGGAGGACCCGGAGGACGGATGGCTACTGGGTGAGGGACGTATTCATGGTGCAGGGTGCGGTCTTGCCGCAGGGACGGTGAAGGTAGTTGGGCGGCACAGACCAGAACGGGAGGGAGGCGCATAGCATTCAGAGCGCGCGACCCACGGCGATCACGTCGGCAGACCCACGGCGATCAGGTGGGGAGGCCCATGGCGATCAGAGCGGGATGAGTAGCAGGAGTCCGGCATCCTGGGGTCGCTTCGTGGTGGCATGGGATGAAAACCCAGGGACCACGGCCTTCAGTGCTGACGCTCGGGTTTACGGCTGGCGATCCAGACCGATACGGCTCAGCAGCACCGGGCCTAGCTGCCGCGAGAACGGCAGGGTGAAGTGCACGCCGTCCCGGCGGACCACGGTGCCGCCAATCACCGCTGGACAGGGACCACCCGGGCAGATGACGTCAGTCAGGGACACCAGTTCCGCTTGGTCTGGGCGGCTGGCCACGACTTGGCGCAAGATCGCGTTGAAACGGTCGACAAGCCGCCGGTTGAAGGTCTCGGGCCGGTGTTTCCCGGCCGGGCGACCGGCAGCGTACTGAGCGCCGACGGTATCTCCGATCGGCGGCAACTCGAGGAAGACCGCGCGCCCGCCGAAGCCGGCGATCTCGTCCACCAACCGCTGGAAAGCAGCGAGCACGGCGGTATCGTGCGCCGCCGTCCCCGGCGCCGCATTCGCGCCGTCCACCAGCACAGGATGGTTGCTGGTCCAGCTCTCGACGACCAGCACGAGGTCCGGGCGATACCGGCTCAGAGCCTTCCGGACCTGGTCCGGAGCCTGCTCGTGACAGCTGCGAGCGCCCGGATCGGGCTCGATCCCCTGCGGCGGCAGGGCCAGCAGACCAGTGGCAGTGCACTTCTTCCAGGCCGCCTGAAGCCAGGTACTCCCGGTGGTCCGGGCCCAGTCGTCAAGGCCGGGGCCGAGCGCCCGGGCGGTCGAGTCCCCCAGTAACGCCAGTTTCGGTGCGGGCCGCGCCGAATCCAGCGTGTTCACCGGTTCCGGCGCGACACAAGTGATCAAGGTGTCGGCCGCCGCCTCACCGGAGCAGGAGCGGTCACTGATCACAGCGAGCTGGTCGGCCATCGTCCCCGGGGTCGCCGTGGCCGACAGCGCCACCCCCAGAACCAGTGCGGACGACGCCGCGACCGCAGCCAGCACCCGCGGCTGCGAGGACAGCCAGCGCCGATCCCGCTGCACCGGCTGCTCAATGAACCGGAACGACAGCGCGGCCAAGGCCAGGGTCAGGCCCACCCGCCCGCCCTGGCGGAGGATCTGCTCGGCGATCGGCTCCTGACCGGTGACCGGGATGATCAGCACGATCGGCCAGTGCCACAGGTAGACGCCGTACGAGATCCGTCCCAGCAGCACGGCCGGGCGCCAGGAAAACGCCCGCGCCACCACTGCCTGCGGTCGCAACTCGAGGACCGCGATCAGGAGGGCGACCAGCAGGCACACCGTGAGCGCCCCACCGTGGTAGTACAGCGACCCGGTGTCGGACATCACGACGAAAGCAAGCCCGAGACCGGCCAACGCGACCGACGTCACCAAGCCGAGATACCGGCCGGGACCAGAAGCCGCAGATGACGTCGTCCGGGCGGAGAACAGCACCGCCAGAAGGACGCCGATGAAGAGCTCCTGCACGCGATCCTGGGTGCCGTAGTACGCGGTGGCCGGCAGATCGGGGTCATAGTCACGGGCCATCGCCCACGCCGAGAGCGCGACCCCGAGCAGCGCCGCCAACCCGATCAGCGCCACCGGGCGCACCCGGCCAGAGCCCAACCGAAGACCGGACCACAACCGACGGCCAGACCACAACCGAGCGAGCCGAACCCGGTATCCCAGCCACAGCAGAACGGCCGTCAACAGCGGCCAGACCAGGTAGAACTGCTCCTCGATCGCCAGCGACCAGGTATGCCGCAACGGCGACGCGGTCGCATACGCCGCGAAATAGTTGTCCTGACCCTGCACCAGATGCCAGTTAGCCAGGTACCCCACGGTCCAGAACACGTCCGAGCGCCGGTCCGGGTAACTCTCCAGCGGGCTCGCCCACCACACCCAGGCACAGACCGCCAGCAGCATCGGGATCAGCGCCGGTACCAGGCGACGGGCTCGACGCACCCAGAATCCCAGCAGATCGATCCGACCGGTCCGGCCGTACTCCGCCAGCAACAATCCGGTGATCAGATAGCCGGACAGCACGAAAAACACGTCCACCCCGAGGAAACCACCCGGCAACCAGGACGTCGACCCGCCACCGAAGTGGTAAATCATCACGGCGACCACCGCCAGCGCCCGAACGCCGTCCAGCGCCGGCCGTCGCCCGGTCGGGGCATCGAGCCCGGGCGAGGTAGTGACCCCAGGGCCGGCCTCGGTGGAGACAACAGACATCCGGTGGACGGTATCTCGTATCTCTTGGCAAGGTATCGTTCGGCCGCCGGAGAGCGCCGTTCGCTGTGGCCTCCCACGGAGTCTGAGGAGATTAGTGAGTTCTGTCTGGGATGCCACCCGTCCAGCTCCCGAGATCGAGGGCCCCCTCGCCCCAGCCTCGGACCGGAAGCCCGGCTCGGGTCGGGGCGCAGCGCCGTTGGAACTAGCCGTCCGAATCTGGACTCGGGTCGAGTTCTGGGTGATCAGCCGGGTTGCCGTGATCGGTGCCATCCTGCTGGTCGGATCGATCGTCACGGCCGAGGACCAGCCCTGGGACGCGACGTCCGGATGGGCCGCACACCGCTTCGCCTTCTTCGACTCCGGCCATTTCCTGCGGACCGCCGAGTTCGGATACTTCTCGGCCACTCGCCGATGCTGTTCGCAAGCCTTTCTCCCGGGTTACCCGTTGAGCATCCGTGCCCTCAGCCCGCTGGTCGGCGGGCACGAGATCTGGGCCGCCATGCTGATCACCACGGTGGCCGGGGTGGTGGCCGCGGCGCTGCTCTGGCGGCTGGCGGCCGACCACGGCGGGCCGGCGGTCGGGCAGATCGCCGTGGCCGCCCTCGCGCTGAACCCGCTGAGTGTGTTCATGACCGTGGTCTACACCGAGGCCCTCTTCGTCGCGCTGGCGCTGGGCGCCTGGCTGTTGGCCCGCAGCGGCCGATGGTGGTGGGCCGGGACGGTGGCGGCGCTGGTGACCGTCGTCCGGATCAACGGCATGTTCCTGGTCGCGGCGCTGGCCCTGATGTTCCTGCTTCAGTTGCGGCAGCGACGTCCAGGCCTGCATTGGTACGACGGCGCGGCGCTAGTGCTACCGGCGTTGAGCCTGGGGTCCTACTTCGCGTGGTTGAAAGGCCAGACCGGATCATGGACGGCGTGGCAGGACGCCGAGTCGATGGGGTGGGAGCGCGAACTCGCCGCTCCCTGGACCGGCCTGGTGACCGGCTACTCGAACATCGTTCACTCCGGTGACGTCCACCTCTCCAGCTTGGCGGATTTCACCGCGGTGCTGATCGGGCTGGCCGCCACCGGTTGGCTGCTGGTGCTGAAACGCTGGCCCGAGGCCGTGTACATGGGCCTCAACCTGACCGTGCTGGTCTGCTCGACCACCCTGATCTCGGCTGACCGCTACTCCTTGACCTGGTTTCCGCTGTACGTCCTGCTGGCGGAGAAACTGGTCCAGCCGGAACGGCGCTGGGTGCGGGTGCTGCTGGTCACCCTCGCGTTGCCGTGCCTGGTCTATTGCACCGTCGCCTGGACCATGCGGGTTTGGATCGGCTGATGGCGTGACTCGAACCACATTGCCTAAGTTGATCACCCATGCTCACGTTGCTGGACGGGTGAAATTGGCTTGCCCGGAACGCTAGACGGCACATCGTCACGCATACGTGCCGGTTCGGTACAAATTTGGGGGGTGCCATTCGAGCCGGTCAAGGCTATGGTCGCGACAGTGACCACCAATCCGACGTCCGTGCAATCACCGGTGCTACTTACCGGTGCTGCGGGTCAGGTCGGGCGGATGGTTCGGCCGTTACTCACCGCACTCGGGTGGGAACTGCACTGCCTGGACCGGGACCCGAGCGGCGACGGCGACGTGGCGGCCATCGACATCTTTGACGCCGAGGCGCTCGATGCGGCGACCGTCGGTTGCGGCTCCGTCATCCACCTGGCCGGAATCCCCGATGAGGCGCCGTTGGCGCAGATCCTCGAGGCCAACGTTCAAGGCACCCAGGCCGTTCTGGACGCCGCCCTGCGGCGCGGCATCCGCCGGGTCGTGCTGGCCAGCAGCAACCACGCCGTCGGGATGTGGGAGCGGCAGGAAGGCACCCAACTGCAGGTGGACATCCGGCCCCGGCCGGACACCTTCTACGGCGTGGCGAAGGTCGCCGCCGAAGCACTCGGCCAGCTGTACTCCGACCGGTTCGGCCTGGAGGTCGTCTCGCTCCGGATCGGCAGCTGCCGCCCGGAACCGCACAATCGCCGCGAGTTGGCCACCTGGCTCAGCCCGGGTGACGCCGCACGACTCCTGTCGGCCAGCCTGAGTGGGCAGGTCCGCGGCCACGTCATCGCCTACGGCATCTCCGCGAACACCAGGGCCTGGTGGGACCTGTCCACGGCCCGCGAGCTCGGCTACGAGCCGCAGGACGACGCCGAAGTGTTCGCCGATTCCCTGTTGCAGGCGGGCCGCGGTCGCCGACCGCGCACCGGCATCGCGCCTCCGCCGGCCCCGGAGCGGGTCGGCGGCCCGTTCACCTCAATCCCGCTCGGTGGGCTGGCCAGTTCCTTCCAGCCCACCGTCCCGGACATCACCCACCCGTGGTGAGGACGCCCGCTACTCCCACTCGATGGTGCCCGGCGGCTTGCTGGTGATGTCGAGCGCCACCCGGTTCACCTCGGCGACCTCGTTGGTGATCCGGGTGGAGATCCGGGCCAGCAGCTCGTACGGCACCCGGGTCCAGTCCGCCGTCATCGCGTCCTCGGACGACACCGGGCGGAGCACGATCGGGTGCCCGTAGGTGCGGCCGTCGCCCTGAACCCCGACCGAACGGACGTCGGCCAGCAGCACCACCGGGCACTGCCAGATCTCGCCGTCCAGGCCGGCCGCGGTGAGTTCCTCGCGGACGATCAAGTCGGCCGCCCGCAAGGTCTCCAGGCGGTCACGCGTTACTTCGCCGATGATCCGGATGCCCAGGCCGGGGCCGGGGAACGGCTGGCGGCCGACGATCGCCTCCGGTAGCCCGAGTTCCCGCCCGACCGCGCGTACCTCGTCCTTGAACAGCGTCCGCAGCGGCTCCACCAGGTCGAACTGGAGGTCGTCCGGCAGCCCGCCGACGTTGTGGTGGCTCTTGATGTTGGCCGTGCCCTCGCCACCGCCGGATTCTACGACGTCCGGGTACAACGTGCCCTGGACCAGGAACTTCACCGGCTCGCCCTCGCCGTGACCGGCGGCAGCAGCCGCCTCGGCGACCACCTCGCGGGCTGCGTCCTCGAACACCCGGATGAACTCGCGGCCGATCGTCTTGCGCTTGGTCTCCGGGTCGGTCTGGCCGGCCAGCGCGGCGAGGAACCGGTCCGCGACCAGCACCACCTTCAACCGGACGCCGGTAGCGGCGACGAAGTCCCGCTCGACCTGCTCGGCCTCACCGGCGCGCAGCAGGCCGTGGTCGACGAAGACACAGGTCAGCTGGTCGCCGACGGCACGCTGGACGAGCGCGGCGGCGACCGCGGAGTCGACCCCGCCGGAGAGCGCGCAGATCACCCGGCCGGAGCCGATCTGGGCGCGGATCCGCGCCACCTGCTCCTCGATCACGTTGCCGGTGGTCCAGTCCCCGTCCAGCCCGGCGCCGCGGTAGAGGAAGTTGGTCAGCACTTGCTGGCCGAAGGTGGAGTGCCGCACCTCCGGGTGCCACTGCACCCCGTACAGCGACCGGGCCCGGTCCTCGAACGCCGCGACCGGCGCCCCGGAGGACTCGGCCAGCACGGTGAAGCCGGGCGGGGCGGACTGCACCGAGTCGCCGTGGCTCATCCACACCGACTGCTCGTCCGGCGTTCCGTGCAGCAGGGTGGACTCGTCGTCCTGCTGCGGGCCGACCAGCACCTTGGTGCCGCCGTACTCGCGCAGTCCGGTCTTGGCCACCTCGCCGCCGAGTACCTGGGCCATCGCCTGGAAGCCGTAACAGATGCCGAGAACCGGGACACCGGCATCGAACAACGCCGGATCGAGCCGGGGCGCGCCGTCCTCGTACACGCTGCTCGGACCGCCGGACAGGACGATCGCTGCCGGGTTCCGGGCGAGCATCGCCGATACCGACATCGTGTGCGGGACGATCTCGGAGTAGACGTTCGCCTCCCGCACCCGACGGGCGATCAGCTGGGCGTACTGGGCGCCGAAGTCCACGACCAGAACGGGGCGGTGCGACGCTTCGGACTCAGGAACAGGCGGCTGGCTCACCAGGCAAAGCCTACGGCCTCTCGACGACGGCGGCGATCATCGGTCGCAGCTTGCCGGTGACCCAGCGCTCGGCGACGAAGGACATTCCCGGGATCGTCCCGGCCGCGACGACGAGGACCATCCGGACGGCCGGCAGCCGGGTCCGCATCCACAGATCCACCGCAGCGACCACGTAGGCCAGGTACAGCCAGCCATGCGCGGCCGGGATCCAGACGTCCGCGCCCGGGATCCACTCGCCCAGGCCGGAGGCCTGCGAGTAGGGGATGTCCTGGCTCTGCCACTGGGCGACCTGGATGATCACATGGAGGGTGAGTAGCAACAGGAAGACCCCGGTGGCGTAGGCCAGTACCCGGTAGCGGGTCAAGGACGCGTTCAGGGATTGCCGACCTGCGGGTCGGGCGCTACTGCCGGTTGCTTGCATCATCGCTGGGTGTTCTGTTCGTCCACGACGCTGAGCCTACTGACGTCCCGATGGTCGTCCCGAACCAGCCGCCACCAGAAGAACAATCCCAGGCCGGCGAACACCCACCATTGGACGGCGTAGGACAGGTTCTGCAGGTCCAGGCCGCCGTCCATGGTTGGCGCCGGAACCGGCGTCGGGGTCGGCCCGGTGGCTGGGGTCTGGGTCTGCTGGACGACGAATCCGGTGATCAGTGGGTAGGGCCACCGATTCACCAGTTCGGCGACGGCGACCCGGTGCACCTGATCGGCCGGCAGCCCGCTGTCCTGGCCGGGAGCCAGCTGAGACGGCGGCTCGGACGGTTGCAGCAGACCGACCACCTGGACGCCGTCCCCGGTCGGGGCGACAGCGGCCGGATCGGACAACGAAGCGACCCAGCCGCGAACCACCGGGACCGCCGAACCATCCGCCATCCGCAACGGGATGAGCACCCAAAAACCCTTGCGCCCGTTCAGCTCTCGGTCGGCGACCAGGAGCTGGTTGGCGGCATCCCAGGTACCGGTAGCGCTGACTCGGGTGTTGACGCCGTCCCGCGGGAAGGTCTTCCGGGGCGCGAGTACCTGCTCGATCGGCGTCGGCCCGGCCTGTTCCTTGGCCTGCTCGGCCCGCTGCTCGGGTTCGCGCTGGTGCTCGCGGGCGCGGTCCAGTTGCCATTGGCCCAGCAGGGCCATTGCCGAGGAGGCCACGAGCACGACCACCAGCAGGGCGAGCCAACGCGGCCGCAGCGCGGTTCGCAGCACACCCCACCGTAACCCGCCGCGAGCGCTGACCAGCGAGCGGGCACAGCGCGGGGAGGAAACTCGGATGCGCGTGACAGCGCGACTACGTACCGTCTGGATATGTGATCACCCTTCCAGACCGGTTACCGAGTGCCCTCGATCAGCGCTCGGCCGGTCGGTTCGTGCTCTCGCTACTCGCCAGACAGCGCTGGACGCTGCTGACCGGCGCGCTGATGGGCACACTGTGGATGCTCAGCCAGGCCGCTTTGCCGCTTCTGGTCGGGCGCACCCTGGACGCCGGTGTCGTTGACCGGGACGGGTCGGCGTTGCTGATGGGCTGCCTGGCACTCGTCGCCCTGGGCGCGCTGACCGCGCTGACCGGGTTGATGCGGCACCGGCTGGCCTGCTCGAACTGGTTTCAGACCGCGCTGCGCAGCCAGCAACTCGTCGGTCATCACATCGCCGACCACGGTCGTGCCGTCGGGGCCGAGACCACCACGGGTGAGGTGGTGGAAACGGTGGCGACCGATGCGCCACGCCTGGCCGACCTCTTCGAGGTCAGCGCCCGAGCCACCGGGGCGCTGGTCTCCTATCTGACGGTATCGGTCCTGCTGCTGCGAATGGACCTGATCGTCGGGATCTGGGTGACCCTCGGAATGCCCGTCCTGGCCGCGACGCTGGTGCTGCTCGTTCGGCCCCTGCAGGCCAGGCAGAAGCTGCACCGGGAGAATGAGGGCAAGCTGACTGCGCTGGGCGCGGACACCGTTGCCGGCCTGCGGGTGCTGCGCGGGATCGGCGGCGAGCACCAGTTTCTGGAGCGCTACAACCAGCGCAGCCAGCAGGTCCGGCAGGCGGGCGTGCTGGTGGCCGGGCCGCAAGCCGCACTGAACGCCGCCCAGGTCCTGCTGCCGGGGGTTTTCATCGTCGTCCTGACCTGGCTGGGCGCGCACGCCGCGCTCGATGCCCGGTTGAGCGCGGGTGAACTGGTGACGATCTACGGCTTCGCGGCATTCCTGCGGATGCCGCTGGAGACCGCGAGCGAGGTGCTGTCCACGACGGTCCGGGCTCGGGTGGCCGCTCACCGGATCATCGCGGTGCTGCATCGCACCACCGCGGCGATTCCCGCGCCCGGATCGGTGCTGCACGATCGTGAGTCCGGTCTGACCCTCATCCCAGGGCTGCTGACCGGCTTGGTGACGGCGAGCCCGCAGGACGCGGTGACCATCACCGATCGACTGACCAGCCCCGAGACCCTGATCAGCGAGGCGGAACCGCGGTTGTTCTCCGGGCCGCTGCGCGGCGAGATCGACCCCTACGATCGGCATCCGGACGCCGCAGTGCTGGCTGCCCTGAACGTGGCCGACGCCACCGACATCCTCGATGCCCTGCCCGAAGGCCTGGCGGCTCGGGTGCAGGAGCGTGGGCGGGCGTTCTCCGGCGGCCAACGACAACGGTTGGTGCTGGCTCGGGCGGTGCTCGCCGATCCGGAGGTGCTGGTCCTGGTGGATCCGACCTCCGCGGTGGACGCGCACACCGAGGCCAGGGTGGCGAAGCGGCTGCGGGCCGCCCGGACCGGGCGCACCACGCTGATCACCACCGCCAGCCCGCTCCTGCTGGACCTGTGTGATCGGGTGCTGTTCCTTCGCGATGGCCGGGTCACCGCCGAGGGAACCCACCATGAGCTGCTGCGCGACCCGGCTTATCGAAACGTGGTGGACCGATGAGCAGCATCCTGCCGATCGCTGGGCCGGAACTGGTCCGGCAGGAGACGGCCGAGTTGTTGCGTCAGCATCGACGTCAGCTGGCGATCACTGTCGGGCTGCATGCCGGCGCTGCGGTAGCCGGGTTGGCCGGGCCGGTGCTGATCGGCCGGCTGGTGGACCGGGTGGTGGCAGGTACCTCCACGGCGGGCGGGATCGACCTGCTGACCGGCCAATTGGCGCTGGCGGTGCTGATTCAGGCCGGGCTCGCGGGTTTCGCCCACCGGTCCTCGCTGGTGCTCGGCGAAGAGGTGTTCGCGCGACTGCGTGAACGGTTCCTGGAGCGGGTGACCCGGTTGCCGCTGTCCACGGTTGAGCGGGCCGGCAGTGGTGACCTGGTCTCCCGGACCACGAACGATGTCGAGGCGGTCAGCCATTCGGTCCGCTGGGCGGTGCCGAGCGTGATTGTCGCCCTGGTCACCCTGGTGATCACGGCCGTTGCGGTGGTGGTCACCGGTCCGTTGATCGCCCTCGCGGTGATCGTCGTCCTGCCACCGCTGGCCGTCGGTGGTCGCTGGTATCTGCGCCGGGCCCGAGACGGCTACCTGACGGAGATGGCCGCCTATGCGACGTTGAACGGCACGGTCAGCGAGACTTTGGACGGCGCCCGGACGGTGGCCGAGCTCCGGCTCGGCCCCCGCCGGCGTCAGCACGTGGACGAGGACATCGCCCGGATCTACCGGGCCGAGCGGTACACCCTGTCGCTTCGCAGCATCTGGTACCCGGTATGCGAGTTCAGCTACCTGCTGCCGATCGCCGCGGTGCTCGGCTGGGGCGGCTGGCTGGTGCTGCAGGAGCGGGCCGGGATCGGCCAGGTGACGACCGTGACGCTGTACGTCGTCCAACTGATGGGCCCGCTCGACGAGTTGCTGAACTGGCTGGACGAGTTGCAGATTGGAGCGGCCTCGCTGGCCCGGATCGTCGGCGTCGGACTGGTCCCGGACGACCGGGTAGCCAGCGCCACGCTGCCGACCGGGGAGGACGCGGACCGGATCACCGCGACCGGGGTGCACTACGCCTACCGCGAGGGTCACGATGTGCTGCACGACGTCGATCTGGTCCTGCGGCCCGGTGAGCGGCTGGCCGTGGTCGGACCGAGCGGTGCCGGCAAGTCGACGCTGGGCCGGTTGCTGGCCGGCATCCACCCACCCAGGGCCGGCACGGTCACGGTCGGTCCGGTTCTCTCCTGCGGCGTCTCGCTAGTGGACCTGCCGCTGGATGATCTGCGCTCGCAGGTCATGCTGATCACCCAGGAGCAGCACGTGTTCGTCGGCACCGTGGCGGAGAACCTGCGACTGGCCCGACCCGAGGCGGACGACGCCCAGATGGTGGCGGCGCTCGACGCCGTGGATGCCGCGCAGTGGGTCGCGGCGCTACCGCTGGGCCTGGACACGGTGGTTGGTTCCGGTGGGCACCCGGTGACGCCCGCGCAGGCCCAGCAGTTGGCCCTGGCCCGGCTGGTGCTGTCGGACCCGCACACGCTGGTGCTTGATGAGGCGACGTCGCTGCTCGATCCACGCGCAGCACGGCATTTGGAGCGCTCGCTGTCGGCGGTGCTGACCGGACGCACCGTGGTGGCAGTTGCCCATCGGCTGCACACCGCTCACGACGCCGACCGGGTGGCGGTGGTGGAGGGCGGGCGGATCACCGAACTCGGCACCCATGACGAACTGCTGGAGCGCGGCGGTTCGTACGCCGCCCTCTGGCACTCCTGGCGGGACGAAACCCCTGCTCTGGCGCCGACTCCATAGGCGTGATCGGCTGGAGGCCGCGAGCTCGTTGTACTGCTTGGACGGGGGCCTTCGCCGGCGCCGATCCCTCACCGCGGCCTCCGGTCCAGCCTGGTCCACGGGCAACCTGACGCCCGGCGCAGTCCAGGCCTTGACCAGCACCACTCGGTTAGTGAATACTAACCGTTAGTGGATGCTGACCGAGATGGTGATGGCTGGGGTGCGCTGGCGGATGGCACGCGGCGCGCGATCGTGGCCTGCCTGGCCGAGCGGCCGCAGGCGGTTGGGGAGCTGGCGGCCGGGTTGCCGGTCAGTCGCTCGGCTGTCTCGCAGCATCTGAAGGTGCTCAAGGACGCTGGTCTGGTCAGCGAGCGGGCCTCCGGCACCCGGCGGATTTACCGGCTGAAC
>JANNPJ010000258.1:0-4515 GCA_031400005.1 Kineosporiaceae bacterium | reverse complement strand
TCGGGTCCATCGTGGTGTCGGTCAGCTCATCGGCGTTCATCTCACCGAGACCCTTGTACCGCTGAATACCATCTTCCTTAGGCAGTTTCCGGCCTGCGGCGACGCCGGCAGCGATGAGCACGTCCCGCTCGCGATCCGTGTACACGTAGTCCGGCGGGGTCTTGCCACCCCAGCGGATCTTGTACAGCGGCGGCTGGGCCAGGTACACATGGCCCTTATCGACCAACGGGCGCATGTACCGGAACAGCAGGGTGAGCAGCAGGGTGCGGATGTGCTGGCCGTCGACGTCGGCGTCGGCCATCAGGATGATCTTGTGATACCTCAGCTTGGAAAGGTCGAAATCCTCACCGACCCCGGTGCCGAAGGCGCTGATCAGAGCCTGCACTTCCTGATTACCGAGAGCCTTGTCGATTCGTGCCTTTTCGACGTTCAAGATCTTTCCGCGGATCGGCAGGATCGCCTGAATCCGCGGGTCCCGACCGGACTTGGCCGAGCCACCGGCCGAATCACCCTCGACGATGAAGATCTCGCATTCCTCGGCGTGGGTGGACTGGCAGTCCGAGAGCTTGCCGGGTAGACCGCCACCGCCGAGCAGGCCCTTGCGCCGAGTCGCCTCCCGCGCCTTCCGGGCCGCCATCCGCGCTACCGACGCCTGGATCGACTTGCGTACGACCTCGCGGGCCTCGCTCGGGTGACTGTCCAGCCAGTCCGTGAGCGTGGTCCGGACCACCCGTTGGACGAAGGTCTTGGCCTCGGTGTTGCCGAGCTTCGTCTTGGTCTGACCCTCGAACTGCGGTTCCGCGAGTTTGATCGAGATGACGGCGGTCAGCCCTTCGCGGATGTCGTCACCGGTGAGGTTCTCGTCCTTCTCCTTGAGGAAGGCCTTGGACCGCGCGTATTCGTTGATCAACGTGGTCATGGCGGCCCGGAAACCCTCTTCGTGGGTGCCGCCCTCGTGGGTGTTGATCGTGTTCGCGTAGGTGTGCACGCTCTCCGAGTAGGCGGTTGTCCACTGCATCGCCAGCTCGAGCGAGAGCTTGCGGTCGGTGTCCTCGGCCTCGAGGTAGATCACGTCGGGGTGGACGTTCTCGGTCTTCTTCGCCGAGTTCAGGTGCTTGACGTAGTCGATCAGCCCGTCGTCATAACGGAAGGTAACTGAGGGCGCCGTACCGTCCTCATCGACGTGATCCGTCCGTTCGTCGATCAGGGTGATCGACAGCCCTTTGTTCAGGAAGGCGACCTGCTGGAACCGAGAGCGCAGCGTCTCGTAGTCGAAGACGACCGTCTCGAAGACGTCCGCACTCGGCCAGAACGAGGTCGTCGTCCCGGTGGTGTCGGCCGGCTCGCCCTGGGCCAGCGGCGCCTGCGGGACGCCGATCGCATAGGACTGGCGCCACACATACCCCTGTCGGCGCACCTCGACGTCAAGCCTGCTGGAGAGGGCGTTCACCACGGAAACACCCACGCCGTGCAGACCACCGGATACCGAGTACCCGCCGCCGCCGAACTTTCCACCCGCGTGCAACACGGTGTGGACGACCTCGACGGCCGATTTGCCTTCGGACTCCACCAGGTCGACCGGGATCCCACGTCCGTCGTCGACGACTCGGATACCGCCGTTAGCCAGCATCGTGACTTCGATGTTGGAGCAGTACCCCGCCAGCGCTTCGTCGACCGAGTTGTCGACCACCTCGGTGACCAGGTGATGCAGGCCGCGCTCACCGGTGGAACCGATGTACATGCCGGGACGCTTGCGGACCGCTTCGAGGCCTTCCAGCACGGTGATGGCACTGGCGTCGTAACTGGTGCCCTCACCCAGCGGAGTGGAGGCGTCGAATGGCGGGAGGTCGGTAGGGATCGTCTGTTCGGCCACGAGGTGTGGGGCTCCTGAAGGTCGAGGTCGATGACTGGCGCCGCCGACCGGGGGGACGGGCCCAGGGAAGCAACCCGCAAAGTGCGGTCCCCCGGCGCCGCCGAACATCTACATCATATCTGCTGGGGAGGCGGATTCCTCCCGCAGCGGGGTCTTCGGGGCAGGAGATCTGCCGTTCTGCGGCCGGAGAAGCCACATCTGCCGCGCCATCCCGCCCTGGGGTGACTCCCCGTACGACTCCCGCACGGTTTGCGAGCGAGAACGGATTTCAGGGGGTGTGGACAAAAGCATCGTAGGTGGGACTATCCGTACGTATCACGCGGCCCTTGGGACCCCGGCGCCACTCGGGGCCCGTGCTTCCAGGAGGGAGCAGACGGTCCCCGGACGACGATCCGCTGGACGGTTCCTTCGCCCACTTCGTCGGCCAATTTTCGCAGCAGAGTCGGGGCCAGGAGGCGCACTTGAGCCGCCCAGGTGGAGGAGTCCGCGGTCACCGTGAGGATGCCGTCGGCGAAGTTCAACGGCGTGCAGTGGGCCGCAATGTCCGTCCCCACCACCGCTTCCCAGCGGCCGAGCACCCCACCGATGGCGACTGTTTCGGACCAGCCGCGCTCGGCCACCAGCCGCGAGATCACGGATGCCACACCCTGTGGATCGCGCGCGTCGGGTCGGGCGCCGGAGCGGGTGTTCGCTCCATCCCGGCGTTCCTGGGCGCGGGCATAAACCGAACTCGCGCGACCGGGATGACCAGGCTTGTCACCGCGGGCGGCGGCCGCGGCACGGGCCCGGCCGAGGGCGGCACGGACGGCGTCCGCACCAGAATCCACAGCGTCTTCGGGGCCTGTGGATAATTCTGTGGATTGTGTGGACAACTCGTCGTCCTCAGCGGATTCGTCCTCAGCGGACATGAGTCACCCGGCCGCCCATCACGTCGACCCGGACACCGGTCAGTGCCTCGGGCACGTCCGCAGCGACGGCTGCCGTGACGATCACCTGCTCGGCCGGGGCGACCAACTCCGCCAGCCGCTCTCGGCGGCCGACGTCCAGTTCGGCGAAGACGTCGTCCAGAATCAGCACCGGTTCGGCCTCGGCCCCACCGTCCGAACACAGCAGGGTGTAGCTGGCCAACCGCAGCGCCAAGGCGAACGACCACGACTCGCCGTGACTGGCGTAGCCGCGAGCCGGTAGCCCGCCCAGGGTCAGGACCAGGTCGTCCCGGTGCGGTCCAACCAGGCTGACCCCGCGTTCGAGTTCGGCCTGCCGCTTCTGCTTCAGTGCCGCCAGCATCTGGGTCTGGAGCAGTTCGCGATCCACGGCTGGAGTCGCTGCTGCGTCGTCACCCAGGCTGCTGCGGTAGTCGGTGGCGGCCTCGCCCTGGCCCTGACTGACCGCCTCGTACGCCTTCGCCACCAGCCCGGACAGCTCTCCGACCAGCCGCAATCGACCGGCCAGCAGCTCCGCCCCGGCGGCGGCCAGATGCGAATCCCAGACGTCGAGAGTACGGACGTCGCCGCGCGCGAACTTGATCGTCTTCAACAGCGCATTGCGCTGCCGGAGCACCCGGTCATAGTCGCTGCGCACCCCGGCGAACCGAGGTGATCGGATCACCAGGAGTTCGTCGAGGAATCGACGACGTCCGTCCGGATCGCCCTTCACCACGGCCAGGTCTTCCGGAGCAAAGAGCACCGTGCGCAGGATTCCGACGGCCTCGCGCGGACGGGTCAACGCAGACCGGTTGATCCGAGCCCGGTTGCTGCCGCCCGGAACGATCTCCAGTTCGATCAGCGCGTTCCGGTCATCGCGGGCGAGCGCGCAACGCACGACCGCCCGCGAGGCGCCGGATCGAACGAGTGGCGCATCTGTGCTGACCCGGTGACTAGTGTGCGAGGCGACGTAGCCGATCGCCTCGACCAGGTTCGTCTTGCCCTGCCCGTTCGGGCCGACCAGTGCCGTCACCCCCCGCTCGAAAGCCAGGTCCACCGTTTCGTAGGAACGGAAATCGACCAGCGAGAGGTGGGTGACATGCATCCTGGATCAGTTCGTCGAACCGGAACCAGACGAAGGACCGGCGTGGTGTGCCTCGGCCGCGGCGGCATGCACCGCGTGGCCGCCGAACTGCTGCCGCAGCGAAGCAACTGCCTTCATTGCGGGCGAGTCGGTCTGCCGGGAAACGAACCGGGCGTACAGCGCCGCGGTCATCACCGGGGCCGGCACGGAGTTGGCGATCGCTTCCTCGATCGTCCACCGGCCTTCACCGGAGTCGTCCACGTAGCCGCTGATCTCCGACAGATCGTGGTCGGCTTCGAGCGCCTTGACCATCAGGTCGAGCAGCCAGGACCGGACGACGGTGCCGCGGGTCCAGGCCTTGAAGGTGCCATGGACGTCGGTGATGATGTCCTTGGCCGAGAGCAACTCGAAGCCCTCGGCGTAGGCCTGCATCAGGCCGTACTCCACCCCGTTGTGCACCATCTTGGCGTAGTGACCTGCACCAACGGCGCCCGCGTGGACGAAGCTCTCCTCGCGGGGCCCTTCCGGCCGGAGCGCGTCGAAGATCGGCATCGCCCGGGCGACTAGTTCCGGATCTCCACCGACCATCAGGCCGTAGCCGTTGGCCAAGCCCCAAATGCCGCCAGAGACACCAC
>JANNPJ010000257.1:0-7907 GCA_031400005.1 Kineosporiaceae bacterium | reverse complement strand
GAGGTGATGCACACGCTGCCGGTGCTGCTGGTCATCTCGTTCCTGCTCGGCTGTGCCGACGCGTTATTCGGCCCCGCGAGCGAGGCCATCGTCCCCGAACTAGTGGACATCGAGACGCTGGGCCGGGCGAATTCGCTGATGAGCGTGGCTGAGTCGGTAGCTGGCAAGATTGCCGGCCCCGGGTTGGCGGGTGCCCTGCTGTTGACGGTAGGAGCGCGCCCGCTGCTGTTTATCCTGGGCGCCGTGTCGGCCGTCGCGGCCGTTCTGGCCTGGAGCCTGCACACGCCGCCCACCCCTGGCGAGGGCGAAAGCCCTTTCAGCGGACTGGCTTCCGGAATTCGATTGATAGCGGCCACCCGCTGGCTGTGGCTGGGTTTGTGCTGGGCGGCGCTGTCCCTGTTGTTCCAATATGGCGCCCGGACGGTCGCCCTGCCGTACCGCTATGACCAGACCGGCGACGCCAGGTTGTTCTCAGTGGGGATCACGGTTCTCGGGATCGGTGCATTGACCGGCGGCTTGCTCATGAGCCGCTGGGGCCACCGGATCATGACCTTCCGGGCCATGATGACGCTCTGGATTGCGGGCTCCCTGGGTTGGCTGGTCATTGCCCGGACGACGGATGCGGTGGTGATAGCCGGGGCTTTGTTCGCGATGGGTGTCTTCAATGCGTCCGGAAACGTCTGCTGGTCAACGCTGCTGCAAGCGCGCGTGCCGGTAGGCTACCGGGGCCGGGTGGCCAGCGCCGACTGGTTGGTCAGCATCTCGCTGATGCCGATCTCCACCGTGCTGGCGGGTTACGTTGCGCTGAATCACGCCTCATCCTGGATGCTGCTTGCGGGGATCGTGCCTGCGCTCTTGGGGGTGGTGCTGGTGTTCGTCGTCGGGACGGTCTCCGCCACCGGAGTCCAGGCCACGGAAGTGGAAGCCACCGAAGTCGATTCGGGGGCAACGCAAACGGACGAACCGTTAACGAAGAGCGGTACTCAGCATGGATGACGCGTTCGGCCACTACAACGGAGAATGGTACGAGGATCACCGTCCGCCGGTGAATGTCAGCCGGATCGGGACGTTCGACGACCTGCAGGCCCGGATCAGCGAGGAACTGGTGGTCACCTTGCTGGCTCCCGGCTCGTCCGACCCCGTGATCAGCGCGTTGCACGACGCAATATCTGTCGTGCAGGACCAGGGCGGCCTGGATGCTCAGGTGGCGCTCCAGGAATTGCGGGGCCGAGCGAGTCCAACTGACGGGCAGGAGTTCTCCCGACAGTTGTTGCGCTGCGGTATCAGTCCGCTGGTCGAGGTCGAAGTGGTCACCAGCGGCGGCGGACCCCGACTGCGCATCGCGGTGAACCGGTTGGGCCTGCTCGGACTGCCGGACCTGACGGGGGCGACAGCCGCCTCGCGGGCGTTCCTGGCCGACACCGAGGACCGGCTCTGCGCCCGCGACCCGGGCGAACCGGACGAGCGCCTGACGGCGGTAGAGCTGGACGCTCGGTGGCCGACGCTACGGGCCGGGCACCTGGTGACCGGCCTCGCGCCGGAAGCGGCGGACGGGATCATCGTCAGTAGACCGTCCGAGTTCGCCTCGCTGGAAACCGCCCTGGCCTCGCCCACGTCGGAGCCCGGGCGGCTGTGGAGGAAGGCCAGTTCGTTCGGGCGCTGGAACCGTTGAGCCGGCCCGCAGGAACCGATGCGGCGGACGGATTCGCAGATTCGGCTGAGATCGCCGTCCGGCTCTGCGAATTGGCTCCGTTCGCGGCTGGCGAGGGCTTCGTTCGTTCGCTGGCCTCACAAGCCCGGCCCGGGCTGCTCGCGTCGGAGGACCTAACCGCGCTGTTCGAGGACCTGCGCATCGCTCTGCTGCGGTTGGTACCGGAGTCCAGGCCGGCGGTTGCCGGGCGATCTCGGATCGCCACGATGACGCTCCAGGTCGGCGGACCCGGCTGGGTCTGGTCGCCCCCGAGCGATGGCATGCCGAATGGATCGGCGGAATCGAAAGTTCTGGATCTGTGTCGCGCTTCAGCGGTTCACCATGCAGTCGGAGGGATCGGAGCCTACGTGCCCTGGGACCTGCCGGCTCACATAGTCAACGCGTACTACTCGATCGAGGCGAACTGTGTCTACGTCACGGACGGTCTCCTGCGCACCCTCGGGTTGGACCTGGCGGCGACTGAACCGTTCGGCATCCTCGGGGTGCTGCTCGCCCACGAGATGAGTCATGCTCTGGACGGCGACAGTATCGTGCGCGACCAAGGTCTCGACGGCTCCTTGCCGACGGCGTTCCCCGAACTTCGAGAAGCGCTTTCGACTCAACTCGGCCTGACCAGCACGCGCTACCCGGGCTCCATGGACATCGAGCTGGTTGTGGACGAAGCCTTGGCTGACCTGATCGGGCTGCGAGCGGCACTGGATGCGCTGGAACAGCGGGGCGCCACGGACTCCGACCGCTGCCAGTTCTTTGCCAACTGGGCGCATCTGATGCGCGGTCGGTGTTCCGACGAGGAGGGGCGGCGACGGCTGAAGGTCGATCCGCATCCGCCGCTCGACGTCCGCTGCAACCTGCTCGCTGACCTGCCCGAGTTCGAGGCGTACTGTGAAGCGTCAGGGGTGCCGCTGCACGAGCCGCCCGTCGCCACTCGACGGCAGGTGCACGCAGCGCTTCGGGAACCGTCGCTGATCCTGAAGGGTGCAGACACAGGACACTGACGGTGGGACCGAGCAGCTCAAGCAAGCTGTCGCAAATCATCTTGAGAGCCGTCCCGCCAACGCCCTTGCTCAGGTACGAGGCGGCGGCCTCCACCGCAAGGCAGACGGCAGCAGAACGCGATGAGAAGCACAAGTCCAAGCGCGATGCCAGTTTCTGATGCCCTCCAGGACCACCGCGCCCGCACCGATCAGCGACCCGGCTCCGGTGCAGGACCGGTGCTGGAGCGTAGGGAGATCGGCGGGGCGAAGAGCAGGTGCCGGGGCGGCGCTTCGGGTGTGGCGATGCGTTCGAGGAGCAGCTCGACGGCGTGAATTCCCATCTCCGCCGGCACGTCGGCGGCGGACAGTGGCGGTCGGAACTCCTCGGCCCAGTGCCGGGCGGCGACGGCGGCGATGGACAGGTCCTGGGGGACGGCGAGATTGGCCCGTTCCACCGCGCGTTGGATGCCGGGCAGGGCTGCCTCGTTAATGGTGGCGATAGCGGTGACGTCGGGGTGTTCGTCGCGCAGTTGCTCCAGGCAGGCTTCACCACCGGCGGCGTCGTCAGCACAGCAGAGGTCGACGCCGGTCAGACCACGTTGGGTGATGGCCTCATGAAAGCCGGTCAGCGCGCGCTGGGCCGGTCCGTAACCGGAGGCGACAAGTTCCGTGGACCGGTTGATCAGAGCCACCTGGCGGTGGCCGAGGTCGGCGAGGTGATGGACGCAGCGGGCGATCAGGGCCGCGTAGTCGACATCGACCCAGCAGGTGCCCTGCGGGTGTGCGGTGCGTCCGATGGTGACGAACGGCAGACCGGCCTGCTGAAGCCGGGTGACCCGATTGTCCTCCAGGCGGATCTCCATCAGGATGACGCCGTCGACTCGCCGGCCGCTGACGATCCGTTCGAATGAGCGATCATGTTCTCCGCCGGAGGGAGACAACAGCACATCGAGGTCGGCTCGGGCGGCCGCCTCGACCACGCTGGCGACGAAACCGAGCTGCATCTCGGTCAGCCGCAGGCTCGCCGGGGGTATCACCAAACCCAGTGTGCGAGTGCGGCCTTCCTTCAACGCGCGAGCGGCGGCATTGGGCCGGTAGTTCACCTCGTCGATGACCACCTGGATGCGCCGACGGGTTTCCTCGGACACGACGCGTTTGCCGCTCAGCGCGTACGAGACGGTGCTGCGGGAAACCCCGGCCCGACGGGCGATCTCGCCGATGTTCATCGCACATCCCATGAATCGGTTCGATCGCGGTGACACACCTGCACGCGGCCTGCTCTGAGCTCGGAAGAGTCCCTCTCGGGACGCCTAGGTAGCGAATCGATTCGACGCAGCGTAGGGCGGCGAGTGAGCTGTGTCAATGAGGTACCAGGGGGTGTAAATAGGGGTTTTCGTCAGCATCTTGCGTACGGCACGCTGTCGATCCAACGCCGCCGTGCCGGTGCAATGACCGTTCAGCGAATCGATTCGCCGAATGGCTTCGCTGAGGACAATACTCCCGCCTGAGGAAACCTTCCCTCAGCAGTGGGCATGATCCCGATGACGTGACAGAGCCAGCAGGAGAAAATGATGGTGAGACGAGGACCCGGTTCCGCTCGTAGAGCGGTGACGACGGCAGTAGCTGCGGTGGCGGTGGTGAGCGGTTCAGTCACGGCGCTGGCGTCGCCGGCGGGGGCGCTCCCGGTGCGAAGCGCGGCATCAGCGGCCGCCGCGGCAAAGCTGGTTCTGCACTACGACTTTGAGGACGTCGCAGGCGGCACGGTGCGGGACAGCTCGGGCTCAGGTCTGAACGGCACCCTGCTGAACCCGACCGCGGCGTCGGCGGTGACGAGCGTGGACGGATCCAAGGCCTTGCTCCTGCCTGGGGGCGCATCGTCGTCCACAACGGCTGCGTACGTCGCCGTCCCCAACGGGCTGTTCAAGGACCTGCACGCCACGACGATCTCCACCTGGTTGAAGTGGTCAGGTGGAGATGACTTCCAGTGGGTGTACAACCTGGGGAAGGACCTGAACACCGCAACCTTCGCCACCCCCTCCTTCAGCGGGGACTCAACGACGCGGTCCTCCATCAAGCCGGTGAATGGGTCGGCTGAGGTGGGCGTGCCGGGCACCGGCAAACTCCGGACGAACCAGTGGGTGAACCTCGTCACGACCATTGACGGTTCGTCAATCACCTACTATCTGAACGGCGTCACGCTGGGCACCCGTGCCGCCACCATCGACCTCGCGAAGGTCATGTACTCCGCGTCGAACACGACGTCCGGCTTCCTGGGTAAACCTTTCTGGAGCGGCCATCCCTTCCTCGCCGGTGCCCTCGACGATTTCCGCGTCTACGACAGCGCGATGACCCCGGCGCAGGTGGCCGCGCTCGCGGGCAGCCACCTGGCGACCCCGACCGGCACCGCTCCGACCACCTTCGACGTTCTGGGGGCGCTCGGGACGCCCCCGCCCCTGCCGGCCACCGTCAATGCCGATTTCTCGGACGGGATGACCCGGCCCCTCGCCATCGAGTGGGATGCGGTGGATCCGGCGAAATACGCTACCCGGGGCACCTTCACCGTGCAAGGAAAGATCACCGCGCTCGATCGTGCCGTGACGGCGAAGGTCACGGTGAAGGGCGCGGACCTGACCGTCGACCTGTCGAAGAACACCGGGGCCGTGCACGGCGGCGCCTCCGGCACGCTGTACGGCCTCTACGGTGAGGGCTTGCCGTCGCGCAACCTGATCCAGGGCATGAACCTGCGCACCGTGTCCACCAAAGCCCAGGATGGCCCGCAGCACCCGGGAGCCGACGCGCTCGAGGTGGTCAAGCCGCTGGCCGACAGCACCGGCGGTGACGTCTACATCTACATGACGGACATCTACCGGGGGTTCCCGTACGAGTGGCCGGGGAACACCCCGCAGGCTCGGCTGGACGACTTCATCTCGAAGATCGGTAAGCAGGTCGACCAGGCACTGACGCTCGACAAGCGCTACCAGGACCGCATTGTGTTCGTGCCCTTCAACGAGCCCGAGGGCAACATGTTCGGTGACGGAAAGCACAGCTACAACGGCGTGAACTGGCTGTCGAATCCGACCGCCTTCTTCGCCGCCTGGGACCGCGCGTACACCCTGATCAAGGGCAAGATGCCTGCGGCACGAATTGCCGGGCCTAACACCAGCGTGCTCTACGACCAGACCCGCGGCTTCCTCCAGCACACGCTCGCCGCGAAAACCGTGCCCGACGTCTTCAGCTGGCACGAGCTGTCCGATCCGGCCAGAATCCGCGCCAGCGTGGCGAAGTACCGCGGTTGGGAGAACCAACTTTTCGCAGGCACTGCCCGCGAAGGTCAGCATCTGCCGATCAACCTGAACGAGTACGCGTACAACTACCACACGTCGGTCCCTGGTCAGATGATCCAGTGGGTTTCCGCGATCGAGGAGTCGAAGGTCGACGCCGATATCGCGTACTGGAACATCGATGGCAACCTCAGCGACTCCGCCGTCCAAGCCAACCGCGGCAACGGGCAGTGGTGGCTGCTGAACGCCTACGGTCAGCTGTCCGGGCACACCGTGGGGGTCACCGCGCCGCAACCCAACGTCAGCTACACGCTGCAGGGGGTGGCCGCGCTCGACGAGCAGCGCCGCCAGGCCCGGGTGATCTTCGGCGGCGCCTCCGGAGAGAGCGCCGTCACCGTTAACCACGTCGATCCCGAGATGTTCGGCACCACCGTGCACGCGCTCGTCCAGGAGATCCCCTGGACCGGGCAACTGGGTGACTCGGCGCAGCCGCGGGTGCTTGCCGAGACGACCGCAACCGTCGCTGACGGCACCGTCACGTTTGCCTTCGGCTCGGCGTCCTCGGGGACGGTGCTGCCCAAGCTCACCGAATCCTCCGCGTACCAGATCATCCTCAGCCCGGGGAAGAACGCGACCACCAGCCAGCAACCCACCACCCTCTGGAAAGCCACCTACGAAGCGGAAAAGGCCGGCCACACCGGCTCCGGCTACTCCGTCAACGGTCCCGAGGGCAGCCCTTCGGACGTGGCGAAGTTCTACACCTCCGGCAACTACAACGTGGGTGGCCTGCGGACCGGCTCGAACGTCGCACTCACCTTCCCGATGACCGTGCCGCAAGACGGCACCTACGACCTCAGCGTCTTCGCCAACACGCTCAACACCGAGGCCCTAGCGGCGACTCAAGGCCCGACGAACGTCTTCCTCACCGTGGACGGCGGCGCGGAGCAGGAGCTGTTCCTGACGCTGGGGTACAAGTGGGTGGTCTGGGATCACACCGATACCCGGGTCAACCTGACCAAGGGCGATCACGTCATCACCCTGTCGGGCCGCAGCCTGGACGGGACCCGCACGACCAAGGGCGATGCCATCATCGACAAGATCGATTTGTCGCTGCCGAACCCCGCCGCCGCCCGCTCGGTCTACGAAGCCGAGAACGCCACGCTCAGCAGCGGAGCAACTGCCGACTACACGGAACGGGGCCTGTCGGGCGCCGGGAGCGTCGAACTCGGAACCGGTGCCACCGCGACCTTCTGGGTCTACGCGGCCAAGGACGGTCACGCCACGCTCGGGATCGACACCGCCCGCGGCGGGCACGCACTGCTCGCCGTCAACGGCACCGATCTCGGCAACCTCAAGAAGAGCCGTAGCTACACCGTCTCCCTGCTCGGCGGCGTCAACAAGGTGACCCTGACCGGTCAGTCCGCCAAGCCGGTCCTGGACCGCGTCTGGGTGCAGGAGGCCGCCTCCGCGACCGCTGCCCCAGTGTTGTTCGAGGCGGAGAGCGCCGCAGTGGCCGGGACAGCGAAGGCCACCCCGGCCAGCCTCGCCAGTGGCGGCACCGCCGTGACCGGCGTCGGTGGGGCCCCAGGCAACGCGAACACGCTGACCTTCTCAGTGCCCGCCGACCGGCGCGGGACGTACAGCATGACCATCCGCTACTCCAACCCCGAACAGTCCCCCGCCTCGCACTACAACCCCGATCCGCTGGCCCGGCACGCCAACATCACGGTGAACCGCGGTACGGCACAACGAGTCCTGTTCCCGCACACCTTCCACGCGAACAACTTCTGGGAACAGACCGTGCTCGTGCGGCTGGAACGGGGCCCGAACACCATCCAGTTCTCCTCTCAGGAACAGCCGAACTTCGACGGGACGACATACATCTCCGCCCAGTACCCCGATCTGCTGATGCGATCCGCCTACGCTCCGGTGATCGACAAG
>JANNPJ010000227.1:0-7981 GCA_031400005.1 Kineosporiaceae bacterium | reverse complement strand
CGGGACGGTAATGGACGCATCGGCCGTGCCCTGACTCACACGGTGCTGGCCCGTGCCCACCCGGTGCCGACCGTCATCCCGTTCAGTCGGGTCTTCGCCGCGCGCAAGCAGGCCTACATCGAGGGCCTGACCTGCTGGCGGACCTACGACGGGGTAGACGAACGAGTGCTCTGGGTTATCGCTTTCGCCGAAGCAATCATCGAGGCGGCTGGGCTTGCCCAGCAGATGGCCCGCGAACTTGCCCAGATCCAGAGCGATCATCGCCAGGCGCTCACCGAGCAACGCCGGCGGGCGGGCCAGCGGGCACCCCGACGCGGCAGCGCCGTCCTTCGTCTGCTGGAGGAGGTCACCTCGCATCCGATCGAGACGGCCGCCGCCGCAGCCGCCCGACTGGGTGTTTCCACCGTCGCTGCGCGTGAGGCTTTGGACGAACTGGTCAGCGCTGGCGTGTACCGACCGGGGAAGATCGACAAGGGCAAGACCGTGGCATACCTGGCGATCGGGGTCCTCGACCTGGCCGACGAAGTCGCCGCCCGCGCTTCGACTCCCGCCCGGCACGAGGAGGACACCGCCGCGCCCGCCGCGCCGACCAGGACCGCGCGCCGCGAACGGGCTGGCGTATGCGGCTACCCCTTGCCAGGAGTCAAGGCGTGGTGCACGCGGGCATCCGGTCACAGCGGGCAGCACAGCCGCATGTGACGAACCATTCTCACTGGCTCCGCAAGACGTCGTTGTGCGGCCGATACTCCATGATGTCCGCCACCTTTCGAGCCAGAGCCGGGCCGACCTCGCGCTCGATGATCCACAGCCCGAGATCGAGGCCGGCACTTAAACCCCCAGACGTGATCACGTTCCCGTCGCACACCACCCGGTTCGGCTGCACGATCGCACCGGTGGCACCCAGTTCCTCCAGGGCATCCTTGTTTGTTGTCGCAGGGCGCCCTTTCAGCAACCCGGCAGCGGCGAGAAGCATGGCTCCGGTGCAGACCGAGGCCGTCCAGCGCACGTCCGGGGCCAGGGCCGCCAAACGTGCAGGCAGCACGCCACGTTCGGCCTCGGCGAAAGCACCGGTCTGCGCCCGATTCAGCCAGCCACCGCCGGGCACGATCACCGCATCCGGGTTGCCCAGTCCAGCGTCCACCAGCACCCGGGATCCGTGAATGCCACGCACCTGCCCCGCTTCGACCAACCCGACCAGAGCCACCTTGAACGGCGCGCCCTGACCGGCCGCTACTGCCAGAACCTCGAACGGCCCGAAGGCGTCGAGCTCGTCGTACCCGTCGAAGATCACGATCTCGATTCGCATGACCTAATGATTGACGAGCCATCGAGTGCCTTCCAGTGGCAGTCTTGCCCCTGTGCCTAAGGATCCTGCCAGCTGTCATCGCGTGGTCGTGTTGGCCTTTGCACCGGTTGTCGCGTTTGATCTGACCATCGCCACCCAGGTCTTCGGGCACGAGAAGGGTGGGCGCTACCGCGTCACGTTGTGTTCACCGGTGCCCGGCCAGGTGTTGACGACGTCCGGCTTCGGCATCGGCATCGACGCCGGACTGGAGGCGCTGGCGAGCGCGGACACCGTCATCGTGCCGGGTTTCGCCGTCCACCCGGTTCCGGAATCGGCGCTGATCGCCCTTCGAGCCGCACACGCCCGCGGTGCTCGGCTGGCCTCGATCTGCAGTGGGGCCTTCGCTCTGGCCCAGGCCGGACTGCTGGACGGCCGGAAAGCGACCACGCACTGGGGTCGAGTCGAGGAATTGGCCCGGCAGTACCCGGAGGTCACCGTCGACCCGAAGGTTCTCTATGTCGACAGCGGCGACGTGCTGACCAGTGCCGGCCTGGCCGCCGGGCTGGATCTCTGCCTGTACATGGTCTCTCGCGACCACGGTGAAGCCGTCGCGGTGCAGCGGGCACGCGACCTGGTGATGCCACTGCACCGAGCCGGCGGCCAGGCCCAGTTCGTCACCCATAGACCAAACCCAGGCGACGGCGAACTGACTGCCGTCACCGACTGGGCCCTGGAGCACCTGCACCAGCCGATCACGGTGGCGGACCTCGCCGGTCGAGCGCTCCAGGCACCCCGAACGTTCTGCCGGAATTTCCAGGCCGCCTTTGGCCAAAGTCCGCTCGCGTGGCTGGTGCATCAGCGATTGCGCGTCGCTTGCCGACTGCTGGAGGACGGCGACACGGGCATTGACGAGGTGGCGCGACGCAGCGGTCTCGGTAGTGCCGAGAACCTCCGACTGCATTTTCGCCAGGCCTTCGCCACGACCCCGACGGCCTACCGCTCCAGTTTCGGCGCCCGATGAGTTCTGCTCAGCGCGACGCTCAGTTCAGGGCCACACAGACCAGGAGGATCGCGCAGTTGGCGATCTCGATGAGCCCGACCTGCTTGGGAATCAGGCCCCTGCCGGGGAGAATCACTGAGCGGATCAGGAGCCAGCCGAAAAACGGGAGATTCCACGGATCAAGCAATCCCGAAGCGATCAGGGCGAGCAGGTGGTAGCCGCCAGACCAGCGATGGAAGGCGACGTTACCGAGTTCGCGGATCATGGTCTTGACGTAGAAGACCGTGCCGAGAAAGTAGGCCAGGCAGAGCGCGAACGCCGGACCTACCGTGGCGAGCGGGGCGTCGGCGACGGTGCCGACGACGAAAACCATCAGGCAACTCTGGATGATCGAGGCGACGTCATTGACCAGGGCGCGTTCTCGGCGCCGCCAGGAGTATGCGGCGTTGACGGCGAAGAGCACGGCGTACCCGGGTGCGATCACGAGCACCTCGGGACGAGCGACCAGGACCAGGACGGCGGCGGGCAGTGTGACTGCGCCGTACAGCCCCAGCTGAGCGAGATATCGCTGCCAGCGTCCGGTCTTGACGGCCTGCAGCAGGTAGTACGAGAACAGGTAGGCACCCAACCAGGCCACCAGCAGCGGAAGGTCCGGCCAGCGCCAGCCGGCGGCCAGCAAGCCGGCCAGGTAGGGCACGATCAGCATCGCCCAGGCGCCGTGCTGGGGTGGGAGGAACTGGCGCCGTCGAGGTTTCGATCCGCCTCGGGTGCCGGAGCGGTCGCTGGCGATGGCTGGGCTCGGCGGTAGCGATCGTTCGGTCACGACGTCCGCCCATCGGCGGTGCCCAGACGCAACAGGCAGGCGCCGGGCGCGGCGAACGGCTGCAGGTCCACCTGGTGGGAATCCGGCTCGTCGCCCAGCTCCGCCAGTGCCGCGCTGACCAGGCCTGCGTGGACGGCGCACACCACCTCCGGGTACTGCCGGGCGGCATCGAGGATCGGGCAACTTTCCAGCCGAAGCAGCCGATGGTGGCGGTCCGGTCTGGGCGCGAACCCGAGGTCGTCGAGCAGGGCCGTGACCCGGCGCCGGGCTCCGGCTGCGGTTCGCTCGGCCGGCCAGTCGGCAACCAGAGCGCGACCCCAGTCCTGCCCGGCAGCGGTGGCGTCGGCTAACGGAGCAGCGCTGGAGCGGGCGATCTGCCCGGCCAGAACGGTCGCCAGGGCGACGTTGTCGCGCGCCACGGTCGAGTGCTGCGCTGCCCGGGCGGAGTAGACCCACGCCGGTCGGCCCCGCCCGACGGCCGGCGCCTGCGCTCGGCTGATCAGGCGAACCTCGCTCAGGCCTTCGAGATGCTCCCGCACGGTGTTCTCGTGCAGGCCGGTCGCGGTGGCCAGGCCGCTGACCGTCAGCGGAGCGTTTCGCCGTAACTCGTCGAGGACCAGCGCACGCTGCGGGGACAGGCCCGCCTGCCCCTCGCCAGCGCCGGTTATCCGAGGTCCCATGTTTTCCACGGAACCAACCGTAGTATATGTTCAGCCACATGAGTAGCACCGTGACCATCGCCTCCACTGCCGAGGACGCCGCTGCCGTCGAGGCGGTTCGAAATCATCACGCCCAGTTGGCAAATGGGCTCGCTGAACGAGTGGCCGCCCTCCTGGCGACCGCCCAGGCAGCCGGCTCGACCGGTTCCGCCATCGGGACGCGCGCACCCTCCAGGGATGCACTGGTTTCCTTCTGCCGGACCGAATTGCTCCCGCACGCCGTTGCTGAGGAGTCGGCACTCTACCCCGCGGCGCAAGCTGATCCGCGGGCCCGACTTCTGGTCGAGGCGATGATCACCGAACATGGCACGCTGGCCTCGCTGGTGAACGAGATCGCGTCGGCGCGCTCGATGATCGAGGCCGCCGCCACAGGCGTGGCGCTGCGCGTGCTGTTCGACGAGCACCTGTCCAAGGAGAACGACCTCGTCCTGCCGCTCCTGGCCGGATCCGCCGACGTATCGCTTGCGCTGATACTCCACGGAATGCACGACATACTCGGGGACCAGACGCACCACGACGACATCGCGGAGCACCCGGCCGACGCCGACAGCTCGAGTGGATGCGCCGGCAGTTGCGGGTGCAGCGAAACCGAGCCGGCCGAGTCGGTGCTCGACGTGCGTGAGGTACCGCACTCGGTGCGGCACGCGGTGATCCTCGGGGCGCTCGACGCGGTCACCCCCGGAGCCGCCCTCATGCTGCTCGCCCCGCATGACCCTGTCCCCCTGCTGGCACAGCTGGAACAGCGACAGGCAGGAGCTTTCGCGATCGATTACCTCGAGCGCGGCCCCGAGGACTGGCGCCTGAGACTGACCCGCCGGTCAGCGTAATCCGCGCCGGACGTCTCGATCCTGGGGTGAGCGTGCCTGGATCAGCCACCGCCGTACGGGCCCGAGTGTTCCTGATCCTGCCGGCCGGGGTGGCGCTGCTGGCCGGATTGGATTCCGCACTGTTGCTCCTCGGGATTCCGGCGCCGATTCGTGCTGACCGGTTGCCGGAAGTGCACGGCATGCTGATGGTGTTCGGTTTCGTCGGGACCCTGGTGGCGGTGGAGCGCGCCGTCGCGCTGGGCGCTTGGTGGGGATATCTCTCACCGACTGCCTACGGGATCGGTGGGTTGCTGCTCATCTCACCCCTCGACCTGAGATTCGGCAAGACCCTGCTTCTCGTCGGGGGCTTCGCTCTGATCGGGCTCTATGCCGCTTTCTGGCGACGCCAGCCCAGCGCGGCCCTCCTCACCCAGGCCGGCGGCGCGGTGGCGGCCACCGGTGCGGCCGTGCTCTGGCTGGGGGCGGTCGAGGTCCCAGTCCTCCTTCCGTGGCTGGTCATTTTCGTGGTGCTGACGATCGCCGGGGAACGCCTCGAACTGGCCCGGGTGGCCCGGGTGACGACCCGACAGGAAGGGGTGTTTCTGGTGGCGGCAGGCACGCTGCTCGGCGCCACCGCTGCGACGTTGCTGTGGCCCGAGTTGGCTTTTCCCTTGACCGGGCTGGCTCTGCTCGGTCTGGTCGCCTGGCTGGTCGATCATGATGTCGCGCGGCGTACCATGCGTGCCACCGGACTGGTGCGATACATGGCGGCTTGCCTGCTCGCCGGCTATCTCTGGCTTTTCGTGGCCGGAATGATCTGGTTGCTGTCGGGCCCGACGCTGGCCGGTCCCCGGTACGACGCCGTCGTCCATGCGGTTTTCCTCGGTTTCACGATGTCAATGATCATGGCGCATGCGCCGGTGATCCTTCCGGCGGTGCTTCGCCGCCCGCTGCCCTATCACCCGTTGAGGTGGATTCCCGCCGTTCTGCTGCAGGTTTCGCTGGAGCGAAGCCCGTCGCCGCCCTCCGACGTCCGCGGCGACCTGGTCGGTGCTTGCCGGATGCTGCTGGGCGGTGCTGACGCTGATCGCCCTGCTGGCCGTTCTGCTGTCCAGCTCGCAGTGGTCGGTGATCGCCACCCGGACGGCTGCGCTGACCGCGCCGCTGGCGGTGGGCTGGATCGCGCAGACGCTGCTGGGTGCCTTGAGCTATCTGGTGCCGGTAGTGATCGGCGGCGGGCCGAGGACGGTCCGGGCGGCCAACGCCGTCCTGGACCGCGCCTGGCCGGCCCGGATCAGTTGCCTGAACGCGGCGCTGGCGGTTGCGGTGCTCCCGGTCCCGGGAGCTATCCGGATCGCTTCCGCCGTCGTCGTGCTCCTCAGCCTGGCCGCCTTCCTGGTGCTCCTGGTCCGGACCGGGTGGACGGCGCGGAACCTGAGGCGTTCGGATCTGGCGCTGCCCGCCCGTCCGGCTGGGCCAGTCGATCCTGCGGCAGGTGATCCAGAGCGGGGAATCCGGCGGACCGCAGGTGCGGCGGTCGGCCTCGCAACGGTGGTCCTGGCCATCGCGCTGGGCGCGGCGGTCGATCCGAGTGGACTGCCGGGGTCGCTCACCGGCGCATCAGGGTCGTCAGCGACATCGGTGGTGCCGACCGGGCAGACCACCACCGTCCACGTGCAGGCTGACGGCATGCGCTTCCACCCGAACCGTATCGATGTCCCGGCCGGTAACCGTCTGGTGATCAAAGTCGTCAACGTCGATGACGACCGGCATGACCTGGTCCTGGCCGATGGCGCTCGCACCCCCCGGATCCCGCCGGGTCAGACCCGGGTGCTGAATGCCGGGGTGGTGAGTGGCGATCTCGACGGCTGGTGCTCGATCGCCGGTCACCGCCAGATGGGCATGACTCTGACCGTGCACGCCACGGGCGCAGCGGCGGCGCCTCGGGGTGCGCAGGCAGCCGGGGAGTCGCACGGCTCGGATGCCCAGTTCGACCCGATGTCCGTGCCGGCGAAAGGGTTCAGCGCCCGGGATGCCCGGCTGGAGCCGCTGGAAGCGGACACCGGGCCGCAGCTGAGACGCCGCACCATCACCGTTCGTGAGGTGTTGCACGACGTGGCGCCCGGCGTGCGGCAGCAGCAGTGGACCTTCGACGGGACCGTCCCGGGGCCGACATTGCACGGGCGGATCGGTGACACCTTCGAAATCACGCTGGTCAACGCAGCGAGCATCGGTCACTCGATCGACTTCCACGCCGGCGCGCTGGCACCCGGCCCGGTGATGCGAACGATCCAACCGGGCCAGTCACTGGTGTACCGATTCACCGCTACTCGCAGCGGAATCTGGATGTACCACTGCTCGACGATGCCGATGTCGCTACACATGGCCAACGGCATGTTCGGTGCGGTCGTGATCGATCCGTCCGATCTGGCACCGGTCGAGCACGAGTACGTCGTCCTGCAGTCAGAGAACTATCTGGGACCGCACGGAGAAACCGCCGATGTGACGAAGCTGCGCACCGACGCGCCGGACGCGGTCGTCTTCAACGGCTACTCCAACCAGTACGTCGCAGATCCGCTCCCGGCCGGCGCCGGGCAACGGGTGCGGGTCTGGGTGCTCGCTGCCGGGCCGAATCGGGGAACGTCCTTCCATGTGGTCGGGGCCCAGTTCGACACCGTCTACACCGAGGGCGGTTACCGGCTTCGACCCGGTGACCCGGGCGCTGGTGGTGCCCAGGTGCTGGAGCTGGGACCGGCCGCCGGTGGTTTCGTCGAACTGGTCTTCCCGCAGGTCGGGACCTACCCCTTCGTGACCCACCGGATGGTCGATGCTGACCGCGGTGCTCGGGGTGCATTCGAGGTGAGTTAGCGCCGATGAGTTCTGCTCTGCGGCGTCGTCTCATCTGCGGTGGGCTGACTCGCGAACCACCCCGGATCAACCGAAAGGATACGAGAAATGCGGAAACTGATCGTCAACACGTTCATGACCCTCGACGGAGTCATGCAAGCACCGGGCGGACCCCGCGAGGACACCGAAAACGGCTTCACGCTTGGTGGCTGGTCGGTCAACTTCTGGGACGAGCAGATGGGTCAGGTGATGGGCGAGACGATGAGCGAGCCGTTCGCTCTCGTACTCGGACGCAAGACGTACGACATCTTCGCCGCCCATTGGCCACGCGCCACCGATGAATCCGCCAAGCCGCTGAACGAGGCCACCAAGTACGTCGCGTCCCGCAGCCATCCCACGCTGGAGTGGAACAACTCGGTCCCGGTCGAGGGCGACGTGGTCGAGGGCATCTCGGCGCTCAAGCAGGAGTCCGAGCCGGAATTGCAGGTACACGGCAGCGCG
>JANNPJ010000216.1:0-3566 GCA_031400005.1 Kineosporiaceae bacterium | reverse complement strand
TCGGAGGCGGCGACGGGTCCGGCTCGGAAGTCACTTATCCTTGTCCGGTGAGCGCCCCCCTGCACCCCATCATCAGCGCCGACCTCGGCTCCGCGTCCGCTACCCCGGATACGGCTGCCGCCGCCCTCGAGGCGGGACTCGACATCTGGCGCGATCTGTCCGCCGCCCAGCAGCCGGCCTGGCCCGACCCGGCCGAGTTGGCCGCGGTGACCGCCGAGCTCGCGATCGTCCCCCCGCTGGTTTTTGCCGGTGAGTGCGACATGCTGCGGGAGCGGCTGGGGGCCGCCGCCCGGGGCGAGGCTTTTCTGCTGCAGGGCGGGGACTGCGCCGAGACGTTCGCCGAGGCGACCGCGGACCGGATCCGGAACAAGGTCAAGACGATCCTGCAGATGGCCGTCGTGCTGACCTATGGCGCCAGCATGCCGGTGATCAAGCTCGGCCGGATGGCCGGCCAGTACAGCAAGCCGCGCAGCAGCAACACCGAGACTCGCGCGGGTGTCGAGCTGCCTGCCTACCGTGGTGACGCGATCAACGGCTTCCCGTTCGACGCCGACAGCCGCAGGCCGGACCCGCGCCGGTTGCTGAAGGCGTACCACACGAGCTCCTCCACGCTGAATCTGGTGCGCGCGTTCACCAAGGGCGGGTTCGCCGACCTGCGCCAGATCCACGAGTGGAACCGGGGCTTCATCAGCAGCCCGGCGAACGCCCGCTACGAGGTGATGGCCCGGGATATCGACCGGGCGATGAAGTTCATGGCCGCCTGCGGTGGGGACGGCGATGCGCTGCGCACAGTCGACTTCTACTCCAGCCACGAGGGCCTCCTGCTCGACTACGAGCGAGCGCTGACCCGGATCGACTCGCGGACCGGGACGCCGTACAACGTCTCGGCCCACTTCGTCTGGATCGGTGAGCGGACCCGGCAGTTGGACGGCGCCCACGTGGACCTGATGTCCCGGGTGCGCAACCCGATCGGCGTCAAGATCGGCCCGAAGACCACACCGGACGACCTGATGGCGCTGGTCGACAAGCTGGACCCGGCCCGCGAGCCCGGCCGGCTGACCCTGGTCAGTCGGATGGGCGCGGGGACCGTCCGCAAGGCCCTGCCCGCCCTGGTGGAGACCACCAAGCGGGAGGGTGTTCCGGCGCTCTGGATCTGTGACCCGATGCACGGCAACACCTTTGAGTCGGCGTCCGGCTACAAGACTCGCCGCTTCGACGACGTGCTGGACGAGGTGCGCGGCTTCTTCGAGGTGCACGCTGCGGTCGGGACCGTCCCCGGCGGCTTGCACGTGGAGCTGACCGGTGACGACGTCACCGAGTGCATGGGCGGCTCGGAGCAGATTGACGACGCCGACCTGGCCACCCGGTACGAGACGCTGTGCGACCCGCGGCTGAACCACCAGCAGTCCCTGGAGCTGTCGTTCCTGGTCGCGGAGATGCTGGCGGATCGTTGAGCGTCATTGATCTGCGCAGTGACACCCTGACCAAGCCCACGGCGGGAATGCGGGCGGCGATCGCGGACGCCGTCGTGGGTGACGACGCCTACGGCGAGGACCCAGAGGTCAACGCCCTCGAGACGGAGGTCGCAGACCTGCTCGGGCATGAGGCCGGGCTGTTCTGCCCGACCGGTTCGATGGCGAACATGCTCGGTGTCCGGATGCTGGTGGCCCCGGGGCAGGAACTGCTCTGCGACTCGATGGCCCATGTGGTCAAGGCTGAGCTGGGCGGACATGCCGTCCTTGGGCAAGTCTCGACCCGGACCTGGGCCTCTGAGCACGGCCGGTTTGATGCCGAAGCTGTGCTCGCGATGGCGGTCCCGGACGGCGGCCCGTACCTGATGTCGACCGCCGCCTATGCGGTGGAGAACACCCACAACTTCGGCGGCGGCACCGTGCAGCCGGTGGGGGAGTTACGCACCCTGTGGCAGGGCAGCCGTGAGCAGAAGATTGCAGTCCATCTGGACGGCGCCCGGCTGTGGAACGCTCACGTCGCGACAGGTGTCCCGCTGGCCGAGTACGGCTCGTTGGCGGACACCGTCTCGGTCTGCCTGTCCAAAGGGCTCGGCGCTCCGGTGGGATCGGTGCTGGTCGGCTCGGCCTCGCTGATCGCCGGGGCCAGGATCTGGCGCAAACGGTACGGCGGCGGCATGCGGCAGGTGGGTGTGCTGGCCGCGGCCGGCCGGTACGCACTGGCCAATCATGTCGAGCGGCTTGCCGTCGACCACGCTCATGCCCGCCGGCTGGCAGAGGTGCTGGGCGAGGTGGATGAGCGGCTGTGCGACCCGACAGACACCGAGACCAACATCGTGCTGACGAACTGGGCCAAGCCACAGCAGGCCGCGGCGTTCACTGCGGAGGCCGCGGAGGCCGGGATCCGGGTCTCGGCGCTCGGGCCGCGCGCGGTGCGATTGGTCACCCATCTGGATGTTGACAAGACCGGTATCGATCGGGCTTGCGACCTGCTGCCGGCGATTGTCAAGGCTGCCCTGCGGGGCTGATCAGATTACGTCACGGTTCCGGGCAAGGTAACCGTCCGGTATCAAAACGCCACGCACGGGTGGCTCGAGTGGCTCTGGGTGAGTGGGAAGATAGAACTGTGCAGGAATCCGAGTCGCAGCAGCCCCGGACCCTGCCTCCAGGTCAGAAGCTGGCCAATGGGTTCCCAGTGCGCCATTACGGGCCGGTTCCCCGGTTCCGCCCCGACACCTGGCGGCTGACCGTGAACGGTGCGACGGCGGACAGTGCCGAGCACCACCTTGACGTCCAGGAGTTCGCCGCGCTGCGTCGCGACCAGGTGGTCGGAGACCTGCACTGCGTGACCAAGTGGACGGTGCTGGACAACATCTGGGAAGGCGTCCTCGCCCGCACCCTGATGGACGCCGTCCCGCCGGCCAGCGACGTGACGCACGTCATGGTTTGGGCGGAGTTCGGGTACTCGGCGAACCTGCGGATGGACGACTTCACCTCCGCCCGGACGATCCTCGCCACCCATCACAACGGCTCGGCCCTCACCCCCGAGCACGGCTGGCCGCTGCGTCTCGTCGTCCCCCATCTGTACGGCTGGAAGGGCCCGAAGTGGCTGCGGATGATCGAGTACCTGACGGCGGAGCGCCGCGGGTACTGGGAGGAACGCGGCTACCACACCGAGGGCAACCCGTGGCGGGAGCAGCGCTACTCCTACCAGGAGTAGCTTGGCTGGCTGGGGAACGCGTTTCTTAACCTACGATCGTAGGTGGCGAGGATTCATCCCCTACTCTGGGGAATGGCTGGAAGATCGTCGGGGCGGTCAGGACAGGCCAGCGGTGGGAAGGCCTGACACCGGCACCTTCGGTTGCATGGAGGCATGCCCGTCCTGCAGGCCCACTCCCGCACCCGTGAGAGCTCCGCGGCAGCCGGCCACCGACATGTACGTCCCTGCCTTCCCGCCGGTTGGCCGCGACCTTGACGCGTCGGCGACCCAGGTGCAGCTGACGCTGACGACGTTCTTCGTCGGCACCCACCGCACAACGACATGACACCAACCCGAGAGGAACCCACCATGCGTGGAGCAGTGATGTACGGACCCGG
>JANNPJ010000208.1:0-16508 GCA_031400005.1 Kineosporiaceae bacterium | reverse complement strand
GTTGCCGGAGCGGGCGAGCGAGGAGGACCACTTGGCCCTGCTCGGCGTCCTCAACTCTTCCACGGCCTGCTTCTGGCTCAAACAGGTCAGCCAGTCGAAAGGGGGAAGCGGATTGGGTCGCGGTCACCAAGACGAAGCGTGGGAGGGCCGATATGAATTCACCGGCACCAAGCTTGAGGAGTTTCCTCTCCCCAAAGTGCTCCCGCTTGACCTCGGCCGCACCCTTGATGCTCTGGCTCAAAACCTCGCCGAGAAGGAACCGTCGGCCAGGGCGGCTATATCTACTCCGACTCGTGAGCGTCTCGATTCGGCTCGGGCGGAGTGGGAGCGCCTTCGTGGCCGAATGATCGCCGTCCAGGAAGAGCTTGACTGGCAGGTGTATGGCTCCTACGGCCTGCTGGGTGACTCCGAACTACGGGATGCGACTGTGTCCGATACCCAAGCCGCACCCGAGATAGCCTTGGGGGAGCGGGCATTCGAGATTTCCCTGGCTCGACGGGTCGCGTCGGGTGAGGCAGAGACTGCTTGGTTTGACCGGCATCGATCCACGTCGATCACGGAACTCCCGGCGCATTGGCCGGAGGAGTACCGCGCGATCGTCCAGGCGCGCATCGATCTGATCGAGAAGCGGCGCGACCTTGCGCTGATCGAGCGGCCGGAGTGTAAGCGGCGTTGGGCGGTGGAGCCGTGGGAGAAGCGGGAGAAGGTGGCCTTTCGAACATGGCTGCTAGACAAGGCTGAGCAGCGGGATCTGTGGTTCGGGTTGCGTGATGGCATCGAGCACCCGCTGACGATGACGATCAACCGGTTGGCTGATGAGCTCTCGCGTGATGCCGACGTCCGTGATGTGGCGGCTCTCTACGCCAACGACCACCTGGGCAAACGGGATCTACCGCTTGCCCAGGTGGTGGAGTCGGTGCTGGCAGACGAGCACGTGCCTTACCTGGCAGCGATGCGTTACAGAGCAACAGGTTTGCGCAAGCGTGCCGATTGGGAGCAGGTCTGGGAGTACCAGCGTGAGGAGGACCGGACGGGGGAGCGGATCGATATCGCTGTGCCGCCGAAGTATGGGCCCACCGATTTCGTTAAGGTGTCGTACTGGTCTCAGCGTGGCAAGCTCGACGTCCCCAAGGAGCGTTTTGTCTCCTATCCGGGTGCCAGCCCCGACGGGGACGAGTCGCTGCTGCTCGGCTGGGCCGGCTGGGATCACAAGGATCAGGCGCAGGCGTTGGTCAACCTGGTGCTCGATCGTTCGGAACACTCAGGCTGGGAAGCCTTTCGGCTCCAGCCGTTGTTGGCCGGTCTGGCCGAGGTGCTGCCGTGGGTGAAGCAGTGGCACGGCGAGTACGACGAGGACTGGGGCGGCGCCCCGGCTGAGGAGTTCGCCGCGTTCCTGTCCGATCAATGCACGCGGTATGGCTTCCGGGATGAGGATCTCACCGGCTGGCGTCCGCCTGCCTCCACCCGCGGACGTCGCAAAACCGCGGTCTGACTCGGTGGGTAGCGGCCATGACGGGAAGCAGCATTGGGACAATCGTCGCCCGTCTCGGGGAGAGTCTTAGGCTGCTGGAATCGGCGGGTTCGTCGCTCGCCGCAGCCAGGCGCTTGACCGACGAGTTCTTGGAAGGCTGCCGGGAACTGGGAGTGGAGTACACCGTGTCCCAGGTTGAGGTGTTGATCGATCGGTTGGCAGAGCTGGCCGTGCAGCTTCAAGAGGCCGAATCCCACGTAACTGCACTTGTTGGACGCGCCGAGTCTCTAGGCAGTAGAGGGGTTTCGCCGGTTCGGTCGAGCGCAGACCTTGGCGAGACGATCTCTCCCCGAGGAGGAGCGGCAACACTCACGCAGCCTTCGCAAGCACCGGAGGCAGCTGCGGTGCCGGAGGGCGAACCGGAACCTGTGGATCCACGATCCAGTTCGGTGAAGCAATCCTCGATCCGGATTCAGAATGCGTCCGCCAAGATGATCGCAGAAGCGGGTTTCCGAATCCGTCAGCTACCAGCGGCCAATGATCGGCAAAGCCCGGACTTCCAGATTGAAGGGCATGACTTCGATTGCTACGCGCCACTTCGCGGTGCCACGGTGGATGCCGTGCGGACAAAATTACGCAAGAAAATCAAACAGGGTCAGGCTGATCGCTTCGTTGTCAACCTCGATCGCTGCGAGCTATCGGCAGAGGAGCTACGCCAGCACCTCGCTCGCGCGGCTCCAACTCGCCTGAAGGAGGTGCTGGTGATCAAACGTGACCGTCTTGTTCGAGTTTGGCCGTGAAGTAGGAGGAGAATTTCTGATGTCCGATGAAGAGTATGAGTTCCTGGCCCACATTCCGGTTGGAGACCCAGCGGTGGAGGCGTTCAATCGGATTTCGATCGCCCTAGATGCGCCCGTTACCGCCGGACCGGATGGCTCTCCTTGTGTTCAGGCCGATGGCCTGCTCATCTATGGCTCGGAGGTTGATGAGGAGGAACGGAGCCTTGCTCGCGCGCTCGGGGTGGAGGCCAACCTGACGTTGACCTTCGTGGATCTGAGTCACGGCCGAGGCGAGATGTTGATCCGGGTCGTTCAGAACATGATGCGTGTCGTCCTTCTGTTCGCGGAAATGAGTGGCACGAGCGCGGTTCTCACCCAGGATTACACGGAAGACGCGATTGTGCTGCGGATCCGGGACGGTGAGCTGACGCTCAACCAGGGCTGGGAGGGATGGGAGCTATGGCCGGAAGTGCTCGCGATCATCCCGGCACCTCGTCGCATGGAGCGTGTGCGCGGCGACGGTTAACGACGACTGGTCGCTCGGCCCGACTGGAATGGGGGTGAGAAGGGACTTTTGATGTATCACGAGCCTACGTTGCTGATGAACCTTCCCTCGGATTCGCCGGAGGAGGACGCCATCGCCCGCATCGCCGCTGCGCTCGATGCACCAGTGATCGACGAATTGGGTTCGTCTCCAAGGGTGAGCGCCGATGGGTTGCTTGTGTACGGCGTCATCCCTGATGACGAAGACAAGGCAGTGGTTGAGCGGCTTTTCGAGTTGGACAGCAATCTGACCCTGGTCTTGGTGAATCTCGTGCGTGACGACACCGACCGGGCGATCCGGGTCGAACAGACGATTATGCGGGTGGTCCTCATCCTCGCGGCGGTGGAGGGTACTCGGGCCGTCCTTGTCGAGGATATGAGCGCGAGCGCGATCATCCTCAAGTTCGAGGCCGGGCACGTCGTGCTCAACCAGGACTGGGACGGATGGGAGTTGTGGCCGGAGGTGCTTGACGTCATCCCCTCTCCCCGGCGCATGGAGAGCTTGCAGGGCAGCGACTGAGTGGGAAGTCATCGACCGCGATCCAAACCTGCGGTGCATTCGGCGATCGAAAGCGTGCCCGTCTTGTTCGGGTTGGCCACGGAGCGGAGGTTCTGATGTCCGATGAAGAGTATGAGTTCCTGGCCCACATTTCCGTTTGAAGACCCAGCGGTGGAGGCGTTCAATCGAATTTCGATCGCCTAGATGCGCTCGTGACCGCCGGTCCGGATGGCTCTCCTCGAGTTCAGGCCGACGGCCTGCTCATCTATGGCCTGATGTGGTAAGCAAGAACCATCGAACGGGAACGGGGATGTCGGGCTATGTCGCCGGGACCTCGCGGTCGGAGACGAAGCCTGTCTTGGCGGGATGTACGCCGTCCCAACGGCTATGTCAGGTGTCTGCGGATCTCGTCGGCGAACCGGGGTACGCCGCCCTTCTGCAGGGCGACGAGCAGTCCGGCGACGGTCTTGGGTTCACGCTTGTACCGGGCGGCCTGCTCGTGCAGCACGCTCAGGACCGTCCGTGGTGCGCGGTCGAGCAAGCCGAGGAGAAGCATGTCGGGCGTGACGACTTCGACCGCATGGGGTTCGGTGGAGTCCGCGGGAAAATCCTTGGTATTGAGTGTGACCAGGAGGTCGGCACGACCATGGATCGTGGCGGCCAGCACGTGGGCGTCCTTCGAATCACAGGTCAGCGCCGGAATCAGATCTCTGTGGCCGTCTATTTCGGCGGCGGGAAATGCAGTGCGCATCGCGGCGATCGTGCGGTCTACCGAGTCTTCACTCAGGGCACCAATCAAATTGCGATGGAGTTCCTCCAAGATGTCCGCCGACCAGGCGGGAGCGAACAGGCCGCGTTCGGCCAGGCGCAGCAACGAGTCGCGTAAGTAGGCCGGATACAGGACACACGTGTCGAGGAGTGCGGTGAGGGCCACTGTGGATCAGCGCGTTCGACGCGGCGCAGCGGTTGCCTCGTACAGCCCGGCGTCTTCCCCGATCTCGATGAGCTTGTCGAGAGCGGCCCGACGCTGGTGAGCTTGCTCTTCGATGTAGGTCAGGACGTCGCGCAGCAGGATCCGGCGATGTCGCCCGGGTTGCCGGTAGGGGATCAGTCCCTGGTCGAGGATCCGCACGACGGTAGGACGGCTGACTCCGAGCAGGTCGGCAGCCTCTTGTGTGGTCAAGGTCTGGTTGTGCGGTGAGACGGTCACCGCCTGCCCGCGGGCCATAGCCGCAACCACCAGAGCCAACACCTGGGCTACCTCGGCTGGTAGCAGGACCCGCTCACCGCCGGGTCCGACCAGCGCGGTGTCGCCGTGCGCGTTGGCGAACAGTTCGACCAGGTTGTCCAGCGATGCTGTAGGGGGCATCACGGTCCATTCGCTCGGCTCGACGGCCATGACGGCACCTCCTCCAGAGACCACCGATAGTTTAGCCGAAACGAACGAAACGAAACAGTCGAGGCCGTGTCCGCTCCGATGCCTGAGATGTCACTGGTTGGTCTGGTATCTGGCCACGGTGCGGTGGCAACGTGAGTACGCTCAGTGCCGTTGACATCGCTGTCGAACGGGTGTCGCGGGCCGGTGTGCGGGGCAACGATGGAGGAGAATCCAACCATGAGTCCGGAAATGTTGCTGCGCGAGGTCATCGACATCCCGGAGTCGGTGCACTCGGGTGACTTCAAGATTGAACTTTCCGGCGGTTTCACCGAGGTCGATCAGCGGATCGCCGAATACGTGGTCACCGACCAGTTGCGCGGTGCGTTCCGGAAGGCTCTTGCCCTGGTTCGCTCGGCCGTCCGCGACGGCAAGTCGCATGCCGCGTACCTGCATGGTTCCTTCGGCTCCGGTAAGAGCCACTTTCTCACCGTGCTGCACGCCGTCCTCAACAACGAGCCCGCGGCGCGGGCCAAGCCGGCGCTGCATCCGGTGATCAGGGAACACGACGATTGGCTCGGCGGCAAGAAGTTCCTGATGGTGCCCTACCACCTCGTTGGTCAGGCCGATGTCTCGTCCGCCGTCCTGGGCGGGTACGTCTCTACCGTCAAGGCCCTGCATCCCGACAAGCCGACGCCAGCGGTGTATCGCGCCGATTCCCTGCTTGATGACGCGCGAGGTCAGCGCGAGTTCTTCGGGGACGACGTCGAGTTCGTGCGCTGGCTGACTCACGAGACGGGGGCAGCGGCCTCGGCTCCCGGCGTCCCGGACGATCTCACTCCTTTAGGTTCGGACGGCGGTGCGGTTGGTGGGTGGACGACCAGCGCCCTCGACGAGGCGTTCTCCGCCCAGGCCGGCGACCCCCGACGCGATGCGCTCATTTCCGCGCTGCTCTCCGGGCCCAATGCGTCGTACGCCCGCGGTGCGACCGGAGACGCGGCGGCCTTCTTGCCGCTGGAGAACGGGCTCGCGGCGATCACTCGACACGCCAAGAGCCTCGGGTACGACGGGCTCATCCTTTTCCTTGATGAGTTGATCCTCTGGTTGCAGTCCAACATGGCCAACCAGCAATTCGTCAACACCCAGGTCGGTATCCTGGTCAAGCTGATTGAATCCGGTGACGCCACCAGAGAGTTGCCGATCGTCTCGTTCATCTCGCGGCAGCGTGACCTGTCCAAGCTGATCGGTGAAGATGTCACCGGCTCCGACGTGAAAAACCTTGAGGCGCAGGTCAATTACCTGGCCGAGCGGTTCGACATCATCACCCTGGAAGACCGAAACCTGCCTGCGATCATCAAAGAGCGCATTCTCAAGGTCAAGCCAGGCCCAGGCCAGGCCGCACTGGATGAGGCGTTCAAGGCGCTCGAGTCCACGAACGCCGCGACTCGGGACGTGCTGCTCGACGCGAATGGAGCGACTGAGGCCACCTGGGACGAGTTCAAGGAGGTCTACCCCCTGTCGCCGGCTCTGCTGAACGTCCTGGTGGTGCTCTCCAATGCGCTGCAGCGTGAACGCACCGGTCTGCGGTTGCTTCAGGAGATGCTCAAGCGCCGTCGCAACGATCTCAAGGTTGGTGAACTCCTTCCGCTGGGCGATCTTTGGGACGTGCTTGTCGATGGCACCGGCGACGCGTTTACCGAGCGGCTGCGCCGAGAGTCGGCGGCCGCTCAGCGATTCCACGCCCGCGCGCGGGCCCTGCTGCTGGACAAGTATGGCGCCGAGACGAACGAGCGGTTCATCGCCGATGACCGTCTGGTCAAGACCCTGCTGCTATCGGCGTTGGCCCCCGAGGTGCCAGCGCTCACTCGGCTCACCGGGGCGCGGCTGGCCGCGCTGAATCACGGTTCCATCCGGTCCCGGATCAATAGCCCCGGAAAGATCGTTGTGCAACGGCTGCGAGAGATGCAGGCCGAGTTGGGGGAACTGCGGGCAGAGGGGACCGAAGACCCAGTCTTTACCTTGCATCTCAGCGATCTCGACATCGACCCGTTGCTTGATGCGGTGGGGGAGCAGGACAACCGCGGCGCGCGGCGGCGCTGGATCAAGGATCATCTGTGGAAGGCCTTCGGGGTTACGGATGGTGGTGAGTTTGTTTGCGAACGGGACGTCGTGTGGCGCGGCAGCAAGCGCACCGTCGAGTTGGTGTTTGCCAATGTTCGCGATCATGAAGATCTACGGGCCGATCAGTTCGAGCCCAGCCTTGCTGGTCGAGCCCGGATCATCGTCGACTATCCCTTCGATGATCGCGACCATTCGCCGCGCGATGATGCATACCGTGTTCACGAGATCGCTGCGAAAGTGGCTGCTCCAACAGCGGTTTGGCTTCCTCATTTCTTCTCTGAAGCCAAGGGGCGCCAGCTCGGCAAGCTGATCAAAATCAAATACCTGTTGACCCGTGAACGGCTTGTCGAGTACACGCCGCAATTGACGGACGACGCGCGCGCCCAGATGCGCCAGCAGCTCCAAGTGCAGCAGTCCACCTTGGCCTCTCAGGTGGAGGCCTCGCTGATGCAGCTCTACGGGCTCGCCAGCCCTGATGCGACAACGGTGGGGACTGAGGTCAGCTCGGAGGGGCACATCCTCACGCTGATGCCGGGACTGTCGCCCCGCCTGCACGGAGGTGCCAGTTGGGAGACGAATCTCCAAGGGCTGGTGGATGCACTTTTCGGCCGTCTCTACCCGAAGCATCCTGACCTCGGTGTTGCTGGGACCCGAAAAGCGTTGACCCTTGGGGAGCTCCGGACCGTTCTGCAGTGCATCACTCGAGCGATGGAGAATCGTGATCGGCGGGTAGAGCTGGAGCGGGCACAACTGCCGTTGATGCGCAGGGTGATTCACGGACTCGATCTCGGTGAGGTGAGCGACGGGCCACTGGTGATCTCGCCGGAGTGGCGGCGGAAGATCGAGCAGCATGCGGCTCAGCACCAGTTCAGCGGTGATTTCGAGGTTGACGACGTCCGGCGTTGGATCGGTGAGTTGGGCGGCGAAGGGCTCGACCCGCTGGTCGTCAATCTGATCATTCAGACCTATGCCCTGCTGGCGGACCGCGCGTGGTTGTTCCGCGGGATGGTCGAGGCTGAGGCGCCGGCACTGGACAAGATGGGGTCCGGTTGGCGTCTGCGCGAGCCGGATCTGCCAACCGAGGCCGAGTTCGCTGCCGCACGGCGTCAGGCCGGCGAGATGTTCGGCGTCCACGTGCCTGAAGTGCTCTTTACCCGTAACGTCGAGCGGCTTTCTGCCGGTGTGCTGACCGAGGTAGAGAAATGGGAAGCCCCGCTGACCCGGATGCGGGAGGTTTGTGCCTCGCATGCCAAGGATTTGGGAATTGACGTCGATGCGTCCGCGCGTGGGCGGGCCAATCGGGAAGCCGCCGAATTCCTGGCCAGCCTGAGGCAGGCGCCCAGCGCGACAGAGCGAGTCCGTATCCTCGCGGCTCCGATTCCGGCCGGACCGATCACCGTCGACGTCCTGGCTTACACGGCGAAGCACGCGGTCGAGGTGTCACAGGCGCTGGACTCGATGAGTTGGTCACACCTCAATACGATCCGAAACATTGTGGAGCGCAACGACCAAGCGGGGATGGCAGCCCGATCCATCCTGGAGCGACTCTCCAGGGAGGCAGCTCTCAACGAGCTTGAACGACCGCTGGCTCCCGTGCTGACAGCGGTGGCGCGGGAAAGCTGGAGCCTGATTCAAAGCCTGATCGAGGTACCAACTCCACCACCTCCTCCGGAGATTACGATCAAGCTGCCGGTTGACACCAACCCCCCGGTTAGCACCCAGCCAGCATTGCCAGACCGCGTCGGACCTGCGAATCAACCCGGTCGGCGGGCGCGAGTCTCAGCCAGCGCGGTCGAAGCCACGCTCGAAACGCTCCTCGTGCTGATGCGGGAGGACGTTCGCACGCACTTGAAGCAGAACCCGCTCAAGGACATCGACGTCAGTTGGCATCTGTCCACGCCGACCGATCAGGACGGGTGATCTCGATCGCCATGCCGCCTGTGCAGACCGAGCCGGAAACGCGACTGCTGACGCTGAATCGCGCCATCGTGAGCGCGGTGGTGTTTGAGAAACTCAACCGCCGTTCGAAGGCCCCAGCACCGCGTGTGCTGTTACTTCGTGGCTCCTACGGATCGGACGCGGACACCAGGTTCACCGTCAAACTGGGAGAGACGCAACGCGTCCAGGTCCGGGTTCGCGAGGAGAACTCGGTTCTCGGAATCGTCGACGCCGTACAGCAGCACGTCCGCTCAGCCGAGAGCGACCTGCTCGTGATCGCCACCACCAGACTGGTTCGGGAGATCAGTTGGGATGTGCTCGGGCACGCCTTCGACCAAAACGTCCACCCGGTCGATGCGGCGCGCGTGATCGGGCAACGATTTCAGGCCGTCGACGTGGACCCTCGCATCCAGCAACGGCAATGGCTGATCTCCGCGCTCTTCGAGGCGGAACCGCCGGAAGGGTGGCCGCCCGCCGGGACATCGCTCAGCCTCGATACGGCAATGAGTTCGCTTGTGGCGCAGCGTCTCAACCTTGCGGCCGCTCGAACGGATTCACTGGACGTCGTCGCGCTGCTGGAATGGTCAGCCACCAGCTCGGGACCGGACCGCTACACCGACCTTTCCGTGGTCGAGCGCACCGGGGTGCGACCATGGTTGTGCGCCCGGGCCGGGGCGGGGGCAGACGCCGTCCTCAGCCTGGTGGAACGAGGTCAGGCACCAGACGTGTTTCCCCTCGGCCTGCTGTGCTCGGCCGCCGAGGATGCCGCAGCGGGGATTCCCCTGGCGTTGCTTCTGGGCGACGTCGTGCGTCAGCCCCGCGAGTTGTCGGCGCTCTGGGCGGTAGCGAACGGGCTACTGACCCGCTGGGTGGCTGAGATCGAAAGCCGACCCGAGACACCCGCGTCGCAGCTGCTTCGCCGCCGCCTGGACACGGTGGTTCGCCGGGCCGACCAGCTCGCCGGTCAGCATGGGCTCACCTCCTTCGTGGCTCATCATCGGTGGCTGCCATCGTCCTGGAACAACGAATTCCGAGACCTGGGAAGAGCTTTGGATGCGGCGAATGGAGCGCAGGCTGATCTGGCGGGAGTTCAGCTGGCGCTGAAGCAGGTGGAGAATCACGGGCTGGCCCGCCTGTTTCCGCAGCGGCGCGATGCGGCCCGGGACGCGGTCCGGCTCACCCGCTGGCTGGCCGAAACAGTCGCTCCGGTGAGCTCAGTGGCGGATGCCGCGCAACGCGAAGTCAGCGACTGGGGTTGGGTAGACCGCGCCCTGAATGCGCTGTGGTCGCCGGATGCCGGCGGTGATCCGGTGATCAGTGCCTCCTACGGAAGGGTTTACGAGCTCGCCCGGGAGCGCCGGAACGATCTCGACGCTCAGACCGCGACGCACCTGGCGAGCTGGGCGGCGTACGCGGCCTCGCCGCACACGGATGGTGCGCTGGTGGTGGAGGACGTACTCAAGCGGGTCGCGGTGCCGCTGATCGGTGGAGCTCGGCCTCCGCTCATGGTGGTTCTGGACGGGATGAGTAGCGCGGTTGCTGTTGAACTGACCGAGCAACTCGCTCGGGAAGGCTGGTTCGAGGCCTCGCCGAATGCGGCTCGCTTGGGCGCTGTTTCGGTACTTCCCTCGGTTACTCGGCTGAGCCGAACCAGTCTGCTGACCGGCACTCTGCAGCGCGGCGACCAGCACACCGAGCGTGAAGGATTCGCTGCCTTTTGGCGACTCCACCACCAGGTCGCACAGCTCTTTCACAAGGGCGACCTCGCCGGAGCCGCCGGACACAGGTTCTCCGAAGCGGTGTCGGTCGCTCTGGAGGGTGATGGAGTCGTTGGCGTCGTCCTCAACACGATCGACGACGCGTTGGACCACGGGCGCGAAGGGTTGCGCACCGGCTGGTCCGTCCGCGACGTCACCTACCTGGTGGACCTGCTGAATGCGGCGCGGGAAGCCGCCCGTCCCGTTCTGCTCGTCGCCGACCACGGCCACGTCCTGGAACGCTCCAGCCAGGACGACCCGACGACCCGCGACGCCGGCGACACGTCGGCCCGCTGGCGTACCGGTGGGCCGGTGCGGGACGGCGAGATCGAGGTGACCGGGCCCCGGGTGCTGGAGGGCGGCGGCCGGGTTGTGCTGCCGTGGCGGGAGTCGATCCGCTACAGCATGCGCCGGGCGGGGTACCACGGTGGCGCCTCGCTCGCCGAAATCACCGTGCCCATCATCGTGCTGCTACCCGGACATGAGCAGTTGCCGGCAGGCTGGCGAATTCTCTCGCCAGAGTCGGGCATCCCGAAGTGGTGGTCCGCTCGTCAGCCGGTCGCCGAGGAGCCGATCGATATCGCTGCGCCGAGAACCGTGAAGCCGGCCAAGGCAAGTAGCAAGAATGGTGGCCGTGTGTCCGGGCCGCCCCAAGACGCGCTGTTCCCGGTGGAGGGCTCGGTGCTGTCTCCTGCTTCGAAGCCGAACCTGGTCCGGCCGTCGTTGGGCGCTCGGGTCGTCGCGTCCGCTCAATACACGCTGACCCGGCGCCTCGTCCGAAAGGCTCCCGAGCCCCACGAGGTAGCGGCGGTCATCGACGCGCTCGCCGCCGCTGACGGGACGATGTCCCTCAGCGCGGTGGCTGCTGCTGCGGGCCGAGGTAGTCGCAAACCGGAAGGATTGGTAGCGACTCTGCAGCGATTGCTCAACCTCGAGGGGTACCAGGTGCTCAGCCAGATCGACGGCGGCCTGAATGTCCGGCTCGATGTGGCCTTGCTGCGTGAGCAATTCGAGGTGGAATCGTGACCCCAGTCAGCGCGGCCCGGCGTCGTCAAGTCATCGATGCTCTTCGCCGAGGCACCGTGCCGCAGGCCGGCTTGGATCTGTTCGCGGTCGGGTTGGACCGGTTTACCGTGGCGCTCGACGATGACCTGGCCGCGGTATCTCGTGGCGGTGCCGCCTTCCATGCCATCCGCGGTGAGTACGGAAGCGGTAAAACCTTTTTCGCCCGCTGGCTGGCCGAGCGGGCCAAGCGAGCCGGGCTGGCGACGTCCGAAGTCCAAATCTCGGAAACCGAAACACCGCTGCACCGCCTAGAAACCGTCTACCGGCGACTGACCGAGCGGCTCACCACCGCGACCCAGCCGGCCAGCGCGCTCCACGGCATCGTGGATGCCTGGTTCTACACGCTGGAGGAGGAGGTCCTTGACGGTGGGCAGGTCGGTGACGACGATGTCGAAGGGCTCGCACGGGGTGTCGACGGCCTGCTGGAGCAGCGCCTGGCCGCCGTAGCCCGGACGACGCCGGCGTTCGCGGCGGCCCTGCGGGGGTACCGGGCGGCCCGGCAGCAGGGTGACGCCGCGACTGCGGAGGCTCTGCTGGCCTGGATCGGTGGCCAGAAATCGGTGGCGGCCTCGGCTCGGCGTGCGGCCGGGGTTCGCGGAGACTTGGATCACTTCGCTGCGCTGGGGTTCCTCCAGGGCCTGCTCACGGTGTTGAAGGATTGTGGTCACCCCGGGCTGCTGCTCGTGCTCGATGAGATCGAGACCCTGCAGCGGGTTCGGGGTGATGTTCGGGAGAAGGGGCTCAATGCGCTCCGGCAGTTGATTGACGAGATCGACGCTGGACGCTTTCCCGGGCTCTTCCTCGTTGTTACCGGGACGCCGGCCTTCTATGACGGGCAACAGGGAGTCCAGCGCTTGCCGCCTCTCGCGCAACGGCTTTCGACGGACTTCACCACGGACGCGCGATTCGACAACCCGCGTGCGGTGCAATTGCGGCTGACCGGCTTCGACCTGGACCGGCTGCAGGAGCTGGGCCGCAACGTGCGCGATCTCTACGCCCTGGGGGCTCACGAACCGGACCGCGTGCTGAAGCTCGTGGACGACGCGTACCTGGCTCAGCTCGCGAAGGCCGTGACCGGTGGCTTGGGTGGGAAGGTGGGGGTCGCTCCTCGGCTGTTCCTGCGCAAGCTTGTCGGGGACATCCTGGACCGGGTGGACGAGCACGCCGACTTCGACCCGCGAGTGCACTATTCGCTGACCGTGTCCGACACCGAACTGACCGAGGATGAGCGCAACGCCACCCGCGCGTCGGACATCGAGCTGGATCTGCCGTGAGGATTTCGCTGTCCGTGAGAGTTCCGCTGTGATGAGCAGCGGGGTGGATCGGCTGCATCCGGTGGTGGTGCATCACATAGTGAACAGCCTTGGTTGGCCGGGTTTGCGTCCACTCCAACAGGAAGCTATCGACCCGGTTCTTGACGGTAGGGACGCCGTCCTGTTGGCTCCGACTGCGGGCGGCAAGACCGAGGCCGCGATGTTCCCATTGCTGACCGCGATGGAAGAGGGCCGCTGGTCGGGGCTGTGCGTGATTTACGTGTGCCCGTTGAAGGCGCTGCTCAACAACTTGCTGCCCCGGCTGGAGCAGTACGCTGGTTGGCTGGGCCGCCGAGTTGCCGTCTGGCACGGGGATGTTCTAGCGTCCGCCCGACAGCGCATCCTGCGCGAGCCTCCGGACATCCTGCTGACGACGCCGGAGTCTCTCGAGGCCATGCTGATCAGCCTCAAAGTGGAGCACTCGCGAATGTTTTCCGGGGTGCAGGCCATCGTAGTGGACGAGGTGCACGCCTTTGCCGGTGACGACCGCGGCTGGCATTTGCTCGCTGTTCTGGAGCGAGTTTCCCGGTTGGCTGGGCGCCCGATCCAGCGAGTCGGTTTGTCGGCGACCGTGGGGAACCCGGCTGAGCTGCTCACCTGGTTGCAGGGCTCCGGTCGGGGGGTGCGTCCGTCCCAGGTCGTTGCTCCTTTCGACGCGGCTTCCTCGACTCCCGGTCTCCCCGTGGCTGGGCCGATGCCGTCGTCGGCGCCGGACATTGAGCTCGACTACGTCGGGTCGGTCAGTAATGCGGCAACCGTGATTTCCTCGTTGCATCGGGGGGAGAAGCGGCTGGTCTTCTGTGACTCGCGGCGGTTGGTTGAGGAGCTCGGTGCTGCGCTGCGCGAGCGCGGGGTGACGACGTTCCTTTCGCATGCGTCGCTGTCGGCCGATGAACGCCGCCGAGCCGAGCAGGCGTTCTCGGAGGCCCGCGATTGCGTGATCGTGTCGACGTCCACACTTGAGCTGGGTATCGACGTCGGTGATCTTGACCGGGTCATCCAAATCAATGCGCCGGGGTCGGTGGCGTCGTTCCTGCAACGGCTGGGCCGGTCCGGACGCCGCCCGGGGTCCTCACGCAATTGCTTGTTCTTGGCGCTTAACCAGGAGTCGCTGCTGTGGGCGGCGGGGCTGCTGGTGTTGTGGTCTCGGGGCTATGTCGAGCCCGTCATCGCCCCGCCGCAGCCTCGGCATATCGTGGCTCAGCAGGTGCTGGCACTGTGCTTGCAGGAGAACAAGATTGGCCGTCGGCTGTGGGTTGAGGGGTGGAACGGGTTGACGCCGTTCGATGCCAGCGCCGAGCCCATCGTTCGGTACCTGGTGGACGAGGGATTCCTCGAGCGCGACGGGGAGATCCTCTTCATCGGATCCGAGGCGGAGAAGCGCTTCGGACGGCGGCATTTCATGGGAATGACGGCGGTGTTCACCGCCCCACCGCAGTTCGCGGTGCTGGCCGGGCGGCAGGAGATCGGGCATACCGATCCCATGCTGTTGACCGAGAAGATCGACGGCCCGCGGTTGCTGCTGTTGGCCGGGCGCAGTTGGAAGGTGACCTGGATCGACTGGACGCGTCGACGCTGCCAGGTGGAGCCGGCCGAGGGCGGGGGAAAGGCTCGCTGGCACACGCCGGCGATCTCGGGGGCGAGCTTCGCGCTGGCTCGCGCCACCCGCGATGTCCTGCTGGGAGCCGACCCTCCGGTGGCCTTGACGAAGCGCGCGATGGGCGTCCTGGCTGAGGTTCGCGACGAGGGTCTCGCGACGGTGCACCCTGGTGGGACGGTGATATCCCGGGTTGGTGCTGATGTGCGGTGGTGGACCTGGGCGGGGTTCCGCGCCAACGCGACGCTGGCGGCGACCCTGTCCGGGCTGACCGATGAGCGGCAGCGGTTCGACGATTCGGGTATTCGGCTGCGGAGCGATCTCACTCATGAGATGTGGAAATCCGGGACCGCTGACGCCGTTCAGCGGCTCTGCTTGCCCGAGGTGGATGAGCGGGCGCTGGAAGGGCTGAAGTTCAGTGAGGCGCTACCGCGGCGCCTAGCCGAGGCGACGCTGTCGGAACGAATGGCCGACCTCGTTGGAGCGGCTGCCGTCCTCGGTGAGCCAGCACGGTTCGTTGTCACGCAGGCGTAATGGGTCATCAGGCCGAGTAGAAGTGGTCGCCGGTCTCGACAGCCGACCCACCTGACTGGACACCGACAGCGTCGCTGGAACTCGCTCGGTGGTGGGTGGCGAGGTTGGACGATGTCCGTCCGGTCAGCGCCGCCGAATTGCCTCGGTGATTACCTTGCTGGCCTCGACTGGTCCGAAAGTGGGCGGCTGCGGGAGGAATTCCGCTTTGCCGTGCCGAACGACGTCGGTGTCGGTGCCGGGGTCGATCTGGATGACCTGGTTACCCAGTCCGATTGCCCAGTAGGTGCTCGCAGGGGCACCGGGAACCAGCCTCGAGCGCGGGGTGTTCGGGTCGAGGGCGGTCTCCAGGGTGAGCGGCGCGAGCGCATCGGCCTGGACGCCGTGCCGGTTCAGCCACCACAGGTAGCCGTAGGCGGCGTTCATTGGGGTGGATGGGCGTCCGGTGGCCTGCGCGACCCAGCGCTTGGAGACAATCGGCCGGGTGCCCCATTGGCCGTGCCGCAGCATCAGCAGGCCGAGACGGGCCAAGTCCCGGCAGGTCGACGTCACTCCGGAGTAGGTCTGCGCGTTCCCGGCCCGGTCGGTGGACATCCGGGTGTGGCTCATCCCGAGCGGGCCGAACAGGCGCTGCTGGGCGAACCCGCGAACCTCCCGGCCGGTGGCGTTGTGCAGCACCTCCTGAAGTGTCTGAATGGCCGAATTGTTGTACGCCCACACGGTTCCCGGCGGGTTCGGCTGGGACAGACCGACGGCGAAGGCGGTCTGGTCGGCCGAGCGGATGAACGTGTCGTAGTCGATCGTCGTGCTCCACTCCCGGCCCGAGTCATTGCTCAGCAGGTTGCGGACGGTCACCGCGGCCGCCGGGGTGTTCCTCCACTGCGGGACGTGACGGGAGGCGGATCGGTCGATCCGCAGATCACCGTCGTCCTGGGCGATACCGACCAGGGTGCTCGTGATTGACTTGGTCACGGAGAAAACCTGCTGCGTGGTGTTCGGGCCGGTGCCGTTGAAGTACCACTCCCCGGCCAACTTTCCGTGCCGGACGACGGCCAGACAGTTCGACTTTCCCCGCCTGGCTGTGGCGGCGATCTCTTTGAGCTTCGAGGCCTTCAGGCCGAGCTGGGCAGGCGTGGCGGTCGGCCAATCCTTTCCCGGCACCGGATCCTTGCTGGACACCGGATCCTTGCTTGACACCGAGTGCTCGCTCGGGACCGACGGGAACCGACCGGTCTCCGGTGCCGGACGGGACAGGGCCGGCGCCGCGGCACTGACGGTCACCGCGAGGACGAGCGATCCGACGACGTACTTCAACGGACGACGCACAGCGGGCTCCAGAGGTCGGCGACGACTTCGGCGATGTTCGAGTCTGTGACAGTATGCCCGGTTTGGTCGAGTCGACAACCGGCTGGTGTCGGCGTCGTCCGACCATGGCATCCACCTTAAGAAGTCAGCTAGGCCATGATCATCTCGACGTGGTGGCGCACCAAGACCCGGCCAACGGCGATAGTGCGCGCCC
>JANNPJ010000178.1:0-6444 GCA_031400005.1 Kineosporiaceae bacterium | reverse complement strand
CGACTGTACGCGGGGCGAGGCATTAGGCAGCGCAAAGCGTCAGGCTACCGGAAAAGGCCAGCACTGTCTACCCGGCCTCTCGGCCGGCGCTAGCGGGCGCGACGCGCTATAGACGAACGGGGCGGCCCCCTAGGGGCCACCCCACCTCTGTGCTGCTGCCGGTCGTCGTTAAACGCTGCCGTCGTTAACGCTGCCAATCCGGGCTGCCGCGACTTCTGCATTGAGCATGACAACTGGTCAGAGCCTCGTCAACCCCACGCGCCGTCACATTCGCCCGATGGGGCCCTGCGCAAACGCCACTTCCCCGCAAGCCACACCGGAGGGGTGCGACTTGCGGGGAAGTTAGGAGGAAGCAGTGAATGCGTCCAACAGGTACTACAGAGAACTCAGATCACTTAAGGGTGACCTTGGCGCCGGCACCCTCGAGGGCGGCCTTCGCCTTCTCGGCAGCCTCCTTGGTGACCTTCTCCAGGACGGCCTTGGGGGCGGCGTCGACCAGGTCCTTGGCTTCCTTCAGGCCCAGGCTGGTGAGCGCGCGGACCTCCTTGATGACCTGGATCTTCTTGTCGCCGGGGCCCTCGAGGATGACGTCGAACTCGTCCTTCTCTTCCTCAGCCTCAACAACGGCGCCGGGGCCCGCCGGGCCCGCGACGGCGACTGGAGCGGCCGCAGTGACCTCGAACTTCTCCTCGAACTTCTTCACGAAGTCAGAGAGCTCGATGAGGGTGAGCTCGGAGAACGCCTCGAGCAGGTCTTCGGTGCTGAGCTTCGCCATGATGGTTCCCTTTCGAACTGCGTGGCTATCTTTGGCCGCATTGAGGTCTTCGCCGAACTGATCTCGGTGATCAGTTCGGGTGTATCTGAGTGGTCAGCTCTCGACGGTGGCAGGCACCGCTTCGGCGTCGTCCGCGACCGGGGCGTCCTCGGCAACAGCCGCAGGCGCCTCGCTCTCCCGCTTCTGCCGCAGCGCGTCCACGGCCCGAGCGGCCTTGGCGAGCGGAGCAGCGAACAGGTAGGCGGCGTTGTTCAGCGACGCCTTCATCGCGCCGGCCAGCTTGGCCAGCAGGACCTCGCGGGATTCGAGATCGGCAAGCTGCCGGATCTCGTCCGGAGTCAGCGGTTTGCCGTCGAGCACGCCACCCTTGATCACCAGTGCCGGGTTGGCCTTGGCGAAGTCACGAATGCCCTTCGCCGCCTCGACCGGGTCACCGGTGATGAAGGCGACCGCGCTCGGACCAGCGAACTGCCCTTCGAAGGCGGTCACCCCGGCTTCCTTGGCGGCCAGCTTGGTGAGGGTGTTCTTCACGACGGTGTAGGTCGCGTGGTCCTTGATGTTGGACCGCAACGTGGTGAGCTGGGCGACGGTGAGGCCGCGGTACTCCGTCAGCACCGCGGCGTTCGAGTCCCGGAATTTACCCGCGAGCTCCGCGACCGTCGCAGCCTTGTCTGGCCTCGCCATGGCTCTCCTTCATTCCTGGTGCCGGCGCGTTCGGGGCCTGCAGGAATGCGAAACGCCCCGGCGCAGGCGCGCGGGGCGTGGCGGTCTACTCCAGAGGAGCGACTCAACGATCCGAGACACCTACGCGGGCCGCCCGCTGATGCGGGGCCTTCGGCCACCTCGGGGGAGGCGGCAACCGGCGGTCTATGGCAAGGACCCATCGTGTCATTAGTAACGGCCATTCACCAAATCGGCTCGCCTGCCCGGTACCTCAGTGGTGCGGCAGGCGGACCACGGTGACGAAGAATTCATCGATCTGGCGGACCACTTCCAGGAAGCGATCAAACTCGAGCGGTTTACGCACATAGGCGTTCGCGTGCAGGTCATAACTGCGCAGCACGTCGTCCTCGAGTTCGGACGTAGTAAGCACGACAACCGGGATCTGCCGCAGCTCCGGATCGCTCTTCACCACGGCCAGCACCTCGCGACCGTCCATCCCGGGCAGGTTGAGGTCCAACAGGATCAGGTCCGGGGTCGGCGCCTCGGCGTACTCACCGCTCTTGCGCAGGAACGCCATCGCGCTGGCGCCGTCGGAGACGACATGCAGGGTGTTGGCACCGCCCTCCTTCGAACTGACGGCGAAGGCCTCCTGGGTCATCAGCACGTCGCCGGCATCATCCTCGACCAGCAGTACGTCGATCATGACGAGACATCGCTGAGCTCGGCGGGTTCGGTCACCGCGGGAGTATGCACGACCGGCAGGGTGAACCGCACCGTTGCCCCTGAGCCGGCTGTGCCGGCTGGGCTGGCTGTGCCGGCTGGGCTGGCTGTGTCGACTGGGCCGGCTGTGCCGGCCGCCCCGGTGGCGGGGTCGTCCACCCAGATCCGACCGCCGTGGTGCTCAACGATCTTCTTGCACATCGCCAGGCCGATCCCGGTGCCGCTGTAGGTCTCCTTGGCATGCAGTCGCTGGAAGATCAGGAAGACCCGATCGGCATACTCCGGCTCGATTCCGATGCCGTTGTCGGAACACCAGAACTGCCACTCGTCCCCGTCCTGGCGGACCCCGAGGTGGACCCGCGGCGGCTGGTCGGAACGGAACTTGATCGCGTTACCGATCAGGTTCTGCAGCAACTGGGTCAGCAGCGGCGCCTCCCCCAGGACGTGCGGCAGTTCGTCCCAGGTCACTTCGGCCGCCGACTCCTCCCGGGCGGTCTGGAGATTGAACAGCCCATCGCGCAGGCAATCCATCAGGTCGACGTCGGTCTGCGGCTTCGTCAGTCGACCGACGCGGGAGAACTCCAGCAGGTCGTTGATCAGCTGTTGCATCCGCTTGGCGCCGTCCACGGCGAAGTGGATGTACTGGTCGGCCCGCGCGTCCAGCTGTCCGGAGTAGCGCCGCTCCAGCATCTGGCAGAAGCTCGCCACCTTTCGCAGCGGTTCCTGCAGATCGTGCGAGGCCACGTAGGCGAACTGCTCGAGCTCGCGGTTGGACCGCTGCAGCTCCAGAGTCTGTGCAACCAGTCGTTTCCGCATCCCGTCGACGTCCTCACCCAGTTGGACGAACTCCGGCGGCCCGAGTGTGGACACCTCGTGCTCCAGCTTGCCGTCGCTGACCAGCCTGACCTCCGAGGCCAGGTGCGCGACCGGTTTACCCACCCATTGGCGCATCAGGTACCAGAGCAGGACGCCGCCCAGGAGGGCGATCAGCGCGCTGGCAATCACCGCCACGAACAGCAGGTCGGTCAGCGTGGACAGGTAGCGGTTGGCATCCACCCGCCCGTCGCGCAGGTCCGTGATGTAGGCGTCATAGGCCACCCGAAACCGGGTGAACAGCACTCTGCCGCGCTCCACCTCGGTGGCGTTCGGCGGATCGTTCAGCTCGATCTGCCGGATCGTTGGTTCGGCCCACTCCCGATACCAGGTTTTGGCCGTGGCCTCGACCTTCCGCAGTTTGGCTGTCGGCACGTCCTCGTTCGGGATCTTTGCGGTGACCTTGGGCAGGATCGAGGTTTCCCACGGCCGGCCGGCCTGGTGCAGTGGATCGAGCATGGATTCGTCCCGGGTGAGGGCAAACCCCCGGACGGCCGTTTCCGAGTCCACCATCGCGATGAAGTAGCTCTGCGAGGTGCGCAGCGCGTCGTAGTAGTCCGAGGTCACCAGGGTTTGCACTCGCCGGTTTTCCACCTGTAACAGCGCGGACGCCGCGACCAGCCCGATCAGCAGTGATCCGACAGCAGCCAGCGCCACCCCGATCCGGGTGTGCAACGGCCAGGTCGCCGGATTCCAAAAACTGACCTGCCGGATGATTGGCGGCCGCGTCGTCACCGACGCGGCCTACCGTCCGAGTGCTGAACCGGCCAATGCAACGCAACCACCGCGACATCGTCGGGCATCGCCCCACCGTGCGCCCGCTGGACCCGGTCGAGCAAGTCATCCACCACCTTCGCACCCGTGCTCAGGGCGCGACTTTCCTGGGCGAACTCGAGCAACCCAGGGACGCCGAGGATGTGCGGCAGGCCGCGGCCGCGGCGACCTTCGACCAGGCCGTCGGTGTAGAACAGCAGCCGCCATTTCGGCGGCAGGCTGATCCGTCGCCCGCGCCACGAGCCGGGCGGCAGCAGTCCGAGCGCCGAGCTGGTCGGATCGCCCTGAAGCTGACTCGGCGCGGGATCGAGCAGCATCGGCGGCAGATGGGCAGCCAGCCAGATGGTGGCGTTGCGCCGGTCGGGGTCGATCACGCAGAAACTGGCCTGGACGAAGATCTCGTCCGAGCGGCGCTCCCGGATCAGCAGGTCTTCCAGCACCGGCAGCAGCCGGCCGGGGTCGACCCCGGCGAGCACCAGGGCCCGCCAGGCGATCCGGAGGCTGACGCCAAGGGCCGCCTCGTCCGGGCCGTGCCCGGCGACATCACCCAACAGCACGAACACCCGACCGTCGGGAACCTCGATCACGTCGTAGAAGTCACCGCCGAGCAGCTCGCCCAGCCGGGGGCGGTAACGGGTGGTGACGCCGAGGGTGGGGTCGAGGGTCTGGGTCAGCGGCAGCAGACCGCGTTCGAGCCGAGCGTTCTCTTCGGCCCGCAACCGGCTGGCGTACAGCTGTCGGGACTGCTCCTCGGCCCGGCGTCGCTCCATCGCATAGCGGATCGAGCGGCGCAGCAGTTCGCCGTCTACCTGGCCTTTGACCAGGTAGTCCTGGGCGCCGGCGGCGACCGCTGCCGCACCGGAGCGGTCGTCGTTCAACCCGGTGAAGCAGATCACCGCGACGTTCGAGGCCTCGGCCAAGAAGTCCCGGACCACCTCGAGACCCTGCCCATCGGGCAGACCGAGATCCAGAAGCACGCAACCGAACGACTCGATCTGTACCAGGCGGCGAGCTTCGGCCAGCGTGCGCGCGCGGACGATCTCGAATCCGCTACCGGCCAGCAGCAGCAGTTCCTCAACCAGGAAAGCGTCACCGTCGTCGTCCTCGACGAGCAGCAGACGACCTTCGCTCGGCTCCGTGGACCTGTCCAGCGATTCTGTCTCGTACACAGGCCCTCCCGCGTTCCTTCGCGCACAGCTATCGAGCCCGGAGCCCGCTGTTGGACCCTGGCCGGACTATTCGTTTGAGAGCGAATTCGATCACCCTACCCCGATGCGAGCCTCGCAATCGCGGCGAGATCGATCACGATAAAAATCGCCAAATATCGTAACGATTCAGTCACGTCACATCGGGCTAGCCACGCCACGAAAGCCCCACCCGAAGATCGGGCGGGGCTTTCGCCGGGTTTTCACCAGGCTTCGTCGGACAGGTACTTCAGGTCACTCGGTAACAGTCTCTTCTTCTAGCGCCCGCACCCGGCTCGGGTCGACCGGGATGCCCGGGCCCATCGTCGTGGTGACGGTCGCCTTCTTCAGGTAACGGCCCTTCGACGAGGACGGCTTCAGCCGGTTGACCTCGTCGATCGCCGCGGCGTAGTTCTGGATCAACTGGGTGTCGCTGAACGACGTCTTACCGATGATGAAGTGGAGGTTGGCGTGCTTGTCGGTGCGGAACTCGATCTTTCCGCCCTTGATCTCCTCTACCGCCTTCGCGACGTCCATCGTCACCGTTCCGGTCTTCGGGTTGGGCATCAGACCACGCGGGCCGAGCACCTTGCCGAGCCGACCGACCTTGCCCATCAGGTCCGGGGTCGCGACGACGGCGTCGAAGTCCAGGAATCCGCCCTGGATCCGGGCAATCAGGTCATCCGAACCGACGAACTCGGCACCGGCGGCCTCGGCCTGAGCGGCCCGTTCGCCAGTAGCGAACACCAGAACCCGGGCGGTCTTGCCGGTGCCGTGCGGCAGGTTGACCGTGCCACGGACCATCTGGTCTGCCTTACGCGGGTCGACGCCGAGCCGGAAAGCCACTTCGACGGTCGAGTCGAACTTCGTCGCCGAGGTCTCCTTGGCCAGCCGGACCGCGTCCAGCGGAGCGTAGAGCTTCGCGCTGTCGATCTTGTCTGCGGCTGCGCGGTAAGCCTTGCTGTGCTTCATGTTTCCTCCTGTGCATGCTGCCCGACGGAGGGGCAGTCGTGGTGAACGGGCTGGAGTGCAGCCCTGCCACGTGAAACTGGATTAACGAATGGGGAAGGCTCAGCCTTCGACGGTGATTCCCATCGACCGGGCGGTGCCGGCGATGATCTTCGACGCGGCATCCAGGTCAGAGGCGTTGAGGTCTTCCAGCTTGGTCTGGGCGATCTCCCGCACCTGGGCGGAGGTGAGCTTGCCGACCTTGGTCTTGTGCGGCTCGCCGGAACCCTTGGGCACCCCGGCAGCCTTCTTGATCAGCTCGGCGGCCGGCGGCGTCTTGGTGATGAAGGTGAACGTCCGGTCTTCGTAGACCGTGATCTCCACCGGGACGACGCTGCCACGCTGCGACTCGGTCTGGGCGTTGTAGGCCTTGCAGAACTCCATGATGTTGACGCCGTGCTGACCGAGCGCAGGCCCGATCGGCGGCGCCGGAGTGGCCTGGCCCGC
>JANNPJ010000125.1:0-2689 GCA_031400005.1 Kineosporiaceae bacterium | reverse complement strand
GTTCAGCGCGAACGTCGCCGGCACCACCACTTTCGACGCGACCACTCAGAAGGACATCACCGATACCCTGGACCGCGCCTACAACACCTTCGTCGCCAAGGGCATCCCGGTGGTCATCGGGGAGTACGGCTTGCTCGGTTTCGACAAGGACACCGGCGCCATCGAACAGGGCGAGAAACTCAAGTATTTCGAGTACTTCACCTATTACGCCCGGACGAAGAGCATCACCACCATGCTCTGGGACAACGGCCAGCACTTCGACCGTACCGCTTTCGTCTGGAAGGACCCCGATTTCTACGCCCAGCTCAAGGCCGGTTGGACGACTCGCTCCGGGACCGCCTCTACCGACCAGCTCTTCGTCCGCAAAGCCACCGGCGCCGCCGCCAGGATCGTGACTCTCAATCTCAATGGCACCACGCTGACCAGCCTCACCCATGGCAGCACCAGGCTGGTTCAGGGTACCGATTACGCCCTGAGCGGGAGCCAACTCACCTTTACCGCCTCGGCTCTGAACCGGCTCTCCGGCAACCAGGCGTACGGCGTGAATGCCACCATTCTGGCCACTTTCAGCGCCGGGGTTGCCTGGAAGTTCAAGGTGATCACGTACGACGCCCCGGTATTGCGCAGCGCGACGGGCACCAGCAGTAGTTTCGTCATCCCGACCGCGTTCAACGGCGACCAACTGGCCACCATGGAGGCCGCCTACAGCGACGGCAGTGGAGCCGGCCCGCAGAACTGGACCACGTACAAGGAATACGGCACCGGTTACCAGCCGTCCTACTCCGCGAACACCGTCACGCTGCCCAGCACCTTCTTCGCCGAGACCAACGATGGGACGGTCAACCTGACGTTCCATTTCTGGTCCGGGACCTCGGTCAAGTACACCCTGGTGAAGTCCGGCAGCAATATCACCGGGACGGTCGGTACCACCACCACCCCGACCACTCCCACCCCGACCCCGGCTCCTGGTGGTTGCACGGCCACTCTCAAGGTGGCCAGCTCGTGGAACGGCGGGTTCGTGGCCGATGTCGGGGTGAAAGCGGGCGCGTCCGCGATCCAGGGCTGGCGGGTCACTCTGCCACTGTCGGCCGGCACCTCGATCGGGAGTCTCTGGAACGGGGTCGCCTCGGGAACGTCCGGCACCGTCACGGTGGCGAACGCCGCCTACAACGGCTCCGTCCCCGCCGGCGGCTCGCAGTCGTTCGGATTCACCGGCACCGGCAGTATCAGCCCGGCGAGCCTGGCCTGTACGGTGCCCTAGTCTCGCCGGCTGTGGGCCGATCGGGTGTGACGGCGACCACCCCCGCCGCCCACCAGCGGCTGCCGGGGCTCCGCCGTTACACCAGGTCAGTGTTTACCGGCGGTGATGGATAAGCAACGAATGGTCCCGGCTCAGATCGACAGGACGTCAATCGGACGCGATCGTTCGTAGCGGCGGTCCGCCGCCGCCTGCCCAATTCGCTCCGGCAGCAGGTGATAGACCATTCGGTTGCTCGTGCTGTGCAGCCACGACAGCCCCGTGAGCAGGCGTCGTTGGCGCATCTGCCGTTGGACCCGCAGGTCGGGAGCCAGCAGTCGCAGCCTGGCCAGACCCTCGGGGCGGTCGTTGATGTTGCGAGCGACGGCGAGGTCGAGCAAAGTCGCCAACTCCCGGTCAACGATCGCTTCGACGATCAATTTCTGCAGCGGATTCCTCTCTGCCAGAATATGTTTGGGCACGTGTGCGAGAAAATCGTTGGCCAGGTCCAGGAATCGAGCACGGTAGGCGTCGTCGCCGCCGGGCAGGTGGGCCACCATCCGCCGTAGGTCGATGTCGATGACCTTGGCGTCATGGGCGTCACGCAGGTTGCTCCCACTCGCGTCCAGGGCGAGAGCGTCGATGGTCTGCAGTGCGGCCATTCGTTGTTCCAGGCTGTCCCGTTCGGACAATCGCTGAGTGATGGACAGGTTCGTTCCGGTGCGGCGTCGCCAGATGTAGACCGGCTCGGGGACGACGTCGGTCGAGCGGGCGGCGAGGTGCATGGCGAACGCGACGGGCAGGTCCTCGTAGACGACGCCCACGGGAAAGGTGTGACCTCCCGCGTCCCAGGTCGAGCGTAGAATGATCTTGTTCCACACGCAACTGTCATAGACCAGTCGGGTGTCCCGGGTGAGGTGCCCGCGCTCCAGCGGATCGGTGAGGGCGAGCCGGTGAAGTGGTGCCGTCGTCAGCGTGGAGCCGTCCCAGCGCCGCACACCGCCGGTCACCAGGTCGGAACCGGTTCGGGTGGCACTGGCCAGCAGTCGTTCATAGCTGCGTCGAGGAAGCAGGTCGTCGCCGTCAAGAAAGGCCAGCCACCGTCCGGTGGTCCGCTCCAGCCCCACATTGCGGGCTCGCCCGGGGCCGCGGTTGTCGGTGTGGACGACCTGCCAGCCCGGCCGGCCGGCGGAGACCTTCTCCGCGATCGCGCCCGTGGCGTCGGTCGAGCCATCGTCGACGATGACGACCTCGATGTCGGCCTCGACCGTCTGCCTTGCCAGGGAATCGAGGCAATCCTGTAGGTACGCGGCCACGTTGTGCCCAACAACGACAACCGAAAGGTCAGCAATGCTCACAAGATGAGCGTCTCACAGGTATCACGCCGAAAGGGGTACATCGGTCAGCGGCACCAGGACCCATGAGAACAACCGATAAAATATGCCTTATGGG
>JANNPJ010000112.1:0-6391 GCA_031400005.1 Kineosporiaceae bacterium | reverse complement strand
GGCAAGACTGGCATCTGGAGTTCCTGGTGGACTGGGCGGCGTCGATAACCACCCACCTACCAGGAACTCCTCCCCAAACCCGGCACTCCGGGCATCGACACGCCAAAATCCCGGCCACCCCCGAGTTCAAAGACACGCTCTGAGTGGAAGGAACCATCCTCATGAGCACGGCAGCAGCTTCTGAGCCGGACGGCGCAGAACCACGCGAATGCTGGTGCTGCGGCTCGACGCGCCAGGAATCCGAGCTGGTCCGCCTCGGCGGCCACCCAGAGGTCGGCGTGTGCCTGAACTGCGCGCACTACCTGCACCAACAGGCCCGGAGCCGGGAAGATGCACTGCACCCCTCACCCGCCACCCGCCTACGCGACGCAGTCCGCGCCGTCCGCCAACTGGTTATCAGACAACAGTGGCATCTGAAGCCGATCATCGGCCGACCGCTGCGCTGGCTGGGACAGCGCCTGCCCTAGCGGCACCTCCCGACCACCGGATCGCGGCGCCAATGCGGCGGCCGCGCGGTCTGATCAGTGATATCAGCTGAGCGTCAGCTGGCGCCGGTGGTGCTCGTAATGCTGTGTCGCCCAGTGACAGATCTCGGTGATGGTCATGTAATCGCGGAAGTACGGATCCCAGCCGACCGGAAAGTGCATGCCGCGGGCGAGGTTCTGCGGAGTCTGGCGGTTCAGAGATCTCACCAAGCCGGACGTCACCCTGTCCATGGTCCGTTCCATTCCGGTGTGCCCGAGAACGCGCGCACCACCCAGAGAGCCGACATAGTTCACCACGTGGAAAGGACGGGTGGCGGCGTTGAGTGTGGCGGCGAATCGGCGCGAAACCCCTTCCGGGAGCCGAGCCATGATTCGCACGAGGAAGAGCAGGTTACGGACGAGCAAGTATCCGAAAAGCATGTGAAAAAGCAGCTGTTCGTTCGTCCATTTGGTTCCGTTGCTGCCCGCACGCAGCTCACCGATCGTGGCGGTGTCGATCAGATTCCGGTAGTCGCGCCCAACCTGATCCAATTCGGCGACGATCTCGGTCCTATCCATGTGTCACCCCACGTGCTCAACTGCTCCATCCCCCGCCCAGGCCGGCCCTTTGGGCGGCAGGTGTCGCCACGGGTCGCCGCAGCGTCGTCACATCCCGAAACGCTACGCCGCCGAGAGGTGGCCCGGGAAGCAGCGACCGACTGCTGCCTCGCTTCATCCGGGCCAGCGGGCTGCATGCCCAGCCTGAGTCGGTGATCCGCTGACATCCTCCCCTACGTCTCGCGTGTCGCGTCCCGCTGAACCTCACGACCCGGCAAGATCGACGATCTCCAGCGGTACGCCTGCCCGCAGCGACCTGAACGTCAGCCGGTGCTTGACCAGCCGCGCCCCTCGGGTCTGCGGCACGTGCGCCAGTGTGTGGCTGGCGTACCGGTAGCGCGAGCCGATCCGGTTGGCCGTCCACCCGGTGTCGTTCGGCGGTGGTCTGCCCTGGTCGGCAAGGTAGCGCTCGTGGAACTTGGCGAACCCGCTCTGGCTGGATCCGAGGCTGTTCAGCTTCCTCCTTGCCACCCGAAACCCTAAACGCACCGCCCGCAGCGTGGCGATCTCAATCTGGGCTAGGCGGTATTCGTTGAGGCGATCCGTGCGCTGCAGGCGCTCGAGTTCGGCCTCTCCGTGGATGGCGGCGCTGACGCGATCGGCCCAGTCGAACCGTGCGACGTCCAGAAAATTGGCGACGATCTCCTCGTCCACGTACCAGCCGCTGAACAGCACGCAGTAGCGTTGTCCGGCAATGTCGAGTGCGAAGTTGGTCTGCAGCGGCACGACCGGCCAGCAGGCGAACGGTCCTGCGGGGGAAGCACATCCGTCGTCAACCGGGTCCGGGTGCTGGGGCCAGGGAATGTCGGCAAGATGGCGGCTCTGCGGCGGGCAGGTGCCGGCGGCCAGGTCAGCGTCCCGGCCAATGGCGATCATCGGAAGGGTGTCAAAGGTTCCGGGCGGATAGCCGGACGCCGGGCTGATCAGCGCCGCGTCCTGGAGTTCGGCCCAGGTGGTGAGGTCCAGGTAGCCGCCGTCGCCGACCAGGGTGCCATCCTCGCGCCGGCGGCCGGCCGGGCGCATCAGTTGCTCGGTCGCGAACAGCTGGCCCAGCCGGCCCGGCGCGGTCGCGTGCCCGAGGACGGTGATCGTGGTCTGCGGCGGCAGGACAGCGCACATCGCGACATCCGCATGCTCGACCGCGGCCCGAAGCATGCCAGATCCGGTCACGACTTCAGGCCGGTGCCGAATCACCGCGTGCTGCAGGGCATGCTGGCGGCCGGAGCAGCGGTCCGCGCTGATCCAGGAGAATCGCACCCAGAACTGCATCTCGGCCGCCCGCACGGTGAACGTGTGGCCGAACGGGCCTACCTCCCTGCGTAATTCGCTCAGGCGCGTCGCCTGGGCGCGATCGCTCAGGTCCTCGGGAGCGAACCCGCAGACAGCGGCCATCTCCGGGTCATGAGAAAGCCAGTGGTACATCAAGACCCACTCGGCAACCACCCGGTCGGGATCGATATCCGCCCGAACCGTGTCGTCCCGGAACGCAGCGGTATCGCGGAAGAGTGGATGCTCAGGCGGCTCAATCACAGTGAACACCAACCTCAGATCCGCGGTCTAGCCTCTTTCCGCGCACTCATACTACGCCGTGAGCATGCCGTTGCGGGACCCGCGGGACGGACGGCACCTGAGCGTCCTGCGGTACCGGAGAGATCGCCCGCGTCGGGGCTGGGCGTCCGGCCGGCACCTCCGACAGATCGTGGCGCCCCGAGAACGGTGTTCCCGCAGCTGAATCCGGGAGGTGACGCCCGATCTGCTGGGCCTCGCTGGCATCGGCGCCATCGATCATCACGGCGGCCATCCATTCGTACACGGCCACCCAGGCGGAGGCGACGCGGGTCTCCAGATAGCCGAGGATCCGCTTCAGAGCTCGCACGAGGGCATGCGCGACGTAAATGTAGAGGTCGTTGGTCACGTGATGGGAGTGGCGGTGTTCGGCACCCCAGCGGCGCAGGTGAGCCTCGACAAACTCGGGCCGGTCGAGGTGGCGGACCGCGCTCAGGATCGCGCCGAGCAGGCGCTCGTTCTGCTCGGTCATGTCCTCGGGAAACATCGCCCGGGCCTGCGGGACCATCTCGAAGAGCTGGAAGTAGAACTCCCGCGCCAATTCGGTTTGATCGCTGGGCAACTGGGCACAACTTGCTCGGACGATCTTGACTGTCTCCGGGTCGAACGGAGGGAGCTGATGGAGCCGTCGTGGTTCTTGAACCATGCCTCGTAGGCCTCTGTTCAGCACGTGAGGGACAAATCTCAACAATTGCCTTGACCAGCTCGCAATGCACCGACGCTAGCCGACCGATACCACTCATTGCAACCGAAAGGCTACCTTCGGTGATACTCGCTGGTAGGAAGCACCCTGACCGAAACTCCGTTCCACTTCCTGAGTTCGGGCGTCAGGTCCGGTGAGACGACGGTCCTTCTCACCCGGTACTGCAGGTTCAGCCGGGCGGCACCACGGCCGCTTGCAGTCTGATCACCACGCTCAGGCCACCACCGTGGGTGGCTGCCGCGCTGACGGTGCCGTTCCAGCTCATCACGTAAGCGGCGACGATCGACAACCCGAGGCCGCTGCCGCCGGCCTGACGGGAGCGGGAGCGGTCCTGGCGCCAGAACCGGTCGAACATCTGCGCTCGCTCGTCCTCGCGCAGTCCGGGGCCGTTATCGGCGATCGTGATGGTGATGTGCTCGCCCGTGCGCCGGGCGTCGATCCGGGTCCGGGTGCCGGGCGGGGTATGGGCGCGCACGTTCGCCAGCAGATTGTCCAGCACCCGACGCAGTTGGCCCGGCTCGGCCTGCACTCCGGCGAGGCCGGGCTCGAGTGTGACGGTGACCGGCCACTGCGGGCCGACCGCCAGCGAGGCGTCCAGCGCCTCGCCGAGCATCCCGGCGAGCGCGACCGGCTCGGTCCGGGTTGAGGCCGGGCTCTGCGCCGCTGCCAGCATCAGCAGTTCCTCGACCAGGTCGCGCATCCGCCCGGTCTCGCGCTGGATCCCGGACATCGCCCGGGCCAGGTCGTCAGGCCGGTCCTTGGCGCCGAGGTCGAACAGTTGGGCGTACGCCGACACCGCGGCCACCGGGGTACGCAGTTCGTGCGACGCGTCGGCGGTGAACGCGCGCAGTCGCTCCTGGCTGGCCTGTTCCTGGGTGAACGCCTCGTCCACCCGCTCCAGCAGCACATTTGTCGCGCTGGCCAGGTTGTGGACCTCGCGTGTGGTGGTGTCGACCGGCACCCGGCGGGTCAGGTCGTCGGTGGTCAGCGACTCGACCGAGCTGGCCAACGCCGACAGCGGCGCCAGCCCCCGGCGAACCAGGAAGCGGGCGGCGACCGTGGCGATCAGCAGGGCACTGGCTGCCACGCAGGCCTGGACCAGAGCTAGGCGGCGCAGCATTCGATCGTTGGTGGTGCGAGGCAGGGCGAGAATCAAGGTCTCGCCGGGCCGGTCTACGGAGATCTTGACTCGCAGCCTGGGGCCGCCCGCCTCGCGCGAGGAGGCATTGAAAAACGTGGCCGGCCCGCCCTGCACGTCCGAGCCGGCCACCAATGGCAGCTTCGCCGGCAACTGGGGCGTAAACGGGTGTCCAAGTCCGTCGCGCCCGGCCTGCGAGCGCACGATCCTGCCGTCGTCACTGATCACCTGGACGAACGGAACACCACGCTGTCCCGGCGCGTCCGGACCGACGCGGACACGATCGGACGCCGGGCCATCCGGACCATCCGGACCGCCCGGGCCGATCGGGCCGATCGGGCCGTCACGCAGGGTGTCGTCGAGTCGTTCCATTAAGTACGTCGAAAACACCACGTACGTGGCGATTCCGGTCAATGCTAGGGTGCCGAGGAGCACCGCGGTGACAACGATCGTCAGTCGATGCTGCAGCGGTGCGAGCCGGCGGGTCCTCACCGGAGGGTGGCCTTCGCAGTTCCCTTTGGATGCAGTACGTAGCCGACCAGGCGGATCGTTTCGATCAAGGGTGGGCCGTGCCGGTCGAGTTTTCGCCGCAGATGGCCGATGTAGGCCTCGACAATGTTCGGGGTTCCACGAAATTCGTCATCCCAAACCGCTTCCAGGATCTGCTGTTTGGACAGCACTCGCTGAGCGTTCTGCAGCAGGAAGCTGAGCAGGCGGAACTCGGTCGCGGTGACGTGCACCGCGACGCCGGCCCGCCATACCTGGTGGCTGGCGGGATCGAGAACGACGTCGCCGCAGATCAGCCGGCCGCCCTCAGACGGTGGTGCATCGCCCGGAGCAGGAGGCTCGGTGGCGTCGCCCGGGCGGGTGGCCATCAGCCGGCGGCGCATCGCGGCGTTGGTCCGGGCCACGATCTCCGCCAGCGAGAACGGTTTGGTGATGTAGTCGTCACCGCCGGCAGCCAGGCCGGTGACCTTGTTGGCCACGTTGGTGCGCGCGGTGAGGAACAGCACGTGACAGTCCAGGTCGGCCTTGCGCAGGAGCCGACACACCTGGATGCCGTCGATGTCCGGCAGCATCAAATCGAGGATGACCACGTCCGGGGCCTGTTCACCGGCCAGGTGCAGGGCCTGCCGGCCGGTCGCCGCCTCAACGACGTCGAAGCCCTCATAGCGCAAAGCGGTCGCGACGGCGTCCCGGATCGACGGCTCGTCGTCCACAACGAGAACCCGGCCGGCTCCGGCGGAGGTGAGCACCGGGCAATTCTGTCGGCAACCGGGACGATGCAGGCTGCGCCGCGCCGCGCGGCGTTCAGCGGGCGTTCAGCCATCAGCGGGCCTTCAGATGCGCTGACTAACTTGCGCCCATGATCGCTAACCGCACATCTCTCGGGATGTCGTCGCCTACGTCGTTTCCGGGCATCTCTCGTTCTGCCGGGTCAGCTCTTGTCGCCATGGCTCTCGTGGGCAGCCTCGCGGGCTGCGGGAGCAGCGACAGTCAAGGTGAATCGACCTCGACGAGCACCTCGGTGACCACTTCGACGAGCGCCTCAGCGAGCGCCACCACGTCGACGTCGAGCGGGACGCAGGCCACGGCAGCGATCGTGTCCGCGGCCACCGCGTTCCTCGGCACGTTGAGCAGCAGCGAGAAGGACAGCGTGCTGTTCGACCAGGACGACAAGGAGCAGAAGGCACGCTGGTCGAACCTCCCACCCGGGCTGTTCGAGCGCCAGGGCCTGGTCACCGGTGACCTCAGCGAGGTGAAGCTCAACGCCTTCCTCGCCCTGATGAAGGCGACGCTGAGCACCGAGGGCTACACCCGGGTGATCAATGCGTGGACCGCCGACGACGAACTCGGCGATGGCGGCAACCTCAGTTACGGCAAGGAGTTCTACTACCTGGC
>JANNPJ010000092.1:0-3497 GCA_031400005.1 Kineosporiaceae bacterium | reverse complement strand
CCGAGCCGGACGGGCCCATGATGGCCAGCGACACACCCTCTTCGACCTCGACATCGATGCCGTCCAGAGCGGTGACGGCGCCGTACTTCTTGATCAGGGCGAGCCCAGCGAGGACGGTACTCATGATGACTCCTGAAGTCGGGGTGGTGATCCGCCTCGACTCTCGCCGCTGCCTGAACTCTGGCGCTTCGACCGAAAGGACACCGTCCGGCCTCCGGTCGCCCACCGGGTCGGCCGATCGGTCGATCTGCCGACGCCCGCGCCTCCGTACGGTGAGCAGCGTGAACCTCCTGTCTGCGATCGAGCATCCCGCCGCCCCCCGCAGACGTCCACAGCGCTGGCTGCGGGTGGTGGGCATCACCGTCCTAGCCCTGCTCGCTGGCATAGATCTGGCGATCGCAGGCGTGGACGGTGACCCCGTGTGGCCGGTACTCCTGGTGCTTGCACTCGGCCTTGCCGCGATTCTCTGGCCCGCTGCCCGACGGCCGGCGTGGCTCACCCCGCATCTGCGAACTGCTGTGCCTGCCGCCGCTTCCGGAGTTCTCACCATCGTCTCGCTGCTCGGCGGGCCTGCCGTTTTCGGCCCCGGGGAGGGGGCGGTCCTGCTGTGTCTGCTGATTCTCGCCGTCCGCACCAGCTCGCCGCGATGGGTAGGGTTGTGTGCCGGATTGAATGGCGTGGCGATCATCGCTCTGCCACTGCGTGTCTACGAATCCGGTTCCGACGTCAACGACCTGCCGAGCTTTCTCTCGGCCATGTTCGTCATCGCCTTGCTGGTCGGCCTCATCGCCGGATTCGTCGGGTACCTACGCGCTCTCGACCGCCGCCGCCAGGTCGCGGTGGCCGAGACCCGCCGCTCCGAGCGCCTCGCCATGGCAGCCGATCTACACGACTTCGTCGCCCACCACGTCACCGGCATCCTGGTCCAGACCCAAATGGCGCGCCTGATGGTCACTACCGAACCCGACCGCCTCGACCCGGTCCTGGCCGGCATCGAGCACGCAGCCGGTGAAGCCCTCGCGTCCATGCGCCGGACAGTCGGCATCCTGCGTGAGGGCCCAGCACTCTCGGGGTCTGCCGACCGTTACCCGGCGGGTGATCTGAGAACCCTCGCGGACCTCGTCGAGGGGTTCGGCGGTTCGATCGGTCTGAGGGCCGTCCTCCTGCGCGACCCTTCTGTGCCCGAACACCTGCCCCACGAGGTGCAGGCTGCCGCCCACCGTGTCGTCCAGGAAGCTCTCACGAATGTGCTCCGGCACGCCGCCGACGCCACCGAGGTCACCGTCAGCCTGAGCTACGACGCCAGCATCCTCCGTGTGGCTGTGCGCGACAACGGGCGCAATTCCATGCATTTCGCTCAAGGCGGAGGCTTCGGCCTGGTCGGCCTCACCGAACGCGTCACCGCCCTCAACGGCGAACTGCGCGCAGGCCCGCACCCACCCGACGGCGGCTGGGAACTCGTTGCCCTGCTTCCGGTTTCCACGGATTTTCCGTAGGCTGCTGCTCGCGCATCTGACCCGTTGGTGGATGGCGCTCGCCCATGCACTTTCCCTGCCCGGCACACCTACGTTGTCCACGGCGAGAGGTTTATCAGTCGGCGTACGATGCACGACTTCCCCCGGTGGAAGAAGGAAGGCCGGTTGCTTGCGTACAAGCCCGCCGGATTCTCCCATGTTTACAAGGGTTTCAAGGATCCGGACGGCTCCTGGATCGCTATCGCAGTCCGTTCAGTTACATGCATAGCAGCGCTCTCACCGGTGCGAGTGCCCCAGGGCCCCGGCGGACCTGGTCGACTCGCGCTGGAAAGGGAAAATCGCCTCCTCGTACCCCCAATGATGACGATGCGGTCCTCTATCTTTTCAAGCTGTACGCCAAAACCAACGGCCAGATGATTTAGTCGAATGTTAAACTACTTGATGATCGGGTCAGTGCCACCAGGCCCTCGGGTATTCCTCCACAGGGTGGTTTGCATCGAGGGAGCGAGTGGGTCGGCGATCGTCTCGGCTCTACGTGCGGCCCGTCTGAACGCTGTGTCGCTCGACCGGAACGGTGACGTGGCAGGCGACCTCTCCTTCGAGGAACCGACCCGATCGGTTGCGCACTGGTCCTCTCGAGCGGTACGGGCGCTGCGATGTGCTGGTGCATTGCGCGGGGGCGTTCGACACCTCTCAGCCGGTTTGCATCGCGACGTGCTTGCTGTGGCGCTGACCCAAGGTCCGGAGCGGACCGGCAGGCATCACAGCGGGACCAGGTCCGCGCCGACGGCCTTGAGGATCAGGCCAGCACCCAGGACGGTCACGACTGCTGCGCTCACCAGCGGCAGGACTGCGGTCCAGGTGGTGGGGATGCGGTCGATGCGGGCGATCAGGGTGCGTGAGCGGACGAGTACCAAGCCGAGCCCTATCAGCACCGCTGCCAGTCCGAGGCTGAAGGACAGGATCAGGCCCAGGCCGAGGACGATGCGGTTCACCCCGACGGCGAGGATCATGACGCCGAGGGCTTCGGGGCAGGGCACGAGGCCACCGGAGACCCCCATGGCGATCAGGCTGCGAGGGGTGATGCCCCCGGTGGGGATGGCGTGGGTATGGGCTCGGCCGCCGTGCTGGTGTTGGTCGTGCTGGTGGTGGTCATGGTCGTGCTGATGGTCGGCGTGGGTGTCGTGCTCGTGGTGGTCAACGGCGCCGCTGAGGACGAGTTCGGGTGATTTTATGGGCGTAGTCGGCCAGCGGCTCGGCCAGCGTTGACGCAGGAGCCGTAGTCCCAGTGCGAGGACGATCAAACCGGCGATGCCCTCCAGGGTGGGGATCAGGATCTCGGGTACGAGGAACTGGCTGGCGAGCAGCGCGATCAGGCCGATGAGGATGACGGAGGCGGTGTGGGTGAAGGTGACGACGGCACCGAGGGTGACGGCGTTGCGGGCGGTGCCGCCGCTGCCGACGAGGTAGGCGGCCATCAAGGTTTTGGCGTGCCCGGGGGTGAGCGCGTGCAGTGCCCCAAGCAGGGTTGCGGCGCCGAGTGCGAGCAGGATCACCCACACAGATAGTGACGGGTCCTCCAGGACACCGGCGAGTCGGCCCGATCCTGCCGGTGATTCGCCCTGGTCCCGAGCGCTCGGTGGCTGTTTTGTCGCGGCAGCGCTGGCGTCAAGTCGGTAGGAGACTGTGGTCTGTTGTTGCGTGGGGTCTCGCTGCTGGACTCCCAGCACGATGGGTGCGCCCTTGGTCACGAAGGTGTTGACCTGGTAGGCAGCCTTATCGTCGGAGAAGCCATTGCGGAAGAAGACCTGGTGTGAGCCCGCCGCGGTCAGCGTTGCTGGAACCGATGTGCTCGCGAAGACGCGCAGGGTTCCGTAGCCAGCCTGGATCGTCCGGTACGGCGGGACGTCGAGCTTCGTCAGCGCCAGGCGGAGTAATTGGTCGTCGACCCGGAGCTCGGCGTCCCGAAGGACCTGCTCGAGGTAGATCCGCGCCTCCGCGTCCGAGATCTGGTGGTCACCG
>JANNPJ010000080.1:0-2097 GCA_031400005.1 Kineosporiaceae bacterium | reverse complement strand
CCGGGGCTGGACCGGCGGAACACCCACATCAACCCGATCATCGTCAGGTACGCCAGAGCGAAACCGACCAGCGGCGAGAGCACCATCGGCACCACCACCTTCTCGGTGATGACGCTGCCGATGGTCTGGGCCACGCCGTGCTCGAGCGGCGCGCCGATCATGTTGAAGACGGCCGCCATCAGCAGGGCGACGCGTGGGGTGAGAGCCCGCCGCCGAAAAGGTCCGCGAGCATCATTCGGTAGGCCTCGTCTGCCTCATTCTCCAGTCGGTTGATCTCCACCCAGTACTCCTCCAGGTTGCGCATGTCGTGCAGCCGAGGCAGGGCCTGGGCGGCCGCAGTTCCACGCCGAGATCAGGGATCCCGCGCGTTGGCGAACAATCAAGGAGGTCTGGGGTTGTCGACTCGGATTCGGCCAGTCATAGTCAGATGGCGGGAATTTGGCGGAACACAGCCGAGCCCAGGCTGCGAGCCGGTGATTTGTCGGACGGCGATATCGGCCGCTCGGGTCGGTGCGATTGAGAGATCTTCATGACGACCACGGTTAACCCCCCTACGACGCAGATCGCGGTGCCCGTTCGAAAGGGCAACGTTCTGGTCCGCTGGGCGACGTCCACAGATCACAAGGTCATCGGCAACCTTTATCTGATCACCTCTTTCGGCTTCTTCATGGTTGCCGGATTGATGGCGTTGCTGATCCGGTCCGAACTGTTCAGCCCGGGGCTGCAGATCGTCAGCACGAAGGAGCAGTACAACCAGCTGTTCACCATTCACGGCACGATCATGCTGCTGCTCTACGCGACGCCGCTGTTCGCCGGATTCGCGAACGCGATCATGCCGCTGCAGATCGGTGCGCCGGACGTCGCCTTTCCGCGGCTGAACATGCTGTCCTACTGGCTCTTCCTCTTCGGCGGCCTGATCGTGATGGCCGCATTCCTTACTCCAACTGGGGCGGCATCGTTCGGCTGGACCGCCTACGCACCCCTGTCGAATGAGGTCTTCTCCCCAGGGCTGGGCGGTGACCTGTGGGTCTTCGGCCTGGCCATGGCCGGCTTCGGCACCATTCTCGGGGCCGTCAACTTCATCACCACGATCATCTGCCTGCGAGCCCCCGGGATGACCATGTTCCGGGTGCCGCTGTTCAGCTGGACAGTGCTGGTCACCAGCGTGCTGGTGCTGGTGGCATTCCCACCGCTGGCGGCTGCGCTGCTCTCACTCGGTGCCGACCGTCGGTTCGGGGCGCAGGTGTTCGCGCCGGAGAACGGCGGGGCGATGCTCTGGCAGCACCTGTTCTGGTTCTTCGGCCACCCCGAGGTGTACATCATCGCGCTGCCGTTCTTCGGCATTATCAGCGAGGTCCTGCCGGTCTTCAGCCGCAAACCGCTCTTCGGATACAAGGGCCTGGTACTCGCGACGATCGCGATCGCCGCCCTGTCGGTGGCGGTCTGGGCGCACCACATGTACGCGACCGGCGTGGTGCTGCTGCCCTTCTTCGGCATCCTCACGATGTTGATCGCGGTGCCCACCGGGGTGAAGTTCTTCAACTGGATCGGCACGTTGTGGGGCGGCGACCTGCACTTCTCCTCGGCCCTGGTCTTCGCCACCATCGCCATCGCGGGCCTGTCGGTGACGGTGTGGGCGCACCACATGTTCCCGACGGGAGCGGTGCTCCTACCGTTCTTCTCGTTCATGACGTTCCTCATCGCTGTCCCAACCGGGGTGAAGTTCTTCAACTGGATCGGCACGATGTGGAACGGCTCGCTGACGTTCGAGACCCCGATGCTGTGGTCGATCGGCTTCCTCGTGACGTTCCTCTTCGGTGGCCTGACCGGCATGATCCTGGGCTCGCCCCCGCTGGACTGGCCGGTCTCGGACACCTACTTCGTGGTGGCGCACTTCCACTACGTCGTCTTCGGCACGGTCGTGTTCGCGATGTTCGCCGGCTTCTACTTCTGGTGGCCGAAGTTCACCGGGCGCATGCTGGACGAGAGATTGGGCAAGGTCCACTTCTGGATGCTGTTCTTCGGCTTCCACGCCACTTTCCTGATCCAGCACCTGCTGGGCATCGTGGGTATGCCGCGTCGTTACGCGGACTACCT
>JANNPJ010000070.1:0-13929 GCA_031400005.1 Kineosporiaceae bacterium | reverse complement strand
GCTGGTTGCCGCCTAATAAAACTTCACCCACTTTTTGGGGGATGCTGCGAACCGGCATGTTCACCGTGCCTTTGAAATTTGGCTGGGCGGTCACCCCGACGACCGACAGCGCGGCGCCACCACGGGCATCGCCGTCCAGCTTGGACAGCACGACGCCGGTGAATCCGACGCCCTCCATGAACGCCATCGCGGTGGTCACGGCGTCCTGACCGATCATCGCGTCGACGACGAACAGGACCTCATCGGGGTTGGTCGCCGCCTTGATGTCGGCGGCCTGCTGCATCAACTCGCCGTCGACACCGAGCCGACCGGCGGTGTCCACGATGACGACGTCATGATGCTTGTCCCGGGCGTAGGCGACACCGTCGCGGGCCACCTGGACCGGATCACCGGCGCTCACTCCCGAGGTCCCGGAGCCGTCGGAGACCCCGGGGTGCGGGGCGAACACGGTGACCCCGGCCCGCTCACCGACCACCTGCAACTGGGTGACGGCGTTCGGCCGCTGCAGGTCGGAGGCCACCAGCAACGGGGTGTGCCCCTGCTCGCGCAGCCAGCGACCGAGCTTGCCGGCCAACGTGGTCTTACCGGCACCCTGCAGACCCGCGAGCATGATCACAGTCGGCGGGTTCTTCGCCATCCGCAGTCGCCGGGTCTCGCCGCCGAGGATGCCGACCAGTTCCTCGTTGACGATCTTGACGACCTGCTGACCGGGGTTCAGCGCCCCGGACACCTCCGCACCCAGCGCGCGCTCTCGGATCGCAGCGGTGAATTTACGGACGACAGGGACCGCGACGTCCGCATCAAGCAGGGCACGCCGGATCTCGCGGATCGTCGCATCGACGTCCGCTTCGGAGAGCCGGCCCTTCCCCCGCAGTGACTTGAAGGTGGCGGTGAGGCGGTCTGACAGCGTGGCGAACACGGATCCAGCCTAATGCAGTAGCGGAGTGATGCTGTGGGCCGACGAACCCATGCCCGTGATCATGCACGAAGTGACAGCTCCCGCGGCCACCATTGTCACTCTGTGCATGATCACGGCAGCGGGTTTCAGGGGTGGCCGTCGGGGAGGGAGCCTGCGTCGACCAGGACCGAGACGGTCTCGGCTACCCGCGGTGGGGACAGCCGGCCGCCGCCGTGCTCGCAGACATACAGGACGTCGACCGCCTGACCGGCATGCGTGGCCACGTGCGCCGAGCGCAGGTCCACCCCGACCCCGGCCAGCGCCGCGCCGATCGCGTGCAGCAGACCCGGCCGGTCGGCGGCGCGCACCTCCAGCACAGTGGCCTCGGCGGAGGCGCCGGGCAGCAGGACGACCCGCGGGCGGGCCGAGACTCCGGCCCGGGATCGGAACCCTGCGTCGCGCCGGGCCAGCGGCTCCAGCACGCTGAGGTCACCCTCGCCGAGTCGGCGCAGGAGCAGCTCCAGCGTCGCCGGATTCGGCAGGTCGGCGCTGCCGCTGTCCACCCACCAGGTGTCGACGGCGATGTCCGGGCTGCCGGGCAGTTCCGAACTGACCGTCCGGACCAGGGCCGACTTCACCGTCAGCCGGAAGCTGGCCAGCACCCCGGCGATGTCGGCGAGGAGACCGGAGCGGTCCGGGGCGACGACGGTGATCACGTGCAGTTCGTCCATCGCCGTCACCGCGACCCGCGGTCGCTGGTCGGCGGTCACCGCGCGGACCAGCTCGCTCTCGGCCGGGGCGATCGGCGCCGGACCGGGCGGATCCTCACCGCGCAGCGCCGTCCGGGCCCGGGCGGTCAGGTCGTCCACCAGCCGGGCCCGCCACGACGTCCAGGCCACCGATCCGACCGCGACGGCGTCCGCCTCGGTGAGGGCGCGCAGCATCTCCAGCGTCTCCAGCTTGCCGCCGACCGCGGTCACCAGGTCGTCCACCGTGCGCGGGTCGTCCGGGTCGCGCCGGGTGGCGAGCTCGATCAGGGTCAGGTGCTCACGGACCAGCCGCTCGATCACCTCACAGTCCTCCGGGGCGAAACCGATGCGCCGAGCGACTTTTCCGGCCAGCGGTGCACCGACCACGGAATGGTCCATCGCACCGGCGATTTTGCCCAGATCATGCAGCAGAGCGGTCAGCACCAGCAAGTCCGGGCGCGCGGTGTCACGCAGCGCGGACTGGATGGTGATCGCCGTCTCGATCAGGTGCCGGTCGACGGTATGCCGGTGAACAGCGTTGCGCTGCGGCCGATTACGGACGCCTGCCCACTCCGGGATCCAGCCGACGACGAGCCCGGCCCGGTCCAGTGACTCCCAGACCCCGGCCAGCGCCGGGCCACCGGCCAGCATCGCGACGAAGGCGTCCCGGGCCGGAGCCGGCCAGGGGTCAGGCAGCGGCGGGCAGTCGTCGGCCAGGTGCTCCACCGTCACCGGGGACAGCGGCAGCCCGGCCCGGACGGCGGTAGCGGCCGCCCGCAGCGGCAGCACCGGGTCCTCGGCGGCCCGCACCCCTACCCCGAGCACCACTTCTCCGTCGTGCTCGACCAGTCCGTGTCCGAGTGGGCGCAGCCGGGGCCGGCGCGGGCCCGGCCGCAGCCGCCGGACCGGCAGCGACTGCCGGGCTCGGCGCACGGTCACGTCCACCGCGTACGCGATCGACCGAGCCGAATCGCTGACCTGGGCGAGCAATTCGTCGGCGTCGGTCAAACCGCAGAGCACCGCGACGGCGTCCTGCTCGGCCAGCAACAGCCGGTCCATCCCCCGACCGGTGACCGCCTGCAGCGCATCCCGGATATCCAGCAACTGCACATGTGACTGGTCGACGGCACCGTGCGGGCGGTCGGTCACCCAGCTCGCGGCCAGGGCCCGCAGCACGGTGACGTCGCGCAACCCGCCGCGGGCCTCTTTGAGGTCGGGTTCGAGCAGATGAGCGGCCTCGCCGAAGCGCTCGGCGCGCTCGGTCAGCGACTCCAGGACCTGCGGCAACCGGCGCCGGATGCCGTTGCGCCAATCCGCGAGCAGCGAGGTGCGGGTGCGCACCACCAGCGAGGAGTCACCGGCGATCAGCCGCAGGTCGAGCAGGCCGATCGCGGCCGAGAGATCGTTGGCCGCGACCTCGCGACTCTGGGTCGGGGTCCGAACCGAGTGATCGAGGCGCAGACCGGCGTCCCACAGCGGGTACCAGAGTCGTTGCGCCAATGCCCCGACCTCGTCCGCGGACAGGTGCCGGCCGTCGTGCAGCAGCACCAGGTCCAGATCGCTGGCTGGGCCGGCGTCGCCGCGCGCCACACTGCCGACCGCGGCCAGGGCGACGCCCTCCAGGCCGTTGCGGCGTTTGCGCGGGTTTTCCGCCAGCGGCACGATTGCCGCCTGCCAGGCTCGGACCAAAGCCGATTCGACCAGGACACCGAGCGCGCGGCGCCGGTCGGGTCCGGAGGAAACCGAGCGCAGGGCCAGCGCGAGCCGGTCCTTTCGCAGGTCTCTGGCCGCGATCATCGCGGCCCGAGCGAGATCTTCGGCAGTCTCCTCGGAATCGTCGGGGACATGGTTGATCCCGGCAGCCGTCACGTTTCGCCTTTCGCGCCGCCAGTAGATGTTCGCGCGCACCCGGTGAGCAGTTCCCGGCGGCCCTGAACGGGCCGCCGGGAACACCTACTCAGCTCAGAGTGCGTCGGCGCCGTGCTCTCCGGTCCGAACCCGGATGACGTCCTCGACGGGCGTCGTCCAGACCTTCCCGTCGCCGATCCGGCCGGTCTGCGAGCTCTTGACGATGACATCGACGACGTCCACGACGTCCGGGTCGTCGACCAGGACCTCGAGCCGCACCTTCGGTACCAGGTCGACGGTGTACTCGGCGCCCCGATAGACCTCGGTGTGGCCACGCTGGCGGCCGTAACCACTGGCCTCGCTGACCGTCATGACCTGAACGCCGAAGGCCTCGAGCGCGGCCTTCACCTCATCCAGTTTGTGCGGCTTGATCACTGCGGTGATGAGCTTCATGCCGAGACCTCCGTGTCCGTCTTGACCGATGCTGCCGGGCGGAACGAACCCGAGCCGCCACCGCTCGCGATGAGGTCGTAGCCCGACTCGGCGTGCTCCGCGTAGTCGATGCCTTCGATCTCTTCCTCTTCGGTGATCCGGAAGCCGATCGTCTTGTGCAGCGCCAGCCCGATGATGTACGTCAGGATGAACGAGTAGGCCAGGACCGCGAAGGCCCCCACCGCCTGCCGCCAGAGCTGGTCGACCCCGCCGCCGAAGAACAGCCCGTCGACCTCAGCCGGCGTGTCAGCGGTGGCGAACAGGCCGATGGCCAGGGTTCCCCAGAGGCCACCGACCAGGTGGACGCCGACGACGTCGAGCGAGTCGTCGTAGCCGAAGCGGTACTTCAGCCCAACAGCAAGCGCACAGAGCACACCGGCCAGGGCGCCGATGATGAGCGCGCCGACCGGGTTGACTGAGCCACAGGCCGGGGTGACGGCGACCAGACCGGACACCGCACCGGAAGCGGCACCCAGCGACGTCGGGTGACCGTCGCGCATCTTCTCCACGATGAGCCAGCCGAGCACCGCAGCAGCGGTCGCGGCGAGGGTGTTGATCCAGGCCAACGCGGCCAGCCCGTTGGCGCCGAGCGCCGAACCGGAGTTGAAGCCGAACCAGCCGAACCAGAGCAGACCGGCACCGAGCATCACCAGGGGCAGGTTGTGCGGGCGCATCGGCTCCTTGGCGAAGCCGACCCGCTTGCCGATGACCAGGGCCAGCGCCAGGCCGGCCGCACCGGCGTTGATGTGGACCGCAGTACCACCGGCGAAGTCGAGAGCCCCCAGGTTGTTGGCGATCCAGCCACCGACGTGGGTGACCACGCCGTCGTCACCGGTGACGGTGAAGTCGAAAACCCAGTGTGCGACCGGGAAGTAGACGATGGTCGCCCAGATCACGGTGAACACGCACCAGGTGCCGAACTTGGCCCGATCCGCGATCGCACCCGAGATCAAGGCGACCGTGATGATCGCGAAGACGGCCTGGAAGCCGACGAACGCAAGGGTCGGGATCGTGCCGACCTCGTTGATGATCCCGCTCAGGCCGAGGTATTCAGTCGGATCGCCGACCAGTCCACCGCCGACGTCATTGCCGAAGGCCACCGAATAGCCGTAGAGAACCCACAGCACCGTGACGATGGCCATCGAACTGAAGCTCATCATCATCATGTTGAGCACGCTCTTCGTACGGACCATGCCGCCGTAGAAAAGCGCCAGACCGGGAGTCATGAGCAGGACAAGCGCTGCGCTCGTCAAAACCCATGCGGTTGCTCCGGTATCCATCCGCACCCCTTCACTCGGGATGCCCCGCGAACGGGGCTCCATCGGGACCATCGAGGTCACCACTGCCACCGGGACGATGACAAGCGGCTAGCCGCGCCCTGGTTCGGGCGACGCCTGCTGAGGGAAAAGGTGCTGCGATTCCGTTTCGCTGCGCCACGCGATCGGTTTCCACCAGGTGACGTTTGGCCAGATCATGTTTCTAACTCGTGAACACCGTCGTCCTACTCACCGGTATCCCCGCCGGTCACAGGTTTGATGGTGAAAGAGTCACCCATTCGGCCGAAACGGCGGCTGCCCGGGTACCGGAGCTCCTTTCCTCCGCTCGGCGCCGATACTCAAGCGAAACTCCCGCCAGCCACCTCAGCCGCCCGCATTGATGTTGTTAACGGTGGCTAGCGGGAGCATGGGTTGAGCATGACGGGAGCATCGGTACAGGCCGCGGAGCCGGTGCGGACGGCCGGCACCTTCTAGCTGAGCAGCGCGTCGACGAAGCCTGCCGGATCGAAGGGAGCCAGGTCGTCGGGGCCTTCGCCCAGGCCGATCAGTTTGACCGGGACGCCGAGAGCACGCTGGACCGCCACCACGATTCCGCCCTTGGCGGTGCCGTCGAGCTTGGTGAGCACAATCCCGGTAATGTTCACCACCTCGGCGAAGACCCGGGCCTGCTGCATCCCGTTCTGCCCGGTGGTCGCATCGATCACCAGCAGCACCTCGTCAACCGGGCTCTGCTTCTCGATCACCCGCTTCACCTTGCCGAGTTCGTCCATCAGCCCGACCTTGTTCTGCAACCGACCGGCCGTGTCGATCAGGACGACGTCGGCCTCCAGCTCGGTCGCGGCCCGGACGGCGTCAAAGGCCACCGCCGCTGGGTCCGCGCCGTCCCGGTCGCTGCGGATCGTCGACACACCGACCCGCTCACCCCAGGTCTGCAACTGATCCGCGGCCGCTGCCCGGAAGGTGTCGGCCGCGCCGAGGACGACGTCACGGTCCTGGGCCACCAGCACCCGGGCCAGCTTGCCGACGGTGGTGGTCTTTCCGGTGCCGTTCACCCCGACCACCAGGATCACCGCAGGCCGGCCCAGTTGTTCGCTGGCCAGCGAGCGATCCATCCCGGGGGCCGGATCCACCAGGGCGGTCAGCTCCTCGCGAAGCAGTTCCCGGACACCGGCCAGGTCCCGGACGCCGAGAACGGCCACCCGCAGCCGCAGGCGATCCACCAGTTCGGTGGTCGGGTCGAACCCGAGGTCCGCCAGCAGCAGAGTTTCCTCGATCTCCTCCCACGTCCCCTCGTCCAGCCGGTCCCGGCTGAGCAGCTCCAGCAGGCCCTTGCCGAGGGCGTTGTTGGAACGGGCCAGCCGCGCGCGCAGCCGGACCAGCCGACCTTGGACCTGATCGGGACGCTCCAGAACCGGCGGCGCGGGTTCGGTCGGCTGCTCGGGAATCAGTACCGGCGGAGCGGTCGCGATGGCGCCGTCGGTCGACGGCCGATCGGTTTCGGGCCGGGTTTCCGGACGGGTTTCGGGCCGGGTTTCGGGCTGACCCAGCGTGGGCGGTGTCGGTGGCAGGGTCGGACCGCGCCGCGGGCGACGCCGGGTCACCACCAGTCCGGCACCGGCCGACAGGCCGGCTACCGCGATCACCGCGATCAGGATGATGAGCTGGACGGGATCCACGCCGGACGTGCCTCCTCATGCATACGGGACCGGGCGTCGCGACGACCGGTGCCGAAAAACGGAATCAACAGTCCGAGGATGTCAGCTCAACGGGCGGGGCGCGCGCCGCCGGTGTCCTGGTTGGCCTGCTGGCGAGCCGGCGACCGTTTCGTTTCGCGCAGGTCGACGCTTCGGTCCTCGGATTCGACACCGGTACCGGACTCGGCCGCTGGGGCCTGCGCCGGCGGGTTCTGGGAGATCTCCGGGATCGGACCGGAGATCGCTGGCATGTCCCGGGGCCGACCCACCGATGAGCCACCACCGAGGTGCGGGGTCGAACTCGCGGTTTCACGGACGTCGGGCGTGTCGGCGTCCACCCTCGGTGTGCCGTGATCCGTGTCCCCGGCCTCCAGCCGGTCCATCGCGGAGTGCAGCCCGGAACTGACCGGCGCCCAGATTCGGCTGCCCTGCCGGCCCAGCCGGGCGAACAGCCGCTTGAGCGCAATCAGGCCGTGCCAGGTGCTGCCCGCCGCCGCCAGGGGTTTCTGTTTGGCTTGCTGTTTGGCGCGTTTGACCGCCCGTTCGCCGTTCGGGGTGAGAATTCGCGACCCCTGGCGCAGATTCGGGAGCGCGACCAGGACGACGATACCCAGCGCGACGGAAACGGTAAGCAGAAGACCAACAACTATTGCAAGCACGTCTCTACGTTGACTGATAATCCGGCGCACGCAAAACCGTCACGCCACATTGGTAGGTTGCGGTTAGGTCACTTTGTCACCTTCCACCCGGCGAGGCCTTCGGTCTCGCTCTGCTCGAATATCGAATTCCCTTGCTAAAAGGGATCATTCGACTGGCCGCGCAGATGTGACCTAACCGACGAATTCCGCCGCGACCGGCGGGTCCGGGATGGCGATCACTTCGTCCCGCAGTCGCTGGCTGATCACAGTGGTCACGCCATCCCCGCGCATGGTGACCCCGTACAGCGCGTCGGCCACCTCCATTGTCCGCTTCTGGTGGGTAATCACGATCAACTGCGAGGATTCCCGCAGCTCCTCGAAGATCCCGATCAGTCGGCCCAGGTTGGTGTCGTCCAGCGCGGCCTCGACCTCATCCATCACGTAGAACGGGCTGGGCCGAGCCTTGAAGATCGCCACCAGCATCGCGACGGCAGTCAGCGAGCGCTCGCCACCGGACAACAGCGACAGCCGCTTGACCTTCTTGCCCGGCGGCCGGGCTTCGACGTCCAAACCGGTGGTCAGCATGTTGCTCGGGTCGGTGAGGATCAGCCGGCCCTCGCCACCGGGGAACAGCCGGGAGAAGACGCCGACGAACTCGCGCGCGGTGTCGTTGAACGCTTCGGTGAAGACCTGCTCGACCCGCTCGTCCACCTCGCGGATGATCTCCAACAGGTCCCGGCGAGAGACCTTGAGATCGTCCAGCTGCCGGGTGAGGAACGTGTGCCGCTCCTCCAGGGCCGCGAATTCCTCTAGCGCGAGCGGGTTTACGGTACCGAGCAGGGTCAGCGCCCGTTCCGCCGCGCGCAGCCGTTTCTCCTGCTTGGTCCGCTCGAACGGCACCGGCTGCGGCTCTTTCCCCTCCGCCGGGATCGGGTCGCCCGGCGCCGGCGGGCTGGGCGGCACCAACTGATGCGGTCCGTACTCCTCGATCAGCACATCCGGGTCGGTGCCGAGTTCGTCCACGCTGCGCTGGCGCATCAGGTCGATCCGCATCCGCTGCTCGGTCCGGACCACCTCGTCGCGGTGCACCGAGTCGATCAGCCGGGCCTGCTCACCGGCCAGCCGGTGCTCGGTCTCCCGGACGGCGCGCAGCTCCAGATCACGCGCATCACGCTCGGACTCCACCCGCTTGCGGACCCGATCCGCGATCGCCAGCGACCCGGCCAGCAACAACAGGGTGAACTGAGCACCCTCCAGCACGGCCCGAGCGATCTGCATCTGCCGCTGCCGGCGCTCCTCCCGGGCCACCATCCGGGCGCGGGCGGCGCGCTCCTCCTGCGCCCGGCGGATCAGTTGATCGGCGCGACCGGCCACCGCGCGGGAGCGTTCCTCGGCGGTGCGCAGCCCGAGCCGGGCATCGGTCTCCATCGAGCGGGCCCGACCCGCCGCACCGGCCAGCCGCTCCCGCTCGTCGGTGGACGGATCCTCCTCGACCGGCTCCTCCTGCGCATACTCCAGCCGGGCCTGCAGCTCTTCCAGCGCGGCGCGCCCAGCCACCAGGGCTTCCTCCGCCCGGGCCCGCTGCCCGGCCAGCCGCTCCACCTCGGCCTCGGCCGCCCGAGCGGTACCAGCCAGCTGGCCACGCTGCTGCGCCAGCCGGTTGGCCGCCGCTGCCCGCCGTCCCTCCAACTCACCGACCTGGCCATGGACCCGCTTCAGGTCCGCCTGAGCCTGCTTGATCTTGCCCTGCACGTCCCGAACCCGCCGCTGCGCGGCTTCCTGCCGGCTACCACCCTCGGCCAGCGCGGCATGGGACTGCTCGGCCCGCTGGCCGGCCGCCACCACCCGCTCCTCGGCCTGCTCGACCGCGGCCTGCACCTCGATCAAGCTCGGCGCGGACGCCGATCCACCCCGGACCAGCGCAGCCGACACCAGTTCGCCCCCGGTTGTGACGACGGTGATGTCCGGCCACAGCCGAACCAGGTCGGCGGCAGCCTCCAGATCGGCCACCACCGCCACCCGGCGAAGCAACCGGTCAACCGCTGCAGTGAGCTGGGCAGGCTCACGGACCAGCACCCGCACCCAGCGCGCCCCCGGCGGCAACGTCGGCCAGCCGCGCGGGTCAGCGTCGGCCACGCTGCCCGGTCGGGCCGCGAAGGCCGCCGGTATCAGCACCGCCTGACCGCCGTCCTGCTCGGCGAGCAGCCGCAGGCCGGCCAGCGCCCCGGTGAGGTCACCGACCGCGACGGCCTCGGCCGCGGTCCCGAGGGCAGCCGCCACCGCGGTCTCGTAGCCGGGCTGCACCTGCAGCACGGCGGCCATCGAACCGATCAATCCGGGTAGCCGGTCACCGGCCGCCAGCAGCGCGCCCGCACCGTCCTTGCGGCGCAGGCCAAGGGCCAGCGTCTCGCGCCGGGCGGCCCATTCCTTGCGTTCACCGTGCGCCTCCCGCTCGGTGTGCCGCAAGGTCTCCAGTTCCCGGCTCAGGCCGGACAGTTCGGTCGTGGCGGTGTCCAGCTCGTCTTCCAGGACGCCGATCAGGACGGCGATCCGCTCGGCCTCGGTCTCCAGCGCCGCCGCCCGCTCCGCGTCCGGGTTGCCGTCGTCCGTCCCACCGGTCCCCGAGGCACCCGTCGCATCGAGGTCGGCGACGTCCTGCAACGCCCGTTGCGCCCGCTGCTCGGCCTCGTCGATCGCCCGCCCCAACCGGGTCAGCTGATCCTGCGCGGCGTCCACCGTGCTGCTCTGGGCTGCCACCTTGCCGGCCAACCGGGCCAAACCCTCGCGGTGGTCGGCGACCGCTCGGGCCAGCGCGACCAAGCGACGTTCTTCCTCAGCAGCCGCGCGCTCGGCCGCCTGCCGGCGCTCCTCGGCGGCGTCCAGCAACTCGCGGGCCTCGTCCACCTCACCCTGGAGCTGCTCCTCCTGCTCCCGGATCAGCGCGGCCTGCGCCTCCAGGTCCTCCGGGTCCCGGCCGGTGGTGCGTTCCGGCTCGGCATCGGAAAGCAATCGCAACCGGTCGGCGGCCAAGCTGGCCGTGCCCCGGGTCCGTTCGCTCAAGCTGGAAAGCCGGTACCAGGTGTCCTGGGCCCGAGACAGCCGGGGCGCGGCCTCGCTCGCGGCCTGCTCCAGCTCGGCCAGGCGGGCCCGGGCGGCAGCTAACTCGCCCTCCACCTCGTCGCGGCGCTTACGCAACGCGGCCTCATCGGCCACCTCGGCGGCCAGCGTGCTGGTCAGCGTCACCAGATCATCGGCGAGCAGCCGGGCCTTGGCATCGCGCAGATCGGCCTGCACGACGCTGGCTCGGCGGGCCACCTCGGCCTGCTTGCCCAACGGCTTGAGCTGTCGACGGATCTCCGTAGTGAGGTCGGACAGCCGGGTCAGGTTCGCGGCCATCGCATCCAGCTTGCGCAGCGCCTTTTCCTTGCGCTTGCGATGCTTGAGCACCCCCGCGGCCTCCTCAATGAAGGCCCGGCGCTCCTCCGGCGAGGCATGCAGGACGGCGTCCAACTGCCCCTGACCGACGATGACGTGCATCTCCCGGCCGATCCCGGAGTCCGACAACAACTCCTGGATATCCAGCAACCGGCAAGGCGAACCGTTCAGGCCGTACTCGCTGCCGCCGGCGCGGAACATCGTCCGCGAAATCGTTACCTCGGCGTAGTCGATCGGTAGCGCACCGTCGGAGTTGTCGATCGTCAGGGAAACCTCGGCCCGGCCCAGCGGAGGCCGACCGGAGGTCCCGGCGAAGATCACGTCTTCCATCTTGCCGCCGCGCAGGCTCTTCGCACCCTGCTCGCCCATCACCCAGCTCAGGGCGTCGACAACGTTCGACTTGCCGGAGCCGTTGGGACCAACAACGCAGGTGATACCCGGCTCGAACCGCAGCGTCGTGGCCGACGCGAAGGACTTGAACCCACGCATGGTCAGGGTCTTAAGGTGCACGGATCTGAACTCTACTGTGCTTATTTGCTCGCGAGCGCTGCGGCGCTGATGACGGCGTCTTCCCTCGTCGACCGTTCCGCATCTTCGATGGGGCTGCGTCTGCTCAGTCCAGACGCCGTCGCGCCGCTACGCTCGCTCGCGTGGCCGGCTCCAGCAGTTGGCGCGAAGTCTCGCCGCTCACCGCTCGGGACGGGCTGGGGGTGCCTCTAACTTTTCCTGCGGTTTGACCCCTGATGGGGGTCATCTGGCAGGAACGATTGGTTCACTGCGGCGCTGAGGGACTCCTGGATCGTCAGGACGACCCGGGGGGCACCTGGCGGGTTAAAGGCACGGCACGCCGCGTGACGTTCGTGCGGTCGGGTGTCCGGGTGGCTGGCACACTGGGCAGCCTGCGCTCCCAGGAGGATTAGCCCGACCATGACCATTGCCCTGCCCGGTAGCTCGCTTGCCGACGCGCCGCTGCCCGACTACTCGGCGTCCGTCGTGGCCGTCTCGTCCCCCGGTTCCGGTCCGGGGTTCTGGGCCGGTGCGCCCAGCGCCACGTATCAGGACGGCGCGTTCTGGCTGGCCTACCGGGTGCGCCGACCGGTGGACTCCGGTCGCGGGGTGGCGACCACGATCGCTCGATCCGAGGACGGCGTGACATTCCGGACCGTGGCCTCGGTGCCCCGGGAAACGTTCGGCGCGGCGTCCCTGGAACGCCCGGCCCTGGTCCGCCGGCCGGACGGCGGCTGGCGGCTGTACATCAGCTGCTCCACGCCGAACTCCAAGCACTGGTGGATCGAGGCGCTGGACGCCGATGAAGTGGCAGGCCTGCCCAGCGGCCGGCGGACCATGGTGCTGCCAGGCGACGAGTTCACCGGTGTCAAGGACCCGGTGGTGGTGCGCGATGCCGCCGGCTGGCGGATGTGGGTGTGCTGTCACCCGTTGGACGACCCAGCCGCCACCGACCGGATGACCACCCGGTATGCGACCAGCTCGGATGGTCTGGCCTGGCAGGTCGGCCCAGTCGCGCTGGCCGGTCGACCCGGCCGCTGGGACGCCCGCGGCGCCCGGATCACCGCCGTCATCCCGACCGGTCCCGGCGGGGAGCGGCTGCTGGCCTACTACGACGGTCGGGCCACCTCGGCGGAGAACTGGTTCGAGCGGACCGGGATCGCCGAAGGCCCCGCCGACGGCCCGGGCGAGGGCACCTTCACCGCGGTCGGCGACTATCCCTCCGCCCGGTCACCGCACGGCGATCATGCCCTGCGCTACCTGGACATAGTCGAACTGCCGGACGGCACGCATCGCTTCTACTACGAGGCCGCGCTGCCCGACGGCTCCCACGACCTGCGCACCGAACTGATCACCGGCATCTGAGCTTGAAGCCCGACCGCGAACTCAAGAAACCGTCGAAACAGGAGCTCGGGACGCTGCGGGCTCGGCTGGAGCGCTCCGCCACCGACCTGGAACTGATCCGGATCTGGCGGCGGCTGCCTGGCGCAGCCCGGATCGAGGGTTACGTCGTAACGGTCGGCCAGACCTGGCTGCTTGTTGCGACCTTCGACGCCGCCACCGCTCGAGACGCGTACGTCACCCTGCGACTGCGCGACGTCACCAAGGTCACCCGCGCCAAGGCACGTGACCGCTTCGTCAGCGGCCCGCAGTCCTTCGGAGTCGAACCGACCGACTGCGCGCCGGCCAGTGCCTCACGCAGGAGCAGGTGCTCCGGGTCTGGCGGCGCTGGTTCGGCGACACCTCGTCCTTGGCCGGTCTCGTCGACCAAACTCCCGACCAGATGCCTGATCAGGCTCTGGATCAGGGCACCAGCTCCAATCGCCTGACCGAGCTGGTCGCTGTCCTCAATGCCCTTACTGGAACAACCGTTTCAGCTACCGGGTAGGCCGGGTGGCGAACTGGCCGCGCGAGGTGGTGCCGAGCCAATCCGCGAACGAGCGGCCGGTGATCTCGCTGAGCAGTGCGTTGTCCTCCCGGTAGGCCTCGACCAGCCGTAGCCGCAGGTCGGCGTCCAAGACCGGACGCCGAGCGTCTTCGCGCTGCAGCGTGGCCAGCAGCGGCCGGCTGAGCCGGCGCCAGACCTGCGGCGGGGCATAGGCACCGATCGCGGCACCGGCGCGCAGCGCCCGGCTCAGCACGCCGGCCCGGGTGGACGACGGGACGTACGGATGTGAATTGGCGCGCTGCGCTCCGGCGATCACCCCGGTGGCGACGCCGAGGAATTCGCAGACCGCGTCGAGCGCATCTCCCGGCCTTTCCACCAGGTCCCGATAGCGCAGCACGTGCACCTGCGAAGCATCGAAAAGTGTTGTCAGATCACGCAGTTGAGCGCCGTATAGGCCAAGTCGGCGATAGTGCCAGAAGGGCGCCCAGCCAGCCGCGACCCGG
>JANNPJ010000068.1:0-11985 GCA_031400005.1 Kineosporiaceae bacterium | reverse complement strand
GGACTGTTCGCCCCGCAGAACGTCGGCGAACGCAAGACCGGCGGTTGTACGGCGATCATCCGGTTGGAGAAGGGGGAATGGGTGCGGGAAGCGCCCGAGGAGAAGGGAAAGTTCATGTGCGGGCCGGTGGTTGACAGCGGCTTGAAGACGGGCCGGTCATGAGCGATCTGCTCACCTTCACCATTGTCGGGTTGTTCACCGGCGCGGCGTACGCGATCGCAGCCAGCGGGCTGGTGCTCGTGTACGCCACCACGAAGGTGTTCAACCTGGCGCATGGCGCCATGGGCATGGTGATGTCCTTCACCTTCTGGCAACTGTCGGTCGGTCTCGGCCTGCAACGGTGGTTCGCTCTGCTGCTGGTGGTCCTGGTGATTGCTCCTGCCTTCGGCCTGCTGGTGGAGCGGGTACTGATGCGCGGCTTAGGAACGGCCCCGGTGAGCGTCAGCCTGGTCGTCACCGTCGGGCTCTTCGTCGGATTGGTGGGACTGGCGCAGACCGTGTGGCCACCAGACGCCCGCATCGTGGAACCGTTCTTTGGAATGTCCGAGGTAGAGATCGGTGGCCTGCTGGTCAGCTATCACCAGTTGCTCACGATGGCGCTGGCGGTTGTCGTAGCCGCCAGCCTGTACGTCCTCCTGGAACGCACCCGGATCGGATTGGCGATGCGGGCTTCGGTCGACGACCCGGTACTGCTCGGCCTGTACGGCGGCAGTTCGGTTCGGGTGGCGCAGGTCAGTTGGGCGCTGGGTTCTGCGCTCGGTGCGCTGGCCGGAATCCTGCTGATTCCGCTGCTCTCGCTCGACTACTTCCAGCTCACCTTTCTGGTGATCAACGCATACACCGCCGCAGTGCTCGGCCGGCTCCGCAACCTCCCGCTGACGTTCGCCGGGGCGCTGCTGCTCGGAGTGCTCCAGTCCTACCTTGTTGGCTACCTGCCGACCGGTGACCTGTTCGTCAGCCTGCGCACCGTGATCCCGATGTTGCTGCTCTTCGGGCTGCTGGTCTTTCTGCCCCCGGTGCGATTCCGGCTCGGCCAGATCCGTGGTGTTCCGGCGCCTCCAGTTCCATCGTTCGGCAGGTCCGTGGTGGCCGGGGTGGGACTGGTACTGGTGGTCGCCGTCGCCAGCCTGTCGATGTCGGACTCGACCATCCTCCAGGTAGGCACCGGGCTGGTGTTCTCGATGATCATGTTGTCGCTGGTGCTGCTGACCGGTTACAGCGGTCATGTCTCCCTGGCTCAACTGACTTTCGCCGGGATCGGGGCGCTCACGGTGGCCCGGTTGGATTCGTCGTCCGGGTGGGCCCTGGGATTGGCGGTGCTGGCGGCGGCCATCGTCGGCGGTCTGGTGGCCCTACCGGTGATGCGGCTGACCGGTCTTTACCTGGCGCTTGCGACATTCGCCTTTGGGCACCTGATGGACCGGCTGGTGTTTCAGTCGGAGAAATTCGGTTTCGGCCAGAGCAATGGGCTCCCCGCGCCACGACCGGGCATTTTTGGCACCGGGATAGGTGGTGACCGGGCATATCTGATCATGCTGGCGGCGACCTTTGCGGTGCTGGGAATTGGGCTGCTGGCGGTGCGCCGAGGCCGGTACGGGCGGTTGCTGATCGCTATGCGGGACAGTCCGGCGGCCTGCGACACCCTGGGGTTGGATCCTCGCTGGTTCAAGCTGCTGCTGTTCATGGCCTCCGCCGGGATCGCCGGATTGGCCGGCGTCTTGTGGGCCGGTCTGCGTCAAGGCGCCGGATCGTCGGATTTCCAGGTGATGGCGAGCCTTCCGCTGTTGTTGCTCGCCGTCGTCTGCGGGGTTACCACGGTCAGCGGGGCGCTGCTCGGCGGCTTCGCACTGATGCTGCTGCCGGTCATTCAGTCCAGCAATGACAATGCCGTCGGCGGGGTGGTCCTCTTGGTTATCGGGTTGGCCGCGGTCGGGCTCGGCCGGGACCCGAACGGGTTGGTCAGTTTCGCGATCACCGCGGGGCGAAACCTCCTGCCTGCCAATGGTCGGGGCCTTACGGTTGGGACGGCGTCGGCCGGGACTACGTCGGCCGGGACTGCGTCGGCCGGAAATTTGACAGCGGGGAATGCGTCAGGCGGTTCGGATTCGGCTGAGGCGGGCGCGACACCCAGGACGGGTGAGGCGGACGACGTCCACCCGCGTCCGGACGCGGGTGGCGCGTCACGTAGCGAGGAGGTGCAGGCCAGTGGCACTGCTTGAGGTACGTGACGTGACGGTTCGATTCGGTGGTGTCACCGCGGTCGACGGTGCATCGCTGACCGCTCACCGGGGGCGGATCACCGGCCTGATCGGGCCCAACGGTGCGGGCAAGACCACGCTGTTCAACGTGATCAGTGGCTTGCAGCCGAGCCAACACGGAGCGGTCGTCTTCCGCGGCAGGCAGCTGCGGCGGATGCCACCCAGCGGCCGGAGCAGAGGAGGGATCGGCCGGACCTTTCAGCGGCTGGAGGCATTCGGCTCGCTGACCGTCCGGCAGAACGTACTGGTCGCCATCGAGATTCGGCAGGGACTGAAATGGATGCGTTCCGCCGCGCAGCGTGCCGAGGCCGATCGCCTGCTGGAGCTTGTCGGGATTTCCGAGTTCGCTGATCACCGCGCGGACGCCGTCCCGACCGGGGCGGCGCGGCTACTGGAGGTGGCTCGCTCGCTGGCCACCGAGCCCCGGCTGCTGTTGTTGGACGAACCCTCCTCCGGCCTGATTGAGGCCGAGACCGAGAAGTTCGGCCTGCTGTTGCAGACCCTGGCCGAGCAACGGATTGCGATTGTCATGGTGGAGCACGACATGGGTCTGGTGATGAGCACGTGTGACTACGTTTACGTGCTCGATTTCGGCAAGGTGATCGCCGCCGGAACTCCTGCGGAGATCCAGGCCGATCCGCGGGTGCAGCAGGCCTACCTCGGAACCCTGGACGTCGCATGAGTAAACGGAGCCCTACCGCGCGAGCGGACGATAGCCCTACCGCGCGAGCGGACGATCGGCACGATGGGTCGGTTGCCTTGCGGCTGGAAGGCATTCGCGCCGCGTACGGCCGGATCGAAGTCCTGCGCGGCGTGGATCTCACCCTGACGTCCGGCGTGGTGGCGTTACTCGGGGCCAATGGGGCGGGAAAATCCACCCTGCTCAAGGTAATCAGCGGGCAGCTGAAACCGACGGCCGGTCGGGTCGAGGTGCACGGTCGCCAGCTTCGTGGAGGTAACGTCGCCGAGCCGGTGCTGGCCGGAGTATGCCTGGTGCCGGAGGGGCGCGGCGTGTTCCCCACCTTGACGGTTGAGGAAAATCTCATCCTGGCATCATCTTTCGGGACGCCGGCGGGGGAACTGATCGAGCGCGCGTATGCCCTGTTCCCTCGGTTGGCGGAGCGTCGCAACCAGCGAGCCGGCAGCATGTCGGGCGGTGAGCAGCAGATGCTGTCGCTGGGCCGGGCTCTGGCCAGTCGCCCCAGCTTGCTGCTGCTGGATGAGGTGTCGATGGGGCTGGCGCCGAAGATCGTCACCGAGATCTACAACACCGTGGCGGCTGCCGCGGTCGACGGGATGTCCATCCTGCTCGTGGAGCAGTACGCCGAACGAGCCCTGGAGGTGGCGCAGTCCGCTGCGGTGATGCACGGCGGTCGGATCATCGCCACTGGTCGGCCGGACGAGATTCGGCACCGGTTGAAAGATTTCTATCTCGGTGGAACGACGTGACCCGGGTGGCTCGGAACCCAGTTGAAGGGATGTAGTGATGGGACGACTCGACGGCAAGGCCGCGCTGATCACCGGGGGGGCACGTGGTCAGGGGGCGGCGGCGGCTCGGCGTTTCGTCGCCGAGGGCGCCCGGGTGATCATTGCCGATGTGCTCAGCGAGGAGGGAAAGGCGCTGGCCGACGAGCTAGGCGACGCCGCCTGGTTCCAATACCTCGACGTCGGGGACGAGCAGGCCTGGCAAGACGCCATGATCGAGGTCGACCGATTGCTCGGCCGACTCGATGTGCTTGTCAACAACGCCGGAATTCTCGTCTTCGGCGCACTGGACCAGATGTCCCTGGCGGACTACGAGCGAGTGATCCGGGTCAATCAGATCGGCACCTTCCTCGGCATGCGTTCTGCCGTGCCGATGATGAAACGCGGCGGCGGTGGCTCGATCGTCAACCTTTCGTCCGTCGAGGGGATCGCCGGGATGCCGATGCTGACCGCCTACGCGGCTAGCAAGTTCGCGATTCGCGGGATGACCAAAGTCGCGGCGATGGAACTGGGCCCGGCAGATATCCGGGTCAACTCGGTGCACCCCGGAGCGATCGACACCTCGATGATATCGACCGCCCTCGGCGGGCATCCGGTGGATATGAGCTTGGTCGGGCAGCGGGTGGCCCTGGGTCGGGTCGGTCAGCCCGAGGAAGTGGCGAATCTGGTGCTGTTCCTGGCCAGTGACGAGAGTTCATACTGCACCGGCGGTGAGTTCGTGGTGGACGGCGGCGCGACCGCGACGCATTCGCTAGCCGGCCCGGCTACCGGAATGCGCCCGCATGCCAAGTGAGCGGGCCGCGATCGGGATGGCCCCGGCCGAGGTGCGGACGCTCCTCGACCGGGGCCGAATCATCACGATCGCCTCGGTCAATGCTGACGGCACTATTCATCTGGTGCCGATGTGGTACGCCCTGGCCGAGGGGCAACCGGTGATGTGGACCAACGGGCGCTCGCAGAAAATCGTGAATCTTCGCCGAGATCGGCGGATCACCGCTCTGGTCGAACTGGGTGAGGAGTACCAGGAACTGGTCGGTGTGCAGTTGATCGGTCGAGCCGAGCTGATCGAGGATCGGCTGGCGGTACTTGAGATCGGTCGAGCAGTCGCCGAACGCAATGCGCTGCCGGTGACGGATGCCATCCTGGAGTACCAGGCGACGAAGCGGGTGGCGATCAAGATAACTGCCGAACGGGTCGTGTCCTGGGATCACCGCAAACTACTGCCCGGATGATTCTCCGGCCAATTACCCGGTTGAGGTCGGCGGGTCGATCAGACCCAGCCGGTGCGCGAGTCGCCCACGGTGGTAGGTCGGGTCACCGAAAAGTACGGACGTCGAATGCGCCCGCTTGAAGTACCGATGCGCCGGGTGCTCCCAGGTGAAGCCGAGACCGCCATGCAGCTGAATGGTTTCGGCGCTCACCGCGCGATAAGCCTCCGAGCAGTAAGACTTGGCCATCGACGCCAGTACCGAGGCGTCGGCAGCCTCGTCAGCCCAGGCTACGGCCGCAGCGTCGGACGCCGAGTGCGCCGACTCGACCAGGACCAGCAGATCGGCCAGGCGATGCTTGATCGCCTGGAAGCTGCCGATAGGGCGATCGAACTGAACCCGATTCTTGGCGTACCCGACGGTGAGTTCCAGACAACGCCGAGCCCCGCCGACCTGCTCGGCGGTGATCGCGATGGCGGCCAGGTCGGCCAGCCTGGACGTGGCGTCGGTCGCCTGCGCACCATTGGTCGGTTCGTTCTGCCTGTTCGATCCGCTCAACCGACGTGCCGGTACCGCGTGGGCGCGGATCTCGGCCAGGTGCAGCGTCTGGTCCATCGTGGGCAGGAGTTCACGTTCCAGCCCGGGATGGGTGAGATCAAGCAGGAAGAGCTCAGGCCGGTGCGAATACTCCGGCGAAGGATCGCTTTGGGGCGGGGTTTGCGGGGCGGGGCGTGGGTCGGCAAAGACCAGCAGCAGGTCGGCCCGAGCGCCGTCCAGGACGGGTCGGGCCAGCCCATCGATGACCCAGGAGCCGTCGGTGCCGGTCGCGGTCAGCGCGCAGCGCGCCGTGCCTCTGGCGCTGGTGCCTGTGTCAATACCTCTGCTCGCGCCCATGTCCCAGGCCAGCGCGGCCGTCCGGGTTCCGGCGGCCAGGTCCGGCAGCAGTTCGGCTGTCGCCGCGTCGTCCCCGGCCAGCAGAAGGGCTTGGGTGGCGAGAACAGCGGAGGCCAGAAACGGCGATGCCGTCGCCGTCCGGCCGAGTTCCTCAAGTACCAGATGGCATTCGAGATATCCGCCGCCGCTGCCACCGAGCCGTTCCGGGACGGCGAGACCGGCCACCCCGACCTGCTGGCTGAGCAGCGCCCACAGGCGTTGATCGTAGTCACCCGGCAGCGCGGCGGCGGTCGAGGTGTGCCTGGTCAGCAATCGCCGCAGCGTGCTGCGAAGCTCCAAAAGGTCGTCGTCCTGGTCGATATCGCTTCTCTGCGAGGCGGTTTCTGCGCTCATGTCACTGCCCTCATGTCACTGCCCTCATGTCACTGGCTCATGTCACTGGTGGCTGAGCGCATGATGGCGCAGCTGGGACTTGACGACCTTGCCACCGGCATTGCGCGGCAGTTCATCGACGAGCACCACGGACCGCGGAACTTTGAAGTTCGCCAGCCGCTCGCGGCAATACGCGAGCAGCTCATCGACGTCCAAAATCTCTTTCTGGCGGGTACATACGTAGGCCAGGCCGACCTCGCCGAGTCTCTCATCTGGGACGCCGATCACCGCGCAATCTCGAACGGCCGGATGCGCGGTGATCACTTGCTCCACCTCGGCAGGGTAGACGTTGAAGCCACCGACGCTGAACATGTCGGAGATCCGGTCAGTAATTCGCAGGTATCCGCGTTCGTCGAGAACCCCGACGTCCCCGGTGTGCAGCCAACCGTCGGCATCGATCGCCGCTGCGGTGCCCTCCGGATCGTCCAGATAGCCAAGCATGACGTGTGGTCCACGAATCAGCACCTCGCCGGGAGTGCCCGGTGCCGTCTGACCTTGCGGGCCAACGGTCCGCACCTGCGCCCAGTCCAGCGGCCGACCGCAGGTGGTCGCCACCGTGGCGTCGTCATCGTCCTTGACGCACATGGTCACCACCGGAGCCTCGGTCAAGCCGTAAGCCGTGAGCGTGCTGCCGATCCGCAATTCCGTGCCCATTCGCCGGACCAGGGTCTGCGGAACCATGGCGGCGCCGGTGACCGCGAGTCGCAAGGAGGTCAGGTCCCGGTCGGGCAGCTCCGTGTCCTCGAGCAGCGCCTGATAGATCGCCGGTGGACCAGGCAGAACGGTGATCCGCTCGTGTTCCACGAGATCCAGGACCGCTCCGGCGTCAAACACCGATTGTGGTACCACCAGAGCCCCGCTGAGCAGGCACGCGAGGTAGCCGGCCTTGTAGCCAAAACTGTGGAAGAACGGGTTCACGATCAGGTAGCGGTCTTCGGCCACCAAGCGCGCTCGGTCGGCCCAGCCCTGCGCCATCCCGAGCGTCTGCCGATGGCTGGCCATCGCGCCCTTGGAGCGGCCGGTCGTGCCGGAGGTGAACAGGATGTCGCAGACGCTATCCGGACTAACCTGATCGGCAAGGATCTCCACCTGCTCGGCGGGAACCGAGCCAGCGCTGTCCAGAAAGTCTTGCCAGGAAAGGCATCCCGCGCCTTCGCCGGCCAGGTTCACGATCGTCGAAAGGTCGGGAAGGCCCGGAATCAGGCTTCGATCGGCGCTGCCGGTGCCGGCGCTGGTGGCGGTGCCTGGGTTGCTGTCGGGCTTGGTACCGGTGTCCAGTTCGGCAGCCGCTGTCTGCAGCATCGCGACGTAGTCGGTGCCCAGGAACGTCTGGTCGACGACGAGCAGTCGAGCGCGGGTGCGAGCCACCACATCGACTGCCTCCGGACCGCGGTATCGCGTGTTGATGGGCACCAGGACGGCGCCCAGGTATTGCGCGCCCAGGGCGGCCAGCATCCACTCCAGCCGGTTCGGTGCCCAGAGGCAGACCCGGTCCCCGGGCCCAACACCATTCGCCGTCAGGGCGCCGGCGACCTGCCGAACTCCCTCGGCGAGCTCGGCAAAGCTGACGCGTCGGCCTCGATCCAGCACTGCCTTGCGCTCGCCAAAGTTCTTGTCAGCTCGGCGAACTGCGGCAGCGATGGTGTCGACGCTGTCGACGATGTCAGGCATGATTCTCCTAACCAAGTGCTTGCTTGCTTGGCAAGGCTACTCGGGAAGGGAGGCGCCGTGAACCCCGATCCGGATGAACAGTTCCGCCAGACCGTTCGAGGCTGGCTGGCGGCTAATCTCACCGGTGACTTTGCCGGTGCGCGCGGATTGGGTGGTCCCGGGCGTGAACATGAGGCATTCGACGTCCGTTTGGCCTGGGATCGGCATCTGGCGGAGCACGGCTGGACCTGCCTCGGCTGGCCGGTCGAGTTCGGTGGCCGGGGAGCGACTCTTCAGCAGCAGGTGATCTTCCATGAGGAGTACGCCCGGGCGGCGGCACCGACCCGGGTGAACCACATCGGCGAAGAACTGCTGGGCCCGACGCTGATCGCGTTCGGCACTCCACAACAGCAGGCGCGCTTCCTGCCAGGCATCGTGGCGGTGCGGGAATTGTGGTGCCAAGGGTATTCCGAGCCTGGTGCCGGGTCGGATCTGGCCGCCGTCTCCACCCGGGCCGTGCTGGAGTCGGGACCGGACGGCGATGAGTGGGTGGTCACCGGGCAGAAAGTGTGGACGTCGCTGGCGCATCTGGCCGACTGGTGTTTCGTGCTCTGTCGCACGGATCGCGACGGCACCCGGCACCGAGGGCTGTCCTACCTGCTGGTGCCGATGCGCCAGCCTGGTGTCGAGGTGCGTCCGATCATCCAGCTGACCGGAACCTCGGAGTTCAACGAGGTGTTCTTCACTCAGGCCCGAACCGCAGCCGAGCATCTGGTGGGAGAACCCGGTCAGGGCTGGAAGATCGCGATGGCGACCCTCGGCTTCGAGCGCGGCGTCTCGACTCTCGGTCAGCAGGTCGGCTTTCGGCGGGAATTGGAGCGGATCATCGACCGGGCCCGGGAAACCGGCGCGACAGCTGATCCGCTGATTCGCGACCGGATCACCCGGGCCTGGATCGGTCTGGAGATCATGCGCCTGAACGCGCTGCGGATGCTCCGTTCCTCCGCGGCAGGCACAGCCGGCTCGGAGGCGTCGATCGCGAAACTGTTCTGGGCTCAGTGGCATCGTGCGCTGGGGGAGCTGGCGATCGACATCGAAGGCTTGGATGGTCTCGTCGCAGCGGCTCCGCCGTACGAGTTGACCGAGGCGCAGCGGCTGTTCCTGTTCAGCCGGGCAGATACCATCTACGGGGGGTCCGACGAAGTGCAGCGCACGATCATCGCCGAGCGTGTGCTCGGCCTGCCCCGCGAATTACGAGCGGAGATCCGATGACCGGCCTGAGGGACGTTCCCCCGTACCCGAGTGGCCATCAACTGTTGACCGATCGAGTCGTCGTCGTGACCGCTGCAGCCGGAACGGGGATTGGTTCCGCGACTGCCCGCCGCTGCCTGGAAGAAGGGGCAACGGTGGTGATCAGTGACTGGCACAAGCGCCGGCTCGGTGAGATGGCCGAGCAGTTGGCCGACGTCAGCGGGACCACGCCGTTGATGGTTGCCTGCGATGTCACCGACGAGGCACAAGTGCAGGCCCTGATCGAGGCGACGGTGGCCGAGTACGGCCGAATCGACGTCCTGGTGAACAACGCCGGGTTGGGCGGCGAGGTCACGCTCGAGCAGATGACCGACGACCAGTGGAGTCGCGTCCTCGACGTCACCCTGACCGGGACCTTCCGTTGTACCCGCGCCGCGCTACGGCAATTTCGCCAGCAAGGCTCCGGCGGAGCGATCGTCAACAACGCCTCCGTTATCGGCTGGCGAGCGCAGGCCGGACAAGCGCACTATGCCGCCGCCAAAGCGGGCGTGATGGCGCTGACCCGGTGCGCGGCGATCGAGGCGGCGGAGCTGGGGGTGCGGGTGAACGCTGTGGCACCCAGCCTCGCCATGCATCCCTTCCTGGCCAAGGTCACTACCGATGAATTGCTGACCGAGCTGACCCAGCGGGAGGCGTTCGGTCGAGCTGCCGAACCTTGGGAAGTAGCAAACGCGATCGTCTTCCTGGCCAGTGACTACGCGAGTTACCTCACTGGTGAAGTGCTTTCGGTGAGTAGCCAGCATCCATGACGTCGGATCCCTCAGTCACTCAAGCGCAAACCATCACGTCTGCGGAAAGGTGTGTCCATGGCGATAGCCATTGATCTCAGCGGCAAGGTGGCCCTGGTCACCGGCGGTGTGCGTGGCGTCGGGGCGGGTGTTACCCGAGCCCTGCTCGAAGCCGGCGCCGAGGTGGTGACGTGTGCCCGAAATGAGCCCGAGCACCTGCCTGCGGCAGCCGGTCGAACGGCGCATTTCCGGTCGGTGGATGTGCGCGATGTCGAACCGGCCCAGCGCCTGGTGAGTGAGGTGGCGGAGGAATTCGGCCGGCTCGATCTCCTGGTGAACAATGCCGGCGGCGCACCCTATGTCGATGCAGCATCGGCCTCACCACGGTTCCACTCCCGAGTGATGGACCTGAATCTGCTTGCCCCGCTGGTACTTTCGCAGTCAGCTAACGCGGTGATGCAGAAGCAGGAGGGCGGCGGCAGCATCATCATGATCAGCAGCATCAGTAGCCTTCGGCCCTCGCCCAACACCGCCGCATATGGTGCGGCCAAGGCGGCGCTGAACAGCCTGGCCGGGTCGCTCTCCGTCGAGTGGGCACCCTTGGTCCGGGTGAACTCGATTGCTCTCGGCATGGTGCTGACCGAACTCGCCTTGCAGAACTACGGCGGGGAGGCGGGCCTCGCGGCGGTTGCGGCCACGGTGCCACTCGGTCGCCTCGCCGATCCGGATGAAATCGGTGCGCTGTGCGCGTTTCTGGCTTCGCCGCTGGCTGGCTACATCAGCGGTGCGGTGATCCCGGTCCATGGCGGCGGGGAGGACCCGGCCTACAAGACAGCCCTCGCGACGTCGTCGACCGACGTCCCGGCGGGCCTTTCGGGACGTCGGGCATGACCGGTATCTGCGCCGGCCGGGTCGTCGTCGTCACCGGTGCGGGCCGGGGGATCGGACGCGCACATGCCCTGGAGTTCGCCCGGCAGGGGGCTCGGGTGGTGGTGAATGACGTCGGCGCGGCGCTGGACGGTGCCGGTCGGTCACTCGCTCCGGCGGACGAGGTCGTCGAGGAGATTCGCGCGTTCGGTGGTGAGGCGGTGTCCAACGGTGACGACGTCGCGGACTGGGCCGGCGCGGCCCGCCTGGTGGAAACCGCGATCGTGTCCTTCGGTGGGTTCGACGTCCTGGTGAACAACGCGGGCTTCCTGCGCGACCGGATGCTGGTCAGCATGTCGGAGCAGGAATGGGACGACGTCATCCGGGTTCACCTCAAGGGGCACTTCGCGCCGCTGCGACATGCCGCGGCGTACTGGCGCGAGCGAGCCAAAACCGGCCCGCCGGTGGACGCGCGGATTATCAACACCAGTTCGGGCGCTGGGTTGCTGGGCAGCATTGGCCAGGGTAATTACGTGGCTGCCAAGGCCGCCATTGCCGGACTGACCGTGGTGGCTGCCGCAGAACTCGCCAGGTACGGCGTCACCGTCAATGCCATCGCTCCGGCGGCCCGGACCCGGATGACCGAGCAGGCCTTCGCCGATCAGATGGCAGCGCCGGCCAGTGGTTTCGACGCGATGGCGGCAGAGAACATCGCCCCGCTGGTGGTCTGGCTCGGCAGTGACCGCTCCCGGCATGTCACCGGACGGATGTTCGAGGTGGAAGGCGGCATGGTTTCGCTGGCGACCGGGTGGCGGCACGGTCCACGGGTGGACCGAGGTCAGCGCTGGGATCCGGCTGAACTGGACGACGTCATCAAGCAGTTGCTGGCCGACGCCCCGCCCCCCGAGCCGGTCTACGGAAGCTAGGCACCGCGTCGAGCCGGCAGGAACGACCATAGTTGGACAACGCCGAGAGAATCCCGAACCGGTCGTAGCCCGCAGTTGGTCGCGCGTTTTGACCCAGCTAGGCACCCGTGTTTCCACTCAGAGCCGGCGGACTCAGTTGACTGCGAGCGACCCAATGTGTTAGCCCTGCTGAAACTAGGCCCATCGCCTCTCAAGCCTGGACTCGAAGCTCTCTCGCCAGATCAAG
>JANNPJ010000065.1:0-11070 GCA_031400005.1 Kineosporiaceae bacterium | reverse complement strand
CCGAGGTGCTGATCCGGCAGGAAGAGCACCTTGCCGCGGCCGGTCGGTCGCTGCTCGAACGCCCAGTCCAGGGCAGTCCGGGCGTTGGACGACGTGCAGACCGTTCCGCCGTGCCGACCGGTGAACGCCTTGATCGCGGCGGACGAGTTCATGTAGGTGACCGGCACCGTTTCCTCGGCCACCCCGGCCTCGACCAGGGTGTCCCAGCATTCCTCGACCTGGGCGATGGCCGCCATGTCCGCCATCGAACAGCCGGCGGCGAGGTCCGGGAGCACCACCTGCTGATGGGCCGCGGTCAGGATGTCGGCGCTCTCGGCCATGAAGTGCACGCCGCAGAACACGATGTACTCGGCGTCCGGGCGGTTGGCGGCGTCCCGGGCGAGCTTGAACGAGTCACCGGTGACGTCGGCGAACTCGATCACCTCGTCGCGCTGGTAGTGATGGCCGAGCACGAATGCCCGGCTGCCGAGCGCCTCGCGGGCGGCGCGGGCTCGCGACACCAGATCCGGGTCGGACGGCGCGGGCAGGTCACCCGGACACTCGACGCCGCGCTCGCTGAGCAGATCCTGGCCTCGGCCAAGGAGTAGCAGGGCGCTCGGGGAGGCGGCTGGCTCGGCGAACCCGCCGAGTCCGCGCGCCGATGATGCGGCCGACGAATCAGCCGGTGTGCTGCTCTTGGTCGTCGTGGGCGGCCTCGTGGTCATTCACGGATTGTCACACGGCATGATGGCCGCCGTGCACGTGCTTATTGCTCCAGACAGCTTCAATGGCACGCTCACCGCGGCGGAGGCGGCGGAAGCGATCGCCGTCGGCTGGCGACGCCACGCTCCCCGCGATGACCTGGACCTCTGCCCGCTCTCGGACGGCGGCCCGGGCTTCGTCGACGCGGTGCACGCGGGCCTCGGTGGGCGATTGATCCCGGTCGAGGTTCCCGGCCCGTTGGGCGAGCCCGCCCTGAGCGTGATCCTGCTCACTGATCAACCCGAGCGGCCCAGTCAGCAGGCGGACGCCGGCGCCGGTCAGCAAGCGGACCCGAGTGCCGGCCGGCAGACACACCCGGGGCCGACCGCGTATCTCGAATCCGCCCAGGCATGCGGGTTGGCCTTGGTCCCGACGGACGAGCGGGACGTCGGCCGCAGCAGCAGCCTGGGCTTGGGCGTGTTGATCGCGGCCGCACTGGCGGCCGGTGCTCGACGGGTGGTGATCGGCCTCGGCGGGGTGGCGACCAATGACGGCGGAGCGGGCCTGCTGGCCGGCCTCGCGCAGGTGCTCGCCGTCCCGGGCGCCGACGAGCTGAGCACCGTTCTGGCCGGTGGTGGGACGTCGTTGCGCGGCGTCACCGCCGATCAGGTCGGTGCGCTCGCCCGGCTGCGGGAACGGTTGGCGGACGTCGAGCTGGTGGCCGCCAGCGATCTCGACGTCACACTGCTCGGCTTCAAGGGCACCAGTTCGCTGTATGCCGCGCAGAAAGGCGCCACCGCGGAACAAGCGCAGGCACTGGACCTGGCGATCAGCGATTTCGCCCGTGCAGCCCTCGAAGTGACGGGTCTGCCGCAGCGGCTGGTGGCCGAACCGGGCTCCGGTGCAGCTGGTGGACTCGGCTTCGGCCTGGCCCTGCTCGGCGCCCGCCGTGAACCCGGTGCCAGTGCCGTCGCGGAGGCGGTCGGGCTCCCCGCGCGGCTGACCCGGGCCGACGTCGTGATCACCGGGGAAGGCACGCTTGACTGGCAGTCGCTGCGCGGCAAGGTGGTTACCGCGGTCGCGAAACTGGCTCAGGAGGTGGCTGTGCCCACCGTCGCGGTGGCCGGTCAGGTACTGGTCGGACGGCGCGAACTGCTGACCGTGGGGGTGGAGTCGGCCTACCCGGTGGCTCGGACCGCGGCCGAGATCACCCGCTCGCTGGCCGAGCCGGCGGCGCGGCTCGCGGACCGCGCCGAGCGGGTGGCCCGTACCTGGTCGCCACGACCGGAGCGGGCCTGACGTACGCTGGTGGGGTGCGGCAATGAGGTGGGCGGGGGAGAGCGACACGGATCTGAAGATCGAGGCATCCACCGAGGTCGGCCGAGGTAGACGCAGATCTCTCGGGCAACCGGGAATTACCCGTGACCGCTCACCGCTGGCCACATTGCACACCGCGTGCTCGTACATCCACGTACGGCACACCCCCCAGACTGGCCGACCTGACCGTTCGGACGAGCAGGAGATGCACCTATGACCGTCAACGACCAGAGCGTCACTGAGCAGAGCGTCGTCACCGCCGGTGAGGCGAACACGCACGCCGTGCAGCTCACGGACGTCGCCGCCACCAAGGTGAAGAGCCTGCTGGAGCAAGAAGGGCGCGACGATCTTCGACTTCGGATCGCTGTCCAGCCCGGCGGCTGCTCCGGCCTCGTGTACCAGTTGTACTTCGACGAGCGTTCGCTCGACGGCGACCTGGTCCGTGACTTCGATGGGGTGGGCGTCGTCGTCGACCGGATGAGCGCCCCCTATCTCGAGGGCGCCTCGATCGATTACGCCGACACGATCGAGAAGCAGGGCTTCACCATTGACAACCCGAACGCCGGAGGTAGTTGCGCCTGCGGCGACAGCTTCCACTGACTTTCGAACCGGCCTTCCACTGACGTGGAAGAAACTCAGGACCGTGCCTTCGCTGTTCAGGGGCACGGCCTGAGTCGGTTTGCAGGTAGGGTTTCGCGACGTGCGTATCGCCGTAACAGGGTCCATTGCGACCGATCATCTGATGACATTCGACGGTCTGTTCGCAGACAGCCTGCTCAAGGAACAGCTGGAGAAGGTCTCGCTGTCCTTTCTCGTCGGCGACCTGCAGATCAGGCGTGGCGGGGTGGCTCCGAACATCGTCTTCGGGCTGGCTAACCTCGGGCTGCGCCCACTGCTGGTCGGTGCTGCCGGGGCAGACTTCGCCGATTACCGATCCTGGCTGGAGCGGCACGGAGTGGACTGCTCCGGAGTCCGGATCTCCGAGCTGCAACACACCGCCCGGTTTGTTTGCACGACGGACGCCGACCACGCGCAGATCGCGTCGTTCTACCCCGGCGCGATGTCTGAGGCCCGGGAGATCGAACTCGGTCCCCTCGGTGCCGTCGAACCCCTTGACCTGGTCCTGATCGGGGCGAACGACCCCGAAGGGATGCTGCGTCACACGGAGGAATGCCGCACCCGCGGCATCCCGTTCGCAGCCGACCCCTCGCAGCAGCTGGCTTGGTCCGACGGAACGATGATCCGCCAGTACATCGACGGCGCGGCATACCTGTTCAGCAACGACTACGAAGCCGGCCTGATCGAGCAGAAGACCGGCTGGTCGCACGACGAGGTCCTTGATCACGTCGGCCTGCGGATCACCACCCACGGTGACAAGGGCGTGTTCATCGATGGGCGTGGAGTCGAAGAGCAGCACGTCCCCGTCGTCCCGGCGAAGAAGCTGATGGACCCGACCGGAGTCGGGGACGGCTTCCGGGCCGGTTTCCTGGCCGGCACCGCCTGGGGACTGCCGCCGTTGCGCAGTGCCCAGATCGGCTGCACGCTCGCCACCCTGGTGATCGAGACGGTGGGCACCCAGGAATACGAACTTGGTCAGGTCGGCTTCCTCAGTCGCCTTGCCGCCGTCTACGGCGACTCGGCCGCTGCCGAGGTCGAGCTGCACTTGAGGGCCTTCCGTCCGTGATGTCGGCGTAGGGGCGTGCCTCCGCATTCGTCGTCCTGTGGTCTGCCGTCGTGAGTATCGAGCCGCTGGAGCCGGTGACCAGCAGGTACGCCTTCGACCTGACGGTCGCCGTCCCCGGGGAGGATCTGATCGGCGTCGGTGCCGATCTCGAACCGGGGACGCTGCTGTCCGGCTACCGAGCTGGGGTGTTCCCGATGGGGCTGGGGCGGCACGGGCGCGGGCCGGTCGGCTGGTGGTCGCCCGACCCGCGCGGGATCCTGCCGATCGACGGGATGAAGATCAGCCGTTCGTTGCGTCGGTCGGCGGCCGGATTCGAGATCAGGGTCGACACCGCCTTCGATGAGGTGGTCGCGGCCTGTGCGGACTCCCGTCGACCGGGGCGCTGGATCACCTCCCGGATCGCCGAGGCGTACCGGCGGCTGCACGACCTGGGCTGGGCGCACTCGGTGGAGTGCTGGCGAGCCGGTCGACTGGTCGGTGGCCTGTACGGGGTCAGCGTCGGCGGGCTGTTCGCCGGCGAGTCGATGTTCCACCGGGAAACCGACGCGTCAAAGGTCGCGCTGGTCGCGCTGGTCGAGATCCTGGCTGAGGACGGCGACAGCCGGCGACTGCTCGACGTCCAATGGCGCACCGATCACCTGGCCACGCTCGGTGTCGTGGAGATCAGCCGGGACGATTACCGGCGCCGACTCGAGACGGCCCTGACCGCACCCCGACCGCGTCGGCTGGAAACCCACTAACCGCGAGCGTGGAGTTACGGATCTGTTGGGCTTGGGGTGACGGCGATTCGGCTGGTCAGGATGCGGGTCGGGGCGGCGTCCCAGTTCTGATCGAGCAGCCGATGGCCGCGCATTCGGCACCAGGCCGCGACATCCGGTTCGGCCGCCGGATCGGTGCTGATCAGCGTGATGACGGTCCCGATCGGGGCGTTCCGGGCGGCCGCGGCGAGCCGAATGATCGGCAGCGGGCAACGCAGCCCGGTGGCATCCACTGTCACTTCGGCGCTCACAGGGTGTCCGCCCCGAGGAAGGCACGGACCCGGTGCACGGCCTCGGGCAGCACCGCGCAAAAGGCCTCTACCTCAGCTTCACCCACGCCGGACGGCAGTCCGACCCGGATGTTCCCGTGCGTCAACACCCCCATCGCGGCCAGCACGTGGCTCGGCTCAAGGGTGGACGCCGTGCAGGCTGACCCCGAACCGACCGCGAATCCGGCCCGGTCCAACTCGTCGACGATCGCCTCGCCGTCCACGTAAAGACACGAGAAGGTCACCACGTGGGGCAGCCGGTGATCGGGGTCCCCGACCACCTCGGTATCGGCGACCCCGGCTGCGACCTCCCGGATTCTCGCGGTCAACGCCCGGCGACGGGCATCGTCCCGTTCGGCGTCGGCCAGGACGGCCTGCAGGCTGACCGCCGCGGCCAGCGCCGCCGGAACAGACGGTGTGCCCGGCACCCGTTCGGTGCCGTCGTCCGCCGGGGCGGCCGACGTCCAACGGGTGTTCGCCCCGACGGCGAGCAACCCCAACCCACCCGGTGCCCCCCAGGAACGAGGATCGGCGACCAGCAGGTCCCAGCCGGACGGGGTGGCCAGCAGCCCGGCCGAGGCCGCGACGTCGACCAGGAGCGGGACTGCGGCGGCTCGGGCCGCCTCGGCGACCTGCGTCACCGGCTGGATGGTGCCCACCTCACCGTTGGCGCTCTGCAGGCAACCGAGTGCCACGCCGGGGGAGGCCAGCTGCTCGGCGAAAGCCGCGGCGTCCACCCGACCCAGCCGGTCGACGTCAATCGGCACCGCGCTGCCGGCCTGGCCGGCGGCGTGCAGGACCGCGGAGTGCTCCACGGCGGAGTGAACGACCCGGCTGCCGGTGCGGTACCTGGCCTTGAGCGTGCCGAGCACGGCTGCGTGCACGGCCTCGACGTGCGAGCCGGTGAAGATGAGTTCCTCGGTGCGGACGCCGAGGGCTGCCGCTAGCGCCTCCCTGGCGGCGTCCAGAAGGAGTCGGGCGCGGCGTCCCTCGGCGTGCAGTCGGCGCGGATCTGCCCAGCCCTCGTCGAACGCCGCCAGTAGCGCCTCCCGTCCGGCCGGGTGCGGGGGAGCTACCGTGGCGGCGTCCAAATACACCCGCCGATCAGGTCGCGAGGCTGCGCCGGGACTGGTGGGGGAGGTGGTCACGAGATCAGTCTCTCGCGCCACCGCGAAGCGGGTGCCACCCATCGCAGGCGGTTCCTGAGCAACCCGCTACGCTGCTCTCCAGCGAGAAATCGCGACCAGCTCAGTCAGGACAAGCACTCGTCCAACCAGGAAAAAGCACTCGGCGGCCAGGTCAAACTGCGCACCGGGTCGAGACCGTGGGAAGGCCGCCGTTGCGTTCGCACGAGGGGTTCCAACTGGCGCGTGGGCGCGCCCGAGCAGTAGCCGTGGGTCTTGCCGGCGCTGCCGTTCTGACGTTGTCCGGATGCAGTGACTCGCTCAAAACGGGCTGGTTGCCCGCGGAACGGGACACGACCGATCAGACCGCCCGAATCATTGACTTGTGGAACGGCTCTTGGATCGCCGCCCTGCTGGTCGGGGTGCTGGTCTGGGGGCTGGTGATCTGGGTGATGGTGGCTTACCGGCGCCGTCGCGATGACACCGGCATGCCACCACAGATCCGGTATCACCTGCCGCTCGAGATCATGTACACGATCATCCCGTTGATGATGGTCGGCGTGCTCTTCGGGTACACCGCTGTCGCGCAGGCGGCCATTGTGGACACCACCACCAAGCCGGACCTGACCATTGGCGTCGTGGGTAAGCAGTGGTCGTGGGACTTCAACTACGTGGAGGACGAAGCCTACGAGACCGGCGTCCAGGGCCAGCTCACCGGAAAGCCGGGAGTCGAGGCCGAACTGCCCACGCTCTATCTGCCGGTCAACAAACTCGTGCAGTTCAACCTCACCGCGCGCGACGTCATCCACTCGTTCTGGATCCCCGGGTTCTTGATGAAGATGGACACCATCCCGGGCATTCAGAACGAATTCCAGATCAGACCGCAGCGCGAAGGTACGTACAAGGGCAAGTGTGCCGAGCTGTGTGGTGAGTACCACTCGGAGATGCTCTTCAACGTCGAGGTGGTCTCCCAGGCGGAATACGACGCGCACATCGCCGAACTCAAGGCTGCGGGCCAGTCCGGCTCACTGCCGACCGAGCTCGGCCGGAGCGAGATGGCGCCGAAGAGCGACTCCGAGGAGTCGGGGGACAGCAGCGTGAATCCAGGGGACGGCGAATAGTTATATGACAGCCACGATTAGCAGCCCGGACGATGCGGCAGTCGCCAGAGTCGTCCCGGTTCGCAAGGGCGCTACCGCGGTCAAGTGGTTCACGACGACTGACCACAAGGTCATCGGCAACCTCTACCTGATCAGCTCCTTCGGCTTCTTCCTGATCGCCGGTCTGATGGCCCTGCTGATCCGGGCCGAGCTGATCAGCCCAGGACTGCAGATCGTCAGCTCCAAAGAGCAGTACAACCAGTTGTTCACCATGCACGGCACGATCATGCTGCTGTTGTTCGCCACTCCGCTGTTCGCCGGGTTCGCGAACGCGATCATGCCGTTGCAGATCGGTGCGCCGGACGTCGCGTTCCCGCGGCTGAACATGCTTTCGTACTGGCTGTACCTGTTCGGTGGCCTGATCGTGGTGGCCGGCTTCCTCACCCCGGCCGGCGCCGCGTCGTTCGGCTGGTTCGCCTACGCCCCGCTCTCGAACTCGGTGTTCTCCCCGGGGTTGGGCGGTGACCTGTGGGTGTTCGGTCTGGCCCTGGCCGGGTTCGGCACCATCCTCGGTGGCGTCAACTTCATCACCACGATCATCTGCATGCGGGCGCCGGGCATGACCATGTTCCGGATGCCGTTGTTCACCTGGAACGTGCTGATCACCAGCGTGCTGGTGTTGATGGCGTTCCCGCCGCTGGCCGCCGCGCTGCTCGCGCTCGGTGCCGACCGCCGGTTCGGAGCACAGGTGTTCGAGCCCGAGAACGGCGGGGCGATGTTGTGGCAGCACCTGTTCTGGTTTTTCGGCCACCCCGAGGTCTACATCATCGCGCTGCCGTTCTTCGGCATCATCAGCGAGATCCTGCCGGTCTTCAGCCGCAAGCCGATCTTCGGCTACAAGGGCCTGGTCTTCGCGACGATCGCGATCGCCGCTCTGTCGGTGGCCGTCTGGGCGCACCACATGTACGTCACCGGCCAGGTCGCGCTGCCGTTCTTCGCCTTCATGACCATGCTGATCGCGGTACCGACCGGGGTGAAGTTCTTCAACTGGATCGGCACGATGTGGCACGGCTCGCTGACCTTCGAGACCCCGATGGTGTGGTCGCTCGGCTTCCTGGTCACCTTCCTGTTCGGTGGCCTGACCGGCATCATCCTCTCCGCGCCGCCGCTGGACTTCCAGCTGTCCGACAGCTACTTCGTGGTCGCGCACTTCCACTACGTGGTGTTCGGCACCGTGGTGTTCGCGATGTACGCGGGGTTCTACTTCTGGTGGCCGAAGCTCACCGGGAGAATGCTGGACGAGCGACTCGGCCAGATGCACTTCTGGCTCACGTTCATCGGGTTCCACACCACCTTCCTGATCCAGCACTGGCTCGGCGTGGCGGGCTTCCCCCGTCGGTACGCCGACTACTTGCCCGAGGACGGCTTCGAGCTGTTCAACCGGATCTCCTCGTTCGGTTCGCTGATCCTCGGGCTCTCGCTCGTCCCGTTCGTCTGGAACGTCTACAAGACCTGGAAGACGGCTCCGCTCGTGACCGTGGACGACCCGTGGGGCTACGGCGCCTCGCTGGAGTGGGCGACCTCCTGCCCGCCGCCGCGGCACAACTTCTCCTCGTTGCCGCGGATCCGTTCCGAGCGTCCGGCGTTCGACCTGCATCACCCGGAGATCTCCGCCCACGACACGCCGACGGCCGACAAGGGGCTGCTCGACAAGATCTACGGCGAGCCGGCAATGGCAGAGCGTGGGCACGACACCAACCCGTCCGGCAAGCGTGGCAAAGACATCGGGAACCAGGGAGTACAGCAGTGAAGGTCGAAGCGTGGTTCTTCGGCGGCGGCGCCCCGCTGTTCCTTGTCTTCGCCGTGGTCTACGGCGCGGTCACCGGCTGGGACGAACCGGTCGGGACCTCGTGCCTGTTCCTGACGGCAGGCCTCGCCATCCTGATCGGCGGATACCTGGCGTACACGGCCAAGACGATCGATGCCCGTCCGGAGGATGACCCGTTCGGAGAGATCGCCGAAGGCGCCGGAGAACTGGGCGAGTTCTCTCCGTACTCGTGGTGGCCGCTGGCGGCTGCCGCTGGCGCGGCCCTGTTGTTCGCCGGGTTGGCAGTCGGATGGTGGCTGTTCTTCATTGGTGCTGGGCTCAGCGCGATCGGCTTGATCGGCTGGGTCTTCGAGTACTACCGCGGTGAGCACGCTCACTGAGCTGACGTTCGGATCACCCGCTTACTCAGGTAAGCGGGTGATCTTTTGTCTGTGGGGTTCTAGTACAGTAACGATAACTATGCTTACGGAGAGACATCACATGTCAGCGCTGCCTGCGTCTGACCTGGAAGTTTGCTCCCTTATCCGAGGTTTAACGTAATCTGAGCAACGCATTGCGATGCTCATGCGTCGTAGTGGGAGTGAAGATCCCCGTCGGCCAGATGGAGTCCGGTGTGAAGTTTGTGAACGGTAAGCGTCCGGTGAGGTCGCGTGGGGTGGGGTCGTTCAGCGCGGTCGTGGTTGCCCTCGTGACCGGAACCGTTGTGCTAGCCGGGTGCCAGTCCGCCGGGTCCGACGACCCTGAATCCAAGGCGGGCTTGAGCGCGGGTACGACCAAGGATGGCGCTTCGACGCCGGTCGCTCCCACTGCGCCGCCGGCCGTGGTGTCCTTCGCACCGGCCGATGGCGCCTCGAAGGTCCGGCTCGACAAGACGATCAAGATCAAGGTCTCCCAGGGCACCCTGGCGGCAGTCAAGGTGACCACCCGCAACGGTAAGGCCATCCCGGGAACGCTCGCTGCGGACCAGCTCAGCTGGACCAGCAAGAGCAAGCTGGCTCCCGGCACCAAATACAAGGTGTCGGTCGAGGCAGCGGCGGCCAGCGACGGGACGAAGGCGACCAGCACCTCGTCATTCAAGACACTCACGCCGAAGGGCACCGCCAGCGCCTACATCCAGCCAGGTGACGGCTGGGTCGTCGGCGTCGGGATGCCGGTGGTGGTCAACTTCTCCCGCTCGGTGAGCACCAAGAACCGGGACAACGTCGAAGCAGCGCTCGATGTCAAAACGACCAGCAACGTCGAGGGCAGCTGGCGCTGGATCAGCACCGAGCAAGTGCAGTGGCGGCCGAAGAAGTACTGGCCGGCCAACACCAAGGTGAAGGTCACGTCCAACCTGGCCGGTGTCGAACTGCAGCCCGGCGTCTGGGGCGAGGCCAAGCGAACCTCGGACTTCAACATCGGCAGCGCCGTGATCAGCACGGTGGATGTGGCGGGTCACAAACTGACCCTCCGCAGAGACGGCAAGGTCATCCGGACCATCCCGGTAACCACCGGGAAGGCCTCGATGGCCACCAGGAACGGCATCAAGGTCATCATGAGCCGCGAGACCGTGCACCAGATGAAGTCGTCCACGATCGGCATCAAGAAGGGCGACCCGGACTACTACAACATCAAGGCCAAGTACGCGATGCGGCTCACCTACAGCGGTGAGTTCCTGCACGCGGCACCCTGGTCGATGGGTAGTCAGGGCCGGGCCAACGTCAGCCATGGATGCACCGGGATGAGTACGGCCGACGCCAAGTGGGTCTTCGACAACTCCAAGGTCGGCGATGTCGTGATCTACAAGAACAGCGCCCGCAAGCTGGAGACAGACAACGGCTACACCGCCTGGAACATGCCGTACTCCACGTGGAAGAACGCCTGATTCCTGCCTGACCCGCCTGACCCGCCTGACCCGCCTGGCTTCGCAGCCTGAGCCCGCTGGCGGGCAGCCGGGCAGGCCTGGCGGCCGTCTCTCGGGTACTGGATGCTGTTGGGCCGCTCCCGGGCGTAGACGGCGGGGTGGGCCGCTCTGCGGGGCATAGGACGGCGCGGGTGGGCCGCTCCTCTGCGGGGCATAGGACGGCGCGTGGGCCGCTGGGCGGGCAATGGGGCCCTGGCCGTCCCTGGCCGCTACGCAGCGTCGTCCGCCGCCGTCCGCACCCACCGTCGTTCCCTTTGGTCGCCATGGAGTGTCGTCCGACCCCGTCTGTAGGTCGTCCGACCCCGGCCGTCCTGCCGTCCCCACATGCCATCCCGGGTTGCCTCCTGGGCGTCTGGGCTATGGCAAACAGAAAGATTGGGTGGACTCCGTGCGGAATATCCGCACG
>JANNPJ010000045.1:0-3238 GCA_031400005.1 Kineosporiaceae bacterium | reverse complement strand
GCGGGTCGGCCCGGCCACGGACCTGTTCGCCTGGGCGTCAGTGATTGCCTATGCGGCCACTGGGCAGGCACCCTTCGAGGCCCCGCACATGGTTGCGGTGATGCACCGGATTTCGTCCGATGAGCCGGACCTGACCGGGGTGCCGACCGAACTGGCCGCGGTACTCCGGCGCTGCCTGGACAAGGACCCCACCGGACGGCCGACCGCTCAGCAGGTCCTTGCCCTGCTGCTCGGGCGGCCCGCTCCGGCGCACGACGCTTCGGACGCGACCCAGGTACTCGCTGAGGCGACCGGCATCGTGCACGCCGCGGCCGTTTCAGCCACCACCAGGCCCCCGCTGTCGACTCCACCGGTCGACGCGGCGCAGACCACCCGCTCCGCGCCGCCAACCACCCGGTACGACCCAGAACCAACCACCCCGTTCGGGTCAGCATCAACCACCCGGTACGACTCAGCACCAACCGCCCGGTACGGGTCAGAGCCGACCGCCCATGACGAGTCAGGGCCGCCGGTCCAGGACCCGCCCGCCGTCCGGGTGTGGGGTGAGGGCACCATCCCGCCTCCGGAGCACCCGCCGGCCCCCGGTTCCGGATCTCGACATGGTCGGCGCTGGGTTCCTGCGGCCATCGTCCTCGGGTTGATTGCCCTGGTCGGGATTTACCAGGCCGATCGGAACGGGTTGTTCGCCGCCGATCGGCTCGGATCGGAAACCACGGCATCGGCTGCTCCCACTCCGCCGTCCGGTACCGAAACGGGGGCGGCAGCGAATACCGAGGCTCCAGCGAATACCCAGCCGCCGACTCCCGAAGCGACCCGCGACGGAAACGGCGATGAGCAGGTTCCGGAGGGCACCATTCCGAGCGCCTTCGACGGCACCTGGGAGGCTTCGGGAATCAGCCTCGGGGGAGGGTGAAGCGGTGGGCGGTCGAGGTGGATCTCGACCAGGGGGAGACCATCGGCCGGATGACATTGGACGACCTCGGTTGCTCCGGAGACCTCAGGCTCACCGCCACCTCGGACACGGTGCTGCAGTTCGTCGCGGTGATGGACGACAACCCCAATGGGGTGTGCGCCTCCGGCGGCCTGGTCCGGCTGGACCGGTTCGGCGACGAGCAGCTGAGCTTCTCCTGGCGAGACGCGCAGAATCCGAAGAACCGAGCCACCGGGCTGCTGCGTCTGAACTGAGCGGGCCTCGCATCCTTGTCTCGCGGTCGGGCCGCAGTTAGCGTGCCGATAACTGCCCTCCACATTCTGAGGAGTTCCGATGGCCATCGACCCGAAAACCACCGCTCTCGTGCTGATCGAGTACCAGAATGACTTCACTTCCGAAGGCGGTGTCCTGCACGGCGCGGTGTCGGCGGTGATGGACCGCACCGGGATGCTGGCGAATACCAAGCAGGTCGTCGAGGCGGCCCGTGCCGCTGGGGTCACGGTGATGCATGCGCCGATCAGCTTCGTCGAGGGGTACAACGAGATCAGCTCGCACCCCTACGGAATCCTCAAAGGCGTGGTCGATGGCAAGGCCTTCGTGAAAGGTTCGTGGGGCGCCGCAATCGTCGATGAATTGACACCGGCCGGTGCAGACATCGTGATCGAAGGAAAGCGCGGGCTCGATACTTTCGCCAGCACCAACCTCGACTTCATCTTGCGCAGCAAGGGCATCACCACCCTGGTATTGGGTGGTTTTCTGACCAACTGTTGCGTGGAATCCACGATGCGCTCGGGTTACGAAAATGGCTATCGGGTGATCACGCTCAACGATTGCGTTGCCGGGACGTCGTTAGAAGAGCACGAGAATGCCCTCAAATACGACTTTCCCATGTTCTCGGTGCCAATGTCGGCCGCCGATCTGATCTCTCAGCTCCCCCGCGTCGAGGAGTAGCCCGGAGAGTTCGCCGAGCGCGACGAACGCAGTCCACCCGTGGCCTCGGGATTGCCCTTGACCGGCGATCCCGGGGCCACGCTGAATTTATTTTCGGGCGGGTGTATCAACCTCACGCAGTGATTGCTCTTCGTAGTCGATTGGCTGCACAGCGTAGCCATTCGAACCACTAAGGGGAACCACAGATGTCTACATTGACTCGCTCCAGCCGCCGGGCGATCCTGGCTGGACTCGCCATAAGTCTTGTTGCTGCACCGGCTTTCGCACTCAGTCAGACGGCGAGCGCCGCTCCGGCTCCGAGCCCGACGATCGAGACGAGCGTCAAGGGGGTGCCGGGGGTCACCGCCGAGGCCTGGGCCGCCGGCCGGGCCGAGCGTGGTAGCAAGGCAACTGCCGATGATGCGGTGAAGAGCTACTGGACGACGTCGCGGATGAAGGCGGCGGCTCCGGCGGAGGATTCGTCGAACTTTAAGGCCGCAGTGAAAAAGCATGAACGCACCAAGGATTCGAAGCAGGTGCGAGATGAGGCGGCCAAGAACGAGAACGGCGCGCCAATGAGTGTCGACGCCAAGGGCGGCCTGCTGGGCAAGGAGCCGCAGGCTCGCACCAGCGCCACGAAGGGGCTGCGGGCAGCCGCCGTCAACCCGAACCTGCCGTACTACGCGCCGACCGCCCGAACCAGTGGCAAGGTCTTCTTCACGATGAACGGCCTGAACTACCAGTGCTCGGGCACGATCGTGAATTCCGAAGGGCTGGACACGGTCTGGACCGCCGGTCACTGCTTGAACGGGGGCTCGGGGAGCGGGTGGGCTTCCAACTGGCAGTTCGTCCCTGCGTACAACAGTGCTTCGGCGACACCGCGGCCGTACGGCACCTGGACGGCCACTCAGCTCTGGACCACTGGTGCCTGGAACAGCAGCTCCGACTTCACCGCCGACATGGGCGTCGCGATCATGGGCACCAATTTCGGCTACCACATCGTGAACTACCTCGGTGGCCAGGGATTGCGGGTCAACGCTGGTAAGTACGTGTGGGAGAACTCCTTCGGGTACCCCGCCGAGGCACCGTTCAGCGGTGGCAAGCTCTACCGTTGCTACGGTTACGCATCGCCGGAGTGGACCTTCCTGTGGATCACCTCGGACACCATCAAGATCCCGTGTGACATGACCCGGGGTACCAGTGGTGGCGCCTTCTTGCACGACTGGGACGGCAACTGGGGCTACCTGAACGGCATCAACAGCCGAATCGATCGGATTGTCGGGCCGACGATCCTGCTCTCCCCGTACTTCGACGACACTGCCCTGACGCTCTACAACGCGACTCGCTACCTGTGACCTACGCCGGTCGCTGAGCGAG